>NZ_JAJSLU010000025.1:0-70995 GCF_023063025.1 Pseudomonas sp. YL2 | reverse complement strand
ACCCGATATCCCATGATGCTTCCTTAAATCGCCGCTCCTACATCATGGTCTAAAAAAATTCGACCACAACAGGCTCACTCCTACAGTTGGAACGCATTTCCTTGTAGGAGTGAGCCTGCTCGCGATGAGGGCCAATCAGGCGCCGATGATCCCGCCATCCTCACGGGTAATCGCCATCACCGATGAACGCGGCTTGCCATTCGGCAGATGCTCGGGGAAGGTCGAACCACCGTTCTCGCCCGGATGCTGAATCCCGACAAACAGGGTTTTCTGATCCGGCGAGAAGCTGATCCCGGTGACTTCGCAACCAATCGGCCCGACCATGAACCGGCGAATCTCGCCGGTCTTCGGGTCGGCACAGAGCATCTGGTTGTTGCCCATCCCGGCAAAGTCCCCGGCGTTGCTCGAATCGCCATCGGTGAGAATCCACAAACGCCCGGCCTTGTCGAAGCCCAGTCCATCCGGGCTGTTGAACATGTTCTGCGGGGTGATGTTCGACGAACCACCCTTCGGCGTGCCGGCGTGCACGCCCGGGTTGCCGGCAACCACGAACAGGTCCCAGGCGAAGGTTTTCGAAGCGTGATCATCGCGGTCGGTGCGCCAGCGGAGGATCTGCCCGTAGACGTTCTTCTCGCGCGGGTTCGGCCCACCCATCGGCTGCCCGTCTTCGCCGCGCTTGGCGTTGTTGGTCAGGGTGCAATAAACCTGGCCGTCCTTCGGACTGACGACGATCCACTCCGGGCGGTCCATGCGCGTGGCGCCGACCACACTGGCGGCGAGGCGGGCGTGGATCAGCACTTCGGCCTGATCGGCGAAACCGCTGCTGGCGTCGATGCCGTTCTTGCCGTGGGTCAGTTCGATCCACTGGCCCTGGCCTTTCGGGTGATCGGGGTTGCCGTCACCGGCGTCGAACTTGGCCACATACAGCGTGCCGTGGTCGAGGATGTCGCGGTTGGCTTTGGCGTTGCGGTGGTTGATGCGGTCGCGACTGACAAACTTGTAGATGAACTCGCCACGCTCGTCGTCGCCCATGTACACCACGGCGCGACCGTCATCGGTCTCGGCCAGTGCGGCGTTTTCGTGCTTGAAGCGGCCGAGGGCGGTGCGCTTGACCGGGGTCGATTGCGGATCGAACGGATCGATCTCGACCACCCAGCCGTGACGGTTGAGTTCGTTGGGATTTTTGGCCATGTCGAAGCGCGGGTCGAACGGGTGCCAGTTGATCTCGCGGCTGGCGGCAGAGACACCGTAGCGCTTTTGCGCCGGATCGAACTGCTGCTGGGCGTTGCTGCTGCCAAAGCAATCGGTGAAGTTTTCTTCGCAGGTCAGATAGGTGCCCCACGGTGTCTTGCCGTTGGCGCAGTTCTGGAAGGTGCCGAGGACTCTCTTGCCGTGCTTGTCGGCGGCCGTCTTCATCAGCTCGTGACCAGCCGCCGGGCCGCTGATGCGCAGCGGCGAGTTGCCGTGAATCCGGCGGTTGTAACGCGAGCCCTGGACGAACTGCCACTGGCCGTTCCTGCGCTGCACTTCAATCACTGACACACCTTCGCAGGCCAGTGCCTTGCGCACGTCTTCGGCCGATTGCGGCATGCCGCCGTGCGGGTAGAGGTAGCGATAATTGGTGTATTCGTTGTTGATCGCCATCAACGCACGGTTTCGGTCGTCGGGGAATTCGAACAGGCTCATGCCGTCGTTGTTGTCGCCGAACTGCACTTCCTGGGCGGCGGCGGTGCCATTGCCGCTCGGGTCGAACGCCGGGCCGTTCTTGTGCAGCGGCTGACCCCAACTGATCAGCACCGAGGACTTGTAGCCCTTGGGCAGGCTGATGACATCGGTGGTCGCGGCGGGAATGCTCTCGAAACCGAGCAGGCGGCTGTTGCCGGCGCTGATGCCGGTGGCCAGCGCGCTGCGGCTGAGCAGGTTGCCGCCGAGGAACATGGCGGCACCGCACAGCGCCCCGGCGCTGATGAAGCCGCGACGGCTGAGGCCGACCATCTTTTCCAGATCAGTCGATTGGTTTTCTTCTAATAGGCTCACATCAGGCTCCCTGCTTGGTTTTGGCAGCCACCTTAATGAGCGTCGATTACGCTTTCGTTGCAGCGCCTGATTACAGCGGCGTGCCGATCAGCACATTGGACGGCGAGAACTGCACCTGCACCGGTTGCTCGACACTCAGCCCGCGGGTACGAAGCTGCAGCGGCTCCGCCAGAGCGCAGAGCGTCTGGCCGTTGGGCAGGGCGATGCGAACTTCGCTGGGGCCGTCTTCGGCATCGAGAATGGCTTCGATAGTGCCGCTCAGAAGATTGTGTCCAGATGTTGCAACTTGCTCCGGGGGCAGTAGTTCAAGCCAGCCAGCCTTGATCAAGGCCACCACTTCGGTGCCCGGTTGCAGTTCCAGGTGCACGGTGCTGTCGTGGGTGATCTGCGCGTTGATCCACAGGCCTTCGGCCAGTTCGAGGCGAATTAGGTCGTTGCGGCCCTGACCCTCGATAGCCACGACTTTGCCGTGCAACTGGTTGCGCGCGCTGGTTCTGAGCATCAATCGCCCAAGCAGATCCAGATCGCTGGCGTCCTCAGCGGCCTCCAGCACCTGTGCCTGTAAAGCTTGCAGCTTTTGATACAGACGCAACACCCGTTCGCCTTCGCTGGACAATCTGGCACCGCCGCCGCCCTTGCCGCCGACCGCGCGCTCCACCAGCGGTTTCTGCGCCAGGTTATTCAGCTCATCGATCGCATCCCATGCCGCTTTGTAACTCAGCCCGGCGCTTTTTGCTGCGCGGGTGATCGAGCCCTGTTCGGCAATGTGTTGCAGCAGGGCGATGCGCTGCGGACGGCGGACGATGTGCTGGGAGAGCAGGGTGGGCAGGGACATGGAGGGGGGCTTTTTCACGGTGGCGGTGGAGAGTGAAGTTGGCGGCTTGCGACGCATCAGTCAAGCCAAACACAGTGCTCTTGTAGGAGTGAGCCTGCTCGCGATGGCGGTGGAACAGTCAGCATCAATGTTGGCAGTAATTGCGCTATCGCGAGCAGGCTCACTCCTACAAGGGATTGTGTCGGTTTCAGTTTCCGGGTTTTGGCGTGCGGGCCAGACAATAGACGTCGACTCTTGCAGCGCCCGCATCCCTCAACAATCGCGCCAGTGCCTGGGCCGTGGCGCCGGTGGTCAGCACGTCATCAATCAACGCGAAGTGCCGACCTTTCACCTCGGCGTCAGGGGGCAGAGCGAAGGCGTGACGCAAATTGCGCTTGCGCGCCTTGGCGTCGAGGTCCTGTTGGGCACTGGTATCGTGAATTCGTCGTAGAGCATGTTCCTCAAAAGGCAGATCCAGCTGTTGGCTCAACCATCGCCCGAGCATCGCCGCTTGATTGAACCCGCGTTGACGCAGACGTTTGCTCGCCAGTGGCACCGGCAACAACACATCGGGCCGCGGCAAACCTTCATCGAAGCGATGTTGCAGGTATTGTCCGGCAACGTCGGCGAGCAGGTGACCAAACGGCCATTTCGCGTTGTGTTTAAAACGCGTAATCAAACTGTCCACCGGGAAGTCATAGCGCCACGGCACGACTACCTGTTCGAACGCCGGCGGCTCTAGCAGGCACCCGCCGCAGGTCAGTCCAGCGCCGGGCAGCGGCAGGGCGCAGGTCTGGCAGTGGTCACCAAGCCAGGGCAGATCGGTTTCGCAGGCGTCGCAAATTGGCAATTCTGCTTCTGCGGATTCATCGCACAACAAACAGCTTTGTACGTTTTTTAAACAGATGTAAACCTGTGCTTCGTCTCGTGGTTGACAGCGCATGACTCTTCCTTAAATATGCCGAACATCCGTGTCGCGCCTGTGGGTATTCCGTTCCCACAGCCGCCAGCCAAGCATAACCAAGGAACTGCCCATGAGCGCCAGCACCTCTGCCACCCTGCGTCACGACTGGTCTTTAGCCGAAGTCAAAGCGCTCTTCGTACAGCCATTCAACGACTTGCTGTTCCAGGCGCAGACGGTGCACCGTGCACATTTCAACGCCAATCGCGTGCAGGTTTCCACGCTGCTGTCGATCAAGACCGGCGCCTGCCCGGAAGACTGCAAGTACTGCCCGCAGTCCGGTCACTACAACACCGGCCTGGAAAAAGAAAAGCTGATGGAAGTGCAGAAAGTCCTCGAAGAGGCTGCCCGCGCCAAAGCCATCGGCTCCACGCGTTTCTGCATGGGGGCGGCGTGGAAGCACCCGTCGGCCAAAGACATGCCGTATGTGCTGAAGATGGTCGAAGGCGTGAAGGCCATGGGTCTGGAAACCTGCATGACTCTCGGTCGTCTCGATCAGGAACAGACCGAGGCGCTGGCCAAGGCTGGCCTCGATTACTACAACCACAACCTCGACACCTCGCCTGAGTTCTACGGCAGCATCATCACCACCCGCACCTACAGCGAACGCTTGCAGACGCTGGCCTACGTGCGTGAGTCGGGGATGAAGATCTGCTCCGGCGGCATTCTCGGCATGGGCGAGTCGCTGGACGACCGCGCCAACCTGCTGATCCAGTTGGCCAACCTGCCGGAGCATCCGGAGTCGGTGCCGATCAACATGCTGGTGAAGGTCGCCGGCACGCCGCTGGAAAACGCCGATGACGTCGATCCGTTCGACTTCATCCGCATGCTCGCCGTGGCGCGCATCCTCATGCCGCAATCCCACGTACGCCTGTCCGCCGGCCGCGAAGCGATGAACGAGCAGATGCAGGCGTTGGCGTTCTTCGCCGGTGCCAACTCGATTTTCTACGGCGACAAACTGCTGACCACCGCCAACCCGCAGGCCGACAAGGACATGCAACTGTTCGCGCGTCTGGGCATTCAACCGGAAGCGCGCGAAGAGCATGCCGATGAAGTGCATCAGGCCGCGATCGAGCAGGCGCTGGTGGAGCAGAAGAGCAGCGAGCAGTTCTATAACGCGGCGGTCTAAACCTGCGCAGATTTCTCTGAAGGAATGCAAAACCCCTGTGGGAGCGGGCTTGCTCGCGAAAGCGTCAGTGCAGTCGACATTACCGTTGAATGTCAGACCGCCTTCGCGAGCAAGCCCGCTCCCACAGGGAATCTGTGTCACTTGAAAGTCGAGGCCTGCATGTCTTTCGATCTCGCCGCACGCCTTGCTGCCCGCCGTGCCGAAAACCTCTATCGCCAGCGCCCCCTGCTCGAGTCCCCGCAGGGGCCTGAAGTGGTGGTCGACGGCCAGCCGTTGCTGGCGTTCTGCAACAACGACTATCTCGGACTGGCCAATCACCCGCAGGTGATCGAAGCCTGGCGCGCCGGTGCTGAGCGCTGGGGCGTCGGTGGCGGAGCGTCGCATCTGGTGATCGGCCACAGCGGCCCGCATCACGCACTGGAAGAAGCACTGGCTGACCTCACCGGCCGGCCGCGTGCGTTGCTGTTCACCACTGGCTACATGGCCAACCTCGGTGCGGTCACGGCACTGGTCGGGCAGGGCGATACGGTGCTGGAAGATCGCCTCAATCACGCCTCGTTGCTGGATGCCGGTCTGTTGTCCGGCGCGCGTTTCAATCGTTATCTGCACAACGACGCCGACAGCCTGGCCAAGCGCCTGGAGAAAGCCACGGGCAACACGCTGGTGGTCACCGATGGCGTGTTCAGCATGGATGGCGACATTGCCGATCTGCCGGCGCTGGCGCGTGAGGCCAAGGCCAAAGGCGCGTGGCTGATGGTTGATGATGCCCATGGCTTCGGCCCGCTCGGCGCCAATGGCGGCGGGATCGTCGAGCATTTCGGCTTGAGTCAGGACGATGTGCCGGTGCTGGTCGGCACCCTCGGCAAAGCGTTCGGCACGGCGGGTGCTTTTGTCGCCGGCAGTGAAGAGCTGATCGAAAGCCTGATCCAGTTCGCCCGGCCCTACATCTACACCACCAGCCAGCCACCGGCGTTGGCCTGTGCGACGCTGAAAAGTCTGGAATTACTGCGCAGCGAGCATTGGCGACGTGAGCACCTTAACCTGCTGATCCGCCAATTTCGTCGAGGGGCCGAGCAGATCGGTCTGCAGCTGATGGACAGCTTCACCCCGATCCAGCCGATCCTGATCGGCGACGCCGGTCGCGCCGTCCGCCTGTCGCAGCTGCTGCGTGAACGCGGCTTGATGGTCACGGCAATCCGTCCGCCTACCGTCCCGGCAGGAAGTGCACGCCTGCGCGTGACCCTGACTGCCGCCCACAGCGAGGCGCAGGTGCAGCTATTGTTAGAAGGACTGGCCGATTGCTTTGCCCAACTGCCGCCGGAGCCAAGCCATGCGTGATCGCCTGATTCTGCTGCCTGGCTGGGGCCTCGGTGTTTCACCACTGGAGCCTCTGGCCGCGGCATTGCAGGGACTCGACGAGCATCTGCATGTCGAGATCGAGCCGTTGCCGGAGCTCGATTCCAGCGACCTGCAGGACTGGCTCGACGAACTCGATGAATGTATTCCTCAGGACGTGTGGCTGGGCGGTTGGTCGCTGGGCGGCATGCTTGCCTCTGAACTGGCAGCACGGCGCGGCGAGCGTTGCTGCGGTCTGCTGACGCTGGCGAGCAATCCTTCATTTGTCGCCCATGAGCATTGGCCGAGTGCGATGCCGGGCGAGACGTTCGATGCATTTCTCGCCAGCTGCCAGACCGACCCGCGGATGACCCTAAAACGGTTCTCGTTGTTGTGTGCTCAGGGCGCGCAGGACCCGCGCGGCATGTCGCGGCTGCTGCTCGGCGGTGCGCCAAATGCGACGCCCGAGACCTTGATGGCCGGGCTGGAATTGCTCGCACAACTGGATACCCGGGAAGCGTTGCAGGCGTTTCGCGGCCCGCAATTGCACCTGTTCGCCGGGCAGGACGGCCTGGTGCCTGCGGAAGCGGCGGGGTCGTTGTTCGCCCTGTTGCCGGATATCGAAATTGGTCTGATCGAACAGGCCAGTCATGCGTTTCTTCTGGAAGACCCCCATGGCGTGGCGGGTGCGATCCAGGCTTTTCTACACGAGTGCGGTGATGACTGATTTGTCTCTTGTTGCGCTGCCTGGCGGCTTGCCTGACAAGCGCCAGGTCGCGGCCTCTTTCTCCCGTGCGGCGGCCAGCTACGACAGCGTTGCCGAGTTGCAGCGCGACGTCGGTTCACAGTTGCTGCAGCGTTTGCCGGCAAGTTTACTGCCGTCAACCTGGCTGGATCTGGGCTGCGGCACCGGCTATTTCACTCGCGCATTGGCCGAGCGATATGTCGAAGGTCAGGGGCTGGCACTGGATATCGCCGAGGGCATGCTCAATCACGCACGACCATTGGGCGGCGCGCAGCATTTCATCGCCGGTGATGCGGAGCGTCTGCCGTTGCAGGATTCCACCTGCGACCTGATCTTCTCCAGCCTCGCCGTGCAGTGGTGCGCGGACTTCGAATCGGTGCTCAGCGAAGCCTTTCGTGTGCTCAAGCCGGGCGGGATTTTCGCGTTTGCTAGTCTTTGTGTAGGGACGTTGTACGAGTTACGGGACAGTTGGCGGCAGGTCGATGGTCTGGTGCACGTCAACCGCTTCCGCGAATTCGCCCGGTATGAGCAGTTGTGTGCCGCCAGCGGCTTGCGGGCCGTGAGTCTGCAGAATCAGGCGCATGTGTTGCACTACCCGGATGTGCGCAGCCTGACTCACGAACTCAAGGCACTCGGCGCGCACAATCTGAACCCCGGTCGGCCGGGTGGCTTGACCGGACGCGCGCGGATTCTCGGTCTGGTCGAGGCTTACGAGCAGTTCCGTCAGGCACAGGGATTGCCGGCGACTTACCAGGTGGTCTACGCCGTGTTGGAGAAACCCTTATGAGCGCAGCCTATTTCATCACCGGGACTGACACCGATGTCGGCAAGACCACCGTGGCTGCCGGGTTGCTGCATGCTGCGCGCTCGGCAGGGCTGAGTACGGCGGCGGGGAAACCGGTGGCTTCGGGTTGCGAGGTAACGCCCAAGGGTTTGCGCAATGCCGATGCGCTGGCGCTGCTGGCGGAATGTTCGGTGCCATTGACTTATCAACAGGTCAATCCGGTGGCATTCGAGCCGGCCATCGCGCCGCATCTGGCGGCGCGTGAGGCCGGTGTCGCGCTGACCGTGCAATCGCTTCTGGCGCCGATGCGCGAAATCCTGGCGCTGAATGCCGATTTCACGTTGATCGAAGGGGCGGGTGGCTGGCGGGTGCCATTGGCGGATCAGGACAATCTGTCGGATCTGGCCATCGCGTTGAAGCTGCCGGTGATTCTGGTGGTGGGTGTGCGCCTGGGCTGCATCAGTCATGCCTTGCTGACGGCCGAGGCGATTGCCCGCGATGGCCTGCAGCTGGCCGGTTGGGTGGCCAATATCATCGATCCGAAAACCTCGCGTCTGGAAGAGAATCTGGCGACGCTGGCCGAGCGGATTCCCGCGCCGTGTCTGGGGCGGGTACCGAAACTGAAGTCGCTTAGCGCCGAGGCGGTGGCTGATCATCTGCAACTCGATCTGCTGGATTAATGTTTTTGGCTATGACAAGGCACTGTGCCATCAGTATTTTTGACGGGTGTTTTTCTGGCGCCTCTGCTTCAATGGCAACCATTGATCCTTCCCAAGGATGAGAGCTCCCATGGAAATCTCCGGTAACACAGCTTTTTATGCGGGTTTGAGCACGATTCAGACCGGTCAGAACCGTGTCGATCAGGCGGCCAGCCAGATCGCCAACAACACCATCGAGCGTTCGGTCACCAGCCAGTCTTCCGAGGCGCAGGTCGATCGTCTGCGCGGTATCGACCGCAGTCAGCAAATGGATCCGGGCAGCGCGATGGCCGAGATGGCTCAAGGCAAGTTTCAGGTGGAGCTAGGCACCAAGGTCGCCAAGGCTTCCGATGAAATGCTCGGGACGATCATCGATACATTTGCCTGATTTTTCGTGTCTCCTGCCTGCTGAACGCCGCGCCTCGTCGCGGCGTTTTTCGTTGTAAGTCCTTCTCCCTCAACTAATCTTTTTTCATTGCCCGTGGCGCTTTGCAGTCCATGGCGGTTTGCCGTGTCCGGCATTTGAAAAAAGTCATGACGAACGGCAAAAGATCGACGCTTGACAAGATTTCGGCGTAAACGTATGTTTCAAACAACTGTTTGACCGTCACAACAAATCAACGCGGTCGTTCATTCCCGGTTACATCAGCAGAGGTTTATCGCTATGCCTGACTACAAGGCCCCCTTGCGTGATATTCGCTTCGTTCGTGACGAACTGCTCGGCTACGAAGCGCACTATCAGAGCCTTCCAGCTTGCTCCGAAGCAACGCCGGACATGGTTGACGCCATTCTTGAAGAAGGCGCCAAGTTTTGTGAGCAGGTACTGGCACCGCTGAACCGCGTGGGCGACCTCGAAGGCTGCACCTGGAGCGAGTCCGGTGTGAAAACCCCGACTGGCTTTAAAGAGGCCTACAAGCAATTCGTCGAAGGCGGCTGGCCAAGTCTGGCGCACGACGTCGAGCACGGCGGTCAAGGCCTTCCAGAGTCGCTGGGTCTGGCTGTGAGCGAAATGGTCGGTGAAGCCAACTGGTCGTGGGGCATGTACCCAGGCTTGTCGCACGGCGCGATGAACACCATCTCCGAGCACGGTACCCCTGAGCAGCAAGAAGCCTATTTGACCAAACTGGTTTCCGGCGAGTGGACCGGCACCATGTGCCTGACCGAACCGCACTGCGGCACCGACCTGGGCATGCTGCGCACCAAGGCCGAGCCTCAGGCTGATGGCTCCTACAAGGTTTCCGGGACCAAGATCTTCATCTCGGCCGGTGAACACGACATGGCCGACAACATCGTCCACATCGTACTGGCCCGCCTGCCGGACGCTCCGGCTGGCACCAAAGGCATTTCCCTGTTCATCGTTCCAAAATTCCTGCCGAACGCCGATGGCACCCTCGGTGCGCGCAACGCAGTGAGCTGCGGTTCGCTGGAACACAAGATGGGCATCCACGGCAACGCCACTTGCGTGATGAACTTCGACGGTGCCACCGGTTTCCTGATCGGCCCGGCGAACAAAGGCCTGAACTGCATGTTCACCTTCATGAACACCGCACGTCTGGGTACCGCGCTGCAAGGTCTGGCCCACGCAGAGATCGGCTTCCAGGGTGGCCTGAAATACGCTCGCGATCGTCTGCAAATGCGCTCCCTGACTGGCCCTAAAGCGCCGGACAAGGCCGCTGACCCGATCATCGTGCACCCTGACGTACGTCGCATGCTGCTGACCATGAAGGCCTTCGCCGAAGGCAACCGTGCGATGGTGTACTTCACCGCCAAACAGGTCGACATCGTCAAATACGGCGTCGACGAAGAAGAGAAGAAGAAGGCCGACGCACTGCTGGCGTTCATGACGCCGATCGCCAAGGCGTTCATGACCGAAGTCGGTTTCGAAGCCGCCAACCACGGCGTGCAGATCTACGGTGGCCACGGCTTCATCGCCGAGTGGGGCATGGAGCAGAACGTTCGCGACAGCCGCATTTCGATGCTGTACGAAGGCACCACCGGTATCCAGGCACTCGACCTGCTGGGCCGTAAAGTGCTGATGACTCAAGGCGAGGCTCTGAAAGGCTTCACCAAGATCGTCCACAAGTTCTGCCAGAACAACGAAGGCAACGAAGCCGTCAAAGAGTTCGTTGCACCGCTGGCTGCACTGAACAAGGAATGGGGCGAGCTGACCATGAAGGTCGGTATGGCTGCCATGAAAGATCGCGAAGAAGTCGGCGCGGCCTCCGTGGACTACCTGATGTACTCCGGTTACGCCTGTCTGGCCTACTTCTGGGCCGACATGGCACGTCTGGCAGCCGAGAAGCTGGCAGAAGGCACCGGCGACGCCGCGTTCTACACCGCCAAGCTGCAAACCGCGCGCTTCTACTTCCAGCGCATCCTGCCACGTACCCGTACCCACGTGGCCACCATGCTGTCGGGCGCCAACAACCTGATGGACATGAAAGAAGAAGACTTCGCCCTGGGCTACTAAGCCTCAACGCGGTCTGACGAAAACCGCTGCTCCCTTGGGGGCAGCGGTTTTTTTGTTTCCGAATCGCTCAGAAACCCGGGTTTTCTGCCGTTAAAGAGACTGCGTGTGATCTGGATCACATTGTGTGTGCTTAACTGGCCACATTGCAGGCACAATGCCATCTCTTTGATATGACGGGTCGGAGCTTTACCCTTGCCGCGTTCTTCCGCTGTACGTTTCAGCCATTTCCTACCTTCACTGCTGTTGTTGCTCGCGGGGTTGGCGGCTGCGTACGTCAAAGACCTCAACGTGTTCTTCACTTCGCTGTTCAACGTGTTGCCGACCCTGGTTCTGCTGTTGGGCGGCGCTTACTGTGCGGTTTACCGACGTCAGCGCGAGCTGTTTCTGATGCTCACGGTGTACATCGCCTACTTCTTGCTCGACACCCAGACCGACTATTACCGCGACAATGGCAAGGTGCGCGAAGACGCCGCCGTGGTGTTTCACCTGGTCTGTCTGCTGTTGCCGTTGCTGTTCGGGCTGTTCGCGGCGTGGCAGGAACGTACCCATCTGTTTCAGGACATGGTCGCGCGCTTCGCCGTGTTGCTGGCCTTTGGCAGTGTTGCTCTGGGGCTTGAACAAAGTTATCCGCAGGCGCTGCTGATGTGGCTCTCGGAAATCCGCTGGCCGGCGCTCCACGGCGCCTGGATGAGCCTGATCCAGATGTCCTATCCGGTGTTTCTTTCGGCGTTCCTGCTGTTGGCCTGGCAATACTGGCGCAACCCGCGTCCGTTGCATGCGGCGCAGCTGGTCGGCCTGCTCGGGGTGTTCTGGATGCTGCCGAAAACTTTCATCCTGCCGTTCACCCTGAACATCATGTGCAGTCAGGTGATGCTGATGATTGCCGCTGCCGTGGCGCATGAGGCCTATCAAATGGCCTTCCGCGATGAACTCACCGGTCTGCCGGGGCGGCGCGCGCTCAATGAGCGAATGCAGCGTCTGGGCCGCAACTATGTGCTGGCGATGAGCGACGTCGATCACTTCAAGAAATTCAACGACACCCACGGTCATGATGTCGGTGACCAAGTACTGCGACTGGTCGCCAGCAAGCTGTCGAAAATCAGCGGTGGCGGTAGGGCGTATCGCTATGGGGGCGAAGAATTCGCCTTGGTGTTTGCGGGCAAAACCCTCGACGAGTGCATGCCGCACCTGGAAGTCATCCGCGAGTCGATTGCCTCCTACAACATCCAGTTGCGAAATCAGGAGAGCCGTCCGCAGGACGATCAGCAAGGTCGTCAGCGTCGAAGCGGCAGCGGTGCTTCCAGTGTCTCGGTGACGGTCAGTATCGGTGTCGCCGAACGCGTCGAACAGCGTACCCCGGAAGAAGTCCTCAAGTCTGCCGACCAAGCGTTGTACAGCGCCAAGGGCGCCGGCCGTAACTGCGTCATGGCGTTCGGACAGAACCGTCGCGGCGCGGTGCGCATGGACAGCGCCGCTGGCTGACTCAAGCCACACGTCATCACTCAAAAGCCCGCTGATTGCGGGCTTTCTTTTATCTCTGAATGCCGGTGACCAAAAATAACAAATCAGTCACCGGTTGACCCTATGTGTCACAAAAGTTGTTGAGGTACACTCGGCCTCAACGAAAACACTCTTCCACGAATCACCTGTTTAGATCTTGCGAGGTTTGCCATGGCTGACTACAAAGCGCCGCTGCGCGATATGCGCTTCGTCCTCAATGAAGTATTCGAAGTCGCCAAACTCTGGGCTGAACTGCCGGCCTTGGCCGAGACTGTCGATGCGGAAACCGTAGAAGCCATTCTCGAAGAAGCCGGCAAGGTCACCAGCAAAAGCATTGCGCCACTGAGCCGTGCGGCCGACGAAGAAGGCTGCCACTGGAAGGACGGCGCCGTCAGCACCCCGGCCGGTTTCCCACAGGCCTACCAGACTTACGCTGAAGGCGGCTGGGTCGGTGTCGGTGGCGATCCGGCCTACGGCGGCATGGGCATGCCCAAGGCTGTCTCGGCGCAGGTCGAAGAGATGGTCAACTCCGCCAGCCTGTCGTTCGGCCTGTACCCGATGCTGACCGCCGGCGCCTGCCTGTCGATCAACGCCCACGCCAGCGAAGAGCTGAAGGCCGCCTACCTGCCGAACATGTACGCCGGCATCTGGGCCGGTTCCATGTGCCTGACCGAGCCGCACGCCGGCACCGACCTGGGCATCATCCGCACCAAGGCCGAACCGCAGGCCGACGGTTCCTACAAGGTCAGCGGCACCAAGATCTTCATCACCGGCGGTGAGCACGACCTGACCGAGAACATCATCCACCTGGTGCTGGCGAAACTGCCGGACGCACCTGCTGGCCCGAAAGGCATCTCGCTGTTCCTGGTGCCGAAGTTCATGGTCAATGCTGATGGCAGCCTGGGCGCGCGCAACCCGGCGAACTGCGGTTCGATCGAACACAAGATGGGCATCCAGGCGTCCGCGACCTGCGTGATGAACTTCGATGAAGCTGTGGGCTATCTGGTCGGCGAGCCGAACAAGGGCCTGGCGGCGATGTTCACCATGATGAACTACGAGCGTCTGGGCGTCGGTATTCAAGGTCTGGCCAGCGGTGAGCGTTCCTATCAGAACGCCGTCGAATATGCGCGCGATCGTCTGCAGAGCCGTTCGCCGACCGGCGCGCAGAACAAGGACAAGGTTGCCGACCCGATCATCGTTCACCCGGACGTGCGTCGCATGCTGCTGACCATGAAAGCCTCGAACGAGGGCGGTCGCGCCTTCTCCACTTACGTGGCGATGCAACTCGACACCGCCAAGTTCAGCGAAGACGCGACCACCCGCAAGCGCGCAGAAGATCTGGTCGCGCTGTTGACTCCGGTGGCCAAGGCATTCCTCACCGACCTGGGCCTGGAAACCACCGTGCACGGCCAGCAGATTTTCGGCGGCCACGGCTACATCCGCGAGTGGGGTCAGGAGCAACTGGTGCGTGACGTGCGCATCACCCAGATTTACGAAGGCACCAACGGCATTCAGGCGCTGGACCTGGTCGGGCGCAAGATCGTCGGCAGCGGTGGCGCGTTCTACAAGCTGTTCGCTGACGAGATCCGCCACTTCACCGCGACCGCCAGCGCTGACCTCGGTGAATTCACCAAGCCGCTGAACGATGCCGTCAGCACCCTCGACGAGCTGACGGCGTGGCTGCTGGATCGGGCGAAAACCAATCCGAACGAAATCGGCGCGGCCTCGGTCGAATATCTGCAAGCGTTCGGCTACACCGCTTATGCCTACATGTGGGCACTGATGGCGAAAGCCGCGCTAGGCAAAGAAGCCCAGGAGGATTTCTACGCCAGCAAGCTGGGTACCGCACGCTTCTATTTCGCCCGTCTGCTGCCGCGTATCCACTCGCTGAGCGCATCGGTGAAGGCTGGCAGCGAGTCGCTGTTCCTGCTGAATGCTGAGCAGTTCTGATGATGTAACGTCATGTAAGCATTCTCTTACATGACGTGCTGCTGTTCTCCCATATGCGTAGATTGGATCCACAGCTAATCTACAACTCATGGACGTCGCGCAGGAAGCGCAAAGCAACAACACGGACACGTAGGATTCTGCCAGGGTGGCGGAGTGAAATGGATGTCAGGGAAACAGTCTGCAAAGCCCCGCTTCGGCGGGGTTTTCTTTTGCCTGCAGAAAAGTTTTCAGGCCAGCGGATCCAGTGGCGGCGCGGCTTTTAGCGGTTTGTCTTCACGCTGAATCACTTCTTCCAGCAATGTGCGCAGTAACGCCAAAGACGCCTGCTGGCGTTGCACATCGCGGCACACCAGCCCAACCTTCAGCGGCACCCGTGGTTCGCTCAACGGCTTCCACAACAGATCCTCATCGTCGTATTCCTTCTGTGAACGCCCGGGCAGCACCGTTGCCAGCTTGGTGTGCGGCAGACTGTCGAGAATCCCCAGCATATTGTTCAGCTCGGCCTGCACTTGCGGGCGCCGACCCAGGCTGGTCAGTTGCGCCTGCCAGATCTGCCGGATCTGAAACTCTTCGCCCAGCAGCAACATCGGCAATTCCGCTGCCTGCCGCATCGAGACCTTCTTGAATTCACGCAGCGGGTGATCCGCCGGGATGACCAGCGTCAGCTCATCTTCATACAACATCACGCCATGCAGCCCCGGTTGGCGCGGCGGCAGGTAGCTGATGCCGATGTCCAGTGAGCCGTTGAGCAAACGGCGCTCGATCTCCAGCCCCGTCAGTTCATAGATCTGCACCACAAGATGCGGCTGCGCCTTGCGCACCCGTTCGAGCATTTGCGGCACGAGGCTGGTGTGCACTGTTTGCAGTACGCCGATCGCCAGCGTACGCAAGGCCTGCCCCTTGAAGTTGCCCAGCGCTTCCCGCGCCCGCTGCAAACCGTCGAGCAGCGGCACGGCGTGGTTGTACAGCGTGTGCGCGGCAAGGGTCGGCAACAGGCGTTTGCTGCTGCGTTCGAACAGCGTGACGTCGAGGTTCTGTTCGAGCTGACGAATCTGCTGCGACAGCGCCGGTTGCGAAATCGACAGGCGTTCGGCGGCCCGGCCGACATGACCCTCTTCGTAGACCGCGACGAAATAACGCAGTTGTTTGAAATCCATAAGTAATGCTTATCGAAAATGCTGGTAAATCGAAATGGCCCGAAGCCGTCAGTGAGCCTAGTCTAACCGCAATCACAAGGCTTACAGGGCCAGAGAGCGCGATGAATAGCGTTTGCTTCGACAGTGTTTGCATAGGCGGTTCAAAAAACCTCAAGCGAGGTTTTTTGCAATGAATCTGTTCAGTCTGCGGCGTCAGGCGCCGAGTCTCGATGACCTCGCTTTCGAGGCCGGTCCACCCCAGGCAGGCGATAGCCTGAATGCCGAGCGACTGATGCCCAGCGTCGAGCGAGCGGCGCAGGTCTTCGTGCGTGGCCAGGGATCCTGGTTGTGGGACAGCAACGACCGCGCTTATCTCGACTTCTCCCAGGCCGGCGGCGCCAACAGCCTCGGCCACAGCCCTTCGGCGCTGGTCAAGGCCATCGCCAGTCAGGCCCAGGCGTTGATCAATCCCGGTTTCAATCTGCACAACCGCGGCGTGCTCAGCCTTGCCGAGCGCCTGTGCGCCAGCACTTCCAGCGATCAGGCTTACCTGCTCAATAGCGGCAGCGAGGCCTGTGAAGCGGCGATCAAACTGGCGCGCAAATGGGGGCAACTGAATCGCGGCGGCGCCTCGCGGATCATCGTCGCGAAGCAGGGTTGCCATGGCCGCAGCCTGGCGACGATTTCCGCCTCGGACAGTTGCAATCTGCACAACCGCTTCGCGCCGTTGCTGCCGGGTTTCGATCTGGTGCCGTTCAACGATTTGCCGGCGCTGCATGCGGCTGTCGATGCGCAAACCGTGGCAATCATGCTCGAACCGATCCAGAGCGATGCCGGGGTGATTCCGGCCACCGAGCATTACCTCAAAGGCGTCGAGCGTCTGTGCCGAGAATTGGGCATTTTGCTGATCCTCGACGAAGTGCAGACCGGCATCGGGCGCTGCGGCACATTGCTCGCCGAACAGTCCTACGGCGTGCGCGCCGATATCGTTGTGCTCGGCAAGGGCCTCGGTGGCGGCGTTCCGCTGGCGGCGTTGTTGGCCCGTGGCAAGGCCTGCTGTTTTGACGCCGGTGAACTGGGCGGCACTCATCACGGCAACGCGCTGATGACAGCGGCCGGTCTGGTGGTGCTTGATAGCGTGCAGGATCGGGTATTTCTCGAGCAGGTCAAAGACCTCGGCCAGCACCTGCGCGAAGGTCTAGCTCGATTGGCACACCGCTACGGGCATGGCGAACTGCGTGGTCAAGGCCTGTTCTGGGGACTGAGCCTGTCAGAGGATTCTGCCGATGCCGTAGTCAAAGCCGCCTTGCATGAAGGCCTGCTGCTCAACGCGCCGCAAGCCAACTGCCTGCGTTTCACCCCGGCACTCACCGTCAGCAAGGCCAACATCGACGAAATGCTCCTGCGCCTGGCCCGCGCCTTCTCGCGAGTGCGTACCGCGCAACTGCAATGCCGCAAAGGGATTGCCGTCTGAGCTGAAGTTTCCTACCCGATTTGAAGAACCGTCTCGCGGTATAACGCACGCCCCACGCCTGATTCTTTTGGCGTGGGGCGTTTTTTTGTGCCCGATGGTGGCGATCAAATGGCGTTTGCACTGAACCCTGACGAACGGCGCAGGTCGATTAGCGTGTATGGCTCATGTGAGCCAACCCCCATTCAGGAGCTGACCCATGGACTTCATTCGTATCATCATCGCCATTCTGTTGCCGCCACTGGGTGTGTTTCTGCAGGTCGGGTTCGGCGGGGCGTTTTGGCTGAACATTCTGCTGACGCTGTGCGGCTACATTCCCGGGATCGTGCATGCGGTGTACATCATCGCCAAGCGCTGAGTATCGCCGAGTCAGATAAAAAGCCATCGCGAGCAGGCTCACTCCCACAGGGGATTTGTGTTGTGAACACGGTCAACTGTAGGAGTGAGCCTGCTCGCGATAGGGGCACCGCTATTTTGAAATGTAAATGCGGTGTTTAGTCCGCCAACCCCATCACCCGCCGATAAAACCGCCACTCCTGCTCCAGCGCATGCGCCTGATTGGCGGCGCGACGGAAACCATGGCGTTCGTCGGCGTAGTAATGCGCCTCGACCGAGATACCGTTTTGCTCCAGCGCCGCGACCATGTCGCGGGTCTGTTGCGGCACCACCACCGCATCCAGTTCACCCTGGAAGAAAATCACCGGCACACGGATGTTGCTCGCATGCAGTAGCGGCGTGCGGGCGGCGTAGCGCTCGGCATCCTGTTCGGGATCGCCGATCAGCCAGTCGAGATAATCACCTTCGAATTTGTGGGTTGCCCGGGCCAGTGCCACCGGGTCGCTGACGCCATAGAGGCTGGCGCCCGCGCGGAACACCTGCTGAAACGCCAACGCGCATAACGTGGTGTAACCCCCGGCGCTGCCGCCGCGGATAAACGCGCGCTCGCCGTCGATCAGACCTTGCTCGGCCAGATACGCCACCACCGCGCAAGCATCCTCGACATCCACCTCACCCCAACTCAGATGCAACGCCTGACGATATTTGCGACCGTAACCGCTGCTGCCGCGATAGTTGAGGTCGGCGACGGCGAAACCACGCTGCGTCCAGTACTGAATGCGCGGGTCGAGCATCGGGTAGCAGGCCGAGGTCGGGCCGCCGTGGATGAATACCACCAGTGGCGGCCGGGCTTCGTCGTTCATCGCCGGATAAAAGAAGCCGTGAGCCTCACCGCTGCCGCTCGGGTAGCGCAAGGTCTGCGGACGGCTGATGCGCTCCGCCGGCAGAGGTGCAACACCACCGGCCAGCACTTGCACCGAGTGGGTCGTGCGATCGATGGCGATCACCGCCGAAGGGCTGATCGGCGAGGCGGTAATGCAGTAGATGAATTGCTGATCCAGCGCCAGATGGCGGAAGCGGCTGTAGTCGCCGGTGAAATCTTCACCGTCGAGCGCCAGGCGACCAAAACCGCCTTCGCTCCAGCTCGCCAGAAACGAATCGCCCACCGGCATCCAGGTGCAGCCCCCCATTTGCCACGGGGCGGGCGCATGATCGGCCTCGGCGCAGGGCAGTCGCTGCAAACCGTCGGACGTTTCGCCCCACGGCTGCCAGAAACCGCCGCGATCAGTCAGGCATAACAAGCGTCCTTTCGCGTCGAACCGCGGTTGCTGGATCGACTCTTCAAGGTCAGCCCCCGCCACGCAACGCGGTGCGCCAAAGCCACCCTCAGCCAGACGCTCGGCCACCATCAATCGCGTGGATGTCCAAGGCTGATGCGGCCGACTCCACTCGATCCAGGCCAATCGCGAACCGTCCGGGCTGATCACCGGTGCTGCATAAAAATCCGCACCTTCAGCCAGCAAATGCCGGGTGCCGTCGGCCAGATCAATCGCTACCAGCCGATGCTGGTCGCGCAGTTCCTCGACCGCCAGCACTTGGCCGAAAGCAAAATGCAGATCGCCATAACGACACTCGCCAGAAGTCAGCACCTCGGGCGCGCCATCCAGCGTCTGCCGATACAACTGCTGATCCGCCTCATTGACGAAAACCACCCCGTCCGGCGTCAGACAAAACGCGCCACCGCCATATTCGTACACCCGGCTACGCACACTGAAGCCATCCGGCGTCAGACATTTCGCCACGCCGTCTCGCCAGTGCCAGATCCGGCACGCGGCATCTTCCGGGCGATATTCATTCCAGAACAAACCGTGGGCACCGAGTTGCAGTTCGGCGAAATCCATTCCGGCGGCGACAGCCTGGGCGGCGCTGAAAGGCTCAGCCCTTGGCGATGAGGCGTGAGTTTCGTTCATTACGGAAGGCCAGTTGTTCGATGGTCTGGGTGGCGGTCTCGGCTTCTTCTCGGGCCTTGAGAATCACGCCGTGATGTTCGGACTTGCTGCACACCGGGTCGGCATTGCTCGCGTCCCCCGTGAGCATGAACGCCTGACAGCGGCAGCCGCCGAAGTCCTGTTCCTTCTCGTCGCAGGAGCGGCATGGCTCGGGCATCCAGTCGTAACCGCGAAAGCGGTTGAAGCCGAACGAGTCGTACCAGATATGCTGCATGCTGTGGTCGCGCACGTTGGGAAATTGTACCGGCAGCTGTCGGGCACCATGACAGGGCAGGGCAGTGCCGTCCGGGGTAACCGTCAGAAAGATGCTGCCCCAACCGTTCATGCAGGCTTTCGGGCGTTCTTCGTAGTAGTCCGGGGTGACGAAAATCAGCTTGCACGGATGCCCTTCGGCTTCCAGTTTGGCGCGGTATTCGTTGGTGATGCGTTCGGCGCGCACCAGTTGCTCTTTGGTCGGCAACAGGCCGACACGGTTGAGCTGTGCCCAGCCGTAGAACTGGCAGGTGGCAAGTTCGACGAAGTCCGCTTCGAGCGCAATACACAGCTCGATGATGCGGTCGATCTTGTCGATGTTGTGCCGGTGGGTGACGAAGTTCAGCACCATCGGATAGCCGTGGGCCTTCACCGCGCGAGCCATTTCCAGTTTCTGCGCGAAGGCCTTTTTCGAGCCGGCGAGCAGGTTGTTCACTTGCTCGTCACTGGCCTGGAAACTGATCTGGATGTGATCGAGACCAGCCTTCTTGAAGTCACTGATCTTCTGCTCGGTCAGACCGATGCCGGAAGTGATCAGGTTGGTGTAGAAACCCAACTGTCGCGCTTCACGGATCAGCTCGGCGAGGTCCTGACGCACCAGCGGTTCGCCACCGGAAAAGCCCAGTTGCGCCGCGCCCATCTCCCGCGCTTCGCGGAAGACCTTGATCCACTGCTCGGTGCTCAGCTCTTTGCCCTGCTCGGCGAAATCCAGCGGATTGGAGCAGTACGGGCATTGCAGCGGGCAGCGGTAGGTCAGCTCGGCGAGCAGCCACAGCGGCAGGCCGACTTCAGATTTTGGCGGTACTTGCACCGATGCTTCAGGCAAGTTCGATCCAGTGCTGCGCACGGGCAACCTCCATGAATTGCTCGATGTCTTCACCGAGCTCGGGCACGCCGGGAAACTGCTCGTCGAGTTTGGCGATGATCGTCGCGACATCGCGTTCACCGTCGATCAAACCGCCGATCAGCGCGGCGCTGTCGTTGAGCTTGATCATGCCTTCGGGGTAAAGCAGCACGTGACCTTTTTGCGCCGGTTCGTACTGGAAACGGTAGCCGGGACGCCAGGTCGGGATCTTGCTGCGATCAAAACTCATAGGGTGATTCCTTTGTGCCAGACCCGCTGCTCGGTAACGCTGTGATACGGCGGGCGATTCAGTTCGTAGGCCATGCTCATGGCATCGAGCATGCTCCAAAGAATGTCCAGTTTGAACTGGAGAATTTCCAGCATGCGCTCCTGACCCTCGCGGGTCTTGTAGTGCTCGAGCGTGATCGCCAGACCGTGCTCGACATCGCGCCGCGCTTGACCCAGGCGAGTGCGGAAATATTCGTAACCGGCCGGGTCGATCCACGGGTAATGCTGCGGCCAGCTGTCGAGACGCGACTGGTGGATCTGCGGCGCGAACAGTTCGGTAAGCGAGCTGCTGGCGGCTTCCTGCCAACTGGCGCGGCGAGCGAAATTGACGTAGGCATCGACGGCGAAACGCACGCCGGGCAGCACCAGTTCTTGGGAGCGCAGTTGATCCGGGTCGAGGCCGACCGCCTGACCGAGCCGCAGCCAGGCTTCAATGCCGCCGTCTTCACCGGGGGCGCCATCGTGGTCGAGCAGGCGTTGAATCCACTCGCGGCGAATCTCGCGATCCGGGCAATTGGCGAGGATCGCCGCGTCTTTCAGGGGGATGTTCACCTGATAGTAGAAGCGGTTGGCGACCCAGCCCTGAATCTGCTCGCGGGTGGCACGGCCTTCGTACATCGTCACGTGATACGGGTGGTAGATGTGGTAGTAGGCGCCTTTGGCGCGCAGGGCGGCTTCGAATTCGGTGGGGGACAGCGGGGTGTCGGTCATTGCGGTTCTCCGGGGGAACAACCCTAGAAATATCTGGTGTCTGTGCCGGCCTTATCGCGAGCAGGCTCACTCCTACAGGTGATCGCATTCCAATGTAGGAGTGAGCCTGCTCGCGATAGACCGCGCAGCGGTCTCAAAGGCTTACAGCACAATACTCATGCCATCAAACGCCACTTCAACATTACGCCGCGCCAGCTCCGCGCGCTCCGGCGATTCTTCATCGAGAATCGGGTTGGTGTTGTTGATGTGGATAAGCACCTTGCGCTGCTCGGGCAACTGCTCCAGCACTTCGAGCATGCCGCCGGGGCCGTTCTGTGCCAGGTGGCCCATCTCGCGACCGGAGCGGGTGCCGACGCCACGGCGCTGCATTTCATCGTCATCCCACAGCGTTCCGTCCACCAGCAGGCAATCACTGCCGGCCATGATCTCCAGCAATGGCGCATCAACCTTGCCCAGCCCCGGTGCATAGAACAGTTTGCCGCCGGTGTTCAGGTCTTCGACGATCAGGCCGATGTTGTCGCCCGGGTGCGGGTCGAAACGGTGCGGCGAGTACGGTGGCGCGGCGCTGCGCAACGGCAGCGGGGTGAAGCGCAGGTTCGGGCAGGCCGCAACGGTGAAGCTCTGGTCGAGGTCGATGCGGTTCCAGTTCAGTCCGCCGTTCCAGTGGGTCAGCATCTTGAACAGCGGGAAACCGGTGCTCAAATCTTCGTGAACCATGTTCGTGCACCAGACCTGATGCGGGCAGCCTTCGCGCAGGCTGAGCAGGCCGGTGGTGTGGTCGATCTGGCTGTCCATCAGGATGATCGCGCTGATGCCAGTGTCGCGCAGGGCGCGGCCCGGTTGCATCGGGGCGAAGCTCTGCAGTTGCGCGCGGATGTCCGGCGAAGCGTTGCACAGCACCCAGTTCACGCCATCATCGGAAATTGCGATGGACGATTGGGTACGGGCCTTGGCATTCAGGCTGCCGTCGCGAAAGCCTGCGCAATTGACGCAGTTACAGTTCCACTGCGGAAATCCGCCACCGGCGGCCGAACCCAGAATCTGGACGAACATGAACGCTCCCATCTTTCAACGCTGAAAATAAAACGCCCCGGCGAGCCGAGGCGTTGCACTGCAAGTCTGCGTAGGCAGAACTCAGCGGCTGGCGAAGTACATGGTGACTTCGAAGCCGATACGCAGGTCGGTGTAAGCCGGTTTTGTCCAGGACATAGGGTGACTCCTCATTGGGTGGGTGGGATAGCGCTGTCCATAGTTATAGTCCATGGCCGCGCCGGGATGTTCCAAATAGTTAGGCTGCTATGTTACTCAAAATTTCAACGGTATTGCCCGTGAATCTTTGAGAAAGCTCCTTGCAGCCTTGGTAATGATCATTTTGTCGCTTGCCACGGCGCGCCGGGTGACGATTCGCTGGCCAGGCAGCGCCAGCCGCCCTCGGCGTTGAGCAACCGCTGCGCTGTCGCCAGCAGTGCCGAGCGTTCCAATTGGCCGATGGCCGTGTGCAGTTGCGCCAGGTAATCCGACGAGTGGCCAGCGAGCTTGGCCTGCCACAGCAACTCGGAGGCGTCCTTGTCGGACAGATGTCTCTCAGCGAACTGATCCGCGAGTGACTGGCGCTGCTCGTTGAAACGCTCTTCATCGAGGTTTTCGATAAGCGCAGGAATGCCCTCGAGGAACTGCTGGACATGCCCAAGCAGTTCAACTGGCTCAGTATTTGGCGACTGCACACCAAACAGCAATCCGCTTTGGCCATGCATCTGCCGCAGGGCGCTGAACACGGCGTAGCCCAATTGCAATTCGACTCGCAGGCGTTGATAGAACGGTGTCTGACACAGCTGCGCGAGCAAGCGCCAGGCGGCTTCGTCGGCGATCTCGCGGCCGGTGCTCGGGCAGAACAGCAGCAACGCATGCTCGCTGGACGCGGTGTCGATGTGGCTCCACAGATGTTGCGGGTTGATCGCCGTCGCTGCCGGCAATTGATTGTCCGGTGTGCCGGGGATGCGGCTCAGGGCCAGGCCCATGGCTGATTGCGTCTGTGCGTTGAGGCCAAGGGCCAGTCCGTCCCAGCGCGAAGTTGTCCACAGCTGTTTGACGTCGTTCGACTCGACGGCCGATGACAGACAATATTCAGGCAACGCCTTGAGCAACTGGCGGATCGGTATCAACGGCGCTTCTGGCTCTACGCTCGCTGAATCGGCGTCAATTTGCGTCAGACATTTCAGCGCGTGTTCGAGGACACTGGGCATCGGCTCCTGCAAGCCCGTCAGTTTCAGCAGCCACTGCGTGCCGGTGGCGCTGAACGCCAATTCGACGCCGGCCTGCCGCGCGTCTTCCTGCGTTTCCCACAGACTGCGTCGCAGCTTGCCTTGCAGATCTGTGCCGGCCGCCGCCTGCGTTTGCCAACGCAAGTAAATTGCGCCGTGGTCGGTATGATCCGGCAACGCCTGGCTGAATTGCATCGGCGAACGCTCACGCCGACCGCGCGAGCGATCCTGAGCGAAAGTCCGCAAGCCACGATGGGCGCTGGTCTGGCCGCGAATCAGGCCGGCGTTGGCCAGCGGCTCGTTGGAGCCTAGAAAAGGATTGGCGGCAGGCAGGTGCCAATGGTCGCTGAAGTTATCCACAACGCCGATGTCGCGCAGAATCTGTTTGAGCGCAACGACGCCGTTTTCCGACAGACCGTTTTCGCGTTGTTCACTGTCGAGCCGCGCCAGTTGCAGTGCGCCACTGACTTGCTGCTGACGTTCCAGCAGTTTGGCGTATTCCCCGCGCAGCGCTGCCCAGTCCTGTTGCGCGGCAAAGAAGCTCAACCAGTCCAGCAGCTGTTCACCAATGACGCTGAGGGATTCGGCGGGGGCGGTGAATTGCAGGTGCAGCAGCGCTTGCCCGGCGAAATGATACAGCGGCACGGCTTTCAAACTATCCGCGAGGCGGTGTTGCTGCAAATGGACGAGCAAACCGCCGGGCTTGGCGCTGTTCAGCCAATGGCAGAGAAACGCCAGCGCTTCGGCGGACGAGTCGGGCAGTGCTTCGAAAGCGAACAACAGATGGCTGCTTCGCTCGCCGACCTGTTGATAACTTTTTACCGCCAATGGCAGCGGCGCTGCTTGCTCGACCTTATCCCCAGCCGGCAGCACGGCGGCGAACTGCTGCGCCAGTACGCGCAATTCCTCGATGC
The DNA here is from genome assembly GCF_023063025.1 of Pseudomonas sp. YL2. Taxonomy (NCBI): domain Bacteria; kingdom Pseudomonadati; phylum Pseudomonadota; class Gammaproteobacteria; order Pseudomonadales; family Pseudomonadaceae; genus Pseudomonas; species Pseudomonas sp. YL2. The sequence continues at coordinate 46,350 of NZ_JAJSLU010000025.1, read as the reverse complement.
TCTGCGGCCCGACCAGGCTCAGCGTCATTTGTCCGGTGCGATAAAACTGCCGGTGGAAATCTTTCAGCGCCTGTTGAAACGCTGGTAACTCAACTTTCAGGCTGTCGCGATTTCCCGCATGAAACCCGCGCAGCGGATGTGCGGCCGGCAATCCCTCGTACAGCGCCAGTTCCTGCTGAGCCGTCGGATCTTGCGACCACGCGACGAATTCCGCGTCCAGCACTTCCCGTTCGCGCAACTGATCGTGCGGATTCATACGCGGCTGGGCGAGCATGTCTGACAGACGCTCAAGCCCGGTACTGAAGGCCGAGGTCGGCAGTTCGAAGAAGAAGTCGGTGGTGCGTTCACGAGTGCTAGCGTTTACTTGCCCACCGTGACTTTGCACGTAGGCCATCAGCGCCTGACTCGCAGGAAAACGCTCAGTGCCGAGAAACAGCAAATGCTCAAGAAAATGCGCCAGCCCCGGCCACTTGAGTGGCACGTCATGGCTACCGCCAGCCACCCGCAACGCAGCGGCACTGCGCTTCAAGCCGGGCACCTGACGCAGGGTCACGCGCAAGCCGTTTGGCAGGGTTTCGGTGTGGGGGCGGGGGTGAGTCGGCGCAGGCATGGGCACTTCCAGAACAGTGAAGTGCCAATGCTAGCGGATTGGGTGGGGTCAGCGCTTGTTCAACGCGTGGTAAAGCTCGGGACGACGGTCGTTGAGGTAGCGATTGGCGGCGCGGGAATCTGCCATCAACTGTCGATCCAGCTCACCGACGATCAATGCTTCATCGAGTCCGGCCTGGGCGATACGGCTGCCGTCCGGCGCGGCGATGCTGCTTTGTCCGCAATAGTGGATCTCGCCTTCCTGCCCGCAATAATTGGCGTACGCCACGTAACACTGGTTTTCGAAGGCACGGGAACGCACGGTAACGTCAGCGACGAAATCGAACGGAATCATGTTCGCCGTCGGCACCACAATCAGCTCGGCGCCGGCCAGCGCCAGACGCCGCGCGTTCTCGGGAAACTCCAGGTCGTAGCAGATCAGGAAACCGAGCTTCCAGCCGTTGAGCTCGACCACCGGAAACGCATCTTCGCCGGTGCTGAACATCGAACGATCCAGGTCGCCGAACAGATGGGTCTTGCGGTAATTGCACAGGCGCTCGCCGTGCGCGTCGATCAACTGCACGGCGTTGTAGATCTGCCCGTCGGCCGTGCGCTCGGGGTAACCGTAAGCAATCGCCAGCCCGGCGGCTTTGGCGATTCGACCGATCTGTTGCGCCCATTCACCGTTGTAGACCTCGGCCAGCGTACTGACTGCCTCGGCGCCGATGTTGTAGCCGGTCAGGAACATCTCCGGTAGCACCAGCAGGTCGGCACCCTTCGCCTCCATTGCCAGTTGCTGCAGGCGATGCAGGTTGGCGGCGGGTTCCAGGGGCAGCGGTGGACATTGGTAAAGGGCTACACGCATCGGGGAATCCTCTTACTCGGGCAGGGCGATAGGGCCGATGTCTTTGAACACATCACCTGGGCCCGGGTTCTCTTTATGTGTCGAACCACCGAAATGCTTCATGATCCCCCACACCGCGTTGAGTGAAGTCTGCACCGCGCCTTCGACCCATGCCGGCGTCCACGACACGTCGTCACCGGCGATGAAAATCCCCCGTTGCTCGGCGGGCATGTCGTCCTGCATGAAGTGCGCGTACATGCGCTGGTTGTAGCGATAGTGGCCGGGCAGGGCGCCTTTGAATGCGCCGAGGAAGTACGGGTCGGCTTCCCATGACACGGTGATCGGATCGCCGATGATCCGCGCGGCGATATCGACTTTCGGATAGATCTTCTTCAGCGCGTTCAACGCCAGCTCTACGCGTTTTTCCACCGGGTGCGGCAGCATCTTCAGCGCGTCGCTCATCCACGAGTAGGACAGGCAGATCACCCCCGGCTTGTCGTCACCGTTGTCGAACAGATAGGTGCCGCGGGTCAGGCGATCGGTGAGGGTCATGCTCATCAGGTCGCGGCCGGTTTGCGGATCCTTGTCCTTCCAGAATGGCCGGTCGACCATCACGAAGGTCTTCGACGACTGCATGTAGCGCGTGCGATCCAGCGCCATCCACATCTTCTGCGAGAACAGGGTTTCGTCGCATTCGATCTGCGTGGTCAGCAGCCAGCTCTGGCAGGTGGTCAGCACGGCGGCGTATTCGCGGGTGTCGCCGTTGTTGTCGGTGACGGCGAAACGGCCGTCCGGCGCGTGAGCGATTTTCTTCACGCCGGAACGCGGCGCGCCACGGTGCAGGGATTTCAGGCTGGTGCCTTCCGGCCAGTGCACGCAGCGCTCCGGCACATGCCGCCAGATGCCTTGTGGCACTTGTTCTACACCGCCAACCACCAGGTGTTGGTGATCGTCGCAGTTGGTCATCACCACGCGGAAGATTTCCAGCATCGAATTGGGGAAGTCCGAGTCCCAGCCGCCGGTACCGAAACCGACCTGACCGAACACTTCGCGGTGATGGAACGAGAGTTTGGCGAAGGCTTTGGAAGTGGCAACGAAGTCGTAGAACGTGCGGTCGTCCCACAGCGGAACGAGCTTGTTCCACAGCTCTTTGAGGCGTGGCACATCGCGGTCGCGGATCGCTTGCTGAATATCGGCGAACTGCGAGCCGGCCTCCAGCGCATCCGCCCAGGCGTCAGCCACTTCCTGGAACAGTGCAGGAAGATCCTTCAGGCTTTGTGCGTAATGGGTTTTGCCTTCGAGGTCGATCACGGTGCTGCCGGAAGCCGGCGTCAGCGGGTTCGGGAAAGGTTTTGTCTCAAGACCGAGCTTGTCGACGTAGTGATAAAACGCAGTAGAGGACACCGGGAAACGCATGCCACCCAGTTCCGCGACGATGCCATCGGTGCCGTTGAACGCTTGCGAACGCAGGCGGCCACCCAGTTTCGAGGCCTCGTACACCACTGGTTTCAAGCCGAGCTTCATCAGTTCGTAGGCGGCCACCAGACCCGCGATACCCGCGCCGACAATCGCCACTTCAGCGCCGTGATGGTGTTCAGGAATGCTGCCGAGACCGGCCGGGTGTTCGATCCAGTCGTCGAAGGCGAACGGAAAGTCCGGGCCGAAAATGGTAACGGGTTTCTTACCGTCTGCAGGATGGCGATTGTTCTTGTTCATGGCTGACCTTGCTGGCGACCCGACGCAGGATGCGCGTCTGAGTATAGGAAAAGATGCCAGCCATTCTAGGGAGCGTAGAACACGTTAATAAGACGCAAAGTGTCGTCGTTTTGCTAATTAATTGATCAATATGACGTTTGCTGACTACACACCGACCAAATGTAGGAATGAACCTGCTCGCGAAGAGGCCATCAAGCTCACCAGCACTCAAACCGGCTGCCCTCGATCAATCTTGCTACTCAAAATGATCGACGTCGTGGTCTTCTCCACCCCGTCCACACTGCCGATCTGATCCAGCAATTGATCCAGTTGCTCCGGCGAGTCGGTGCGCAACCACGCCACATAATCAAATTCGCCACTCACCGCACACAACTGCTGCACCTGCGCCATCGCGCTCAACCGGCGCAATACCTCTTTGCCGGAACGCGGCTGCACCTTGATCCCGACATACGCCTGCAACCCGCCATCGACCACGCGCTGCCCCAAACGTACGCCATAACCGGTGATCACCTTGGCCCTCTCCAGCCGCGCCAACCGCGATGTGACGGTGGTCCGCGCAATGCCCAGCTGCCGGGCAAGCATGGCCACGCTTTCGCGGGCGTTGATTTGCAGGGCGGCGATCAGCTGGCGGTCGATTTCGTCGAGGGCGGGTGGGCGGGTGTCGGGCAAGGGTCGGCTCCGTGACTGTCGAGGGCGGATGAGTTTGCATGTTACAGGCACTATCAGCGACACGCTGCTGGCGATGACTGAACACGTCACTTATGCGTGGAGGCAATTGTTGCGCCAAAACAAACATCAAATATTTGGTTTGACTTGCCGGGCCTATTTATCAAGAATGCCAACAAGAGCGCGAAATCTGCTGCCTTGCAGGGCTTTAGCAGACGTAGGTACCTCAGCGATGCTGCAACATCGGTGTAAGGTGAGACCTCTTCATCCCATTTCCTGAGGATGCAAATATCAGGATTTAAATATCAAGGGCAGCCAAATGGCTGCCCTTTTCTTTGTCTTCAAGAATGTACCGCTTGTACAAAAGATCGCCAGCATAAAAACAATCCTGGACGGGCAGTGGCGTCCGGAGATTACTTGTCTGGGGAAACAGTCAACAAGGCGCGGGGAGGGGAGAAAACATAACTTCGGAACATTCCTACAGCCTTCGGGGAGGTCTTCCGAACATTGCGCTCGCAAAGATTGTCCCCTCAACTGATCGCCCAAGAAAAAGCCGCGCATGTAGCGCGGCTTTCAAATGTGGTGGGCCCACACGGACTTGAACCGTGGACCAAAGGATTATGAGTCCTCTGCTCTAACCAACTGAGCTATAGGCCCTCAGTAGGCCGCGGATTATAGCGACGGTTTGGCGGCTGTGCTATCCGAATAATCCGATACGGTTACACGAAGAAACGTTGCGGCGAATTCTTCCGGGGGCAGCGGCAGGCTGACGATGTAGCCCTGGATCTGTTCGCAACCTTCGGCGGCGAGGAATTGTTGCTGGGCCTGGGTCTCGACGCCTTCTGCGATCACGGTGAATTGCATACTCCGGCCCAGAGCGATGATCGCGCGGACAATCGCCGCGTCGTGCGGGTCATCGGGCAGTCCGCGAACAAAGGACTGGTCGATCTTGAGGATGTCCAGCGGCAGGCGTTTGAGGTAACTGAGCGAAGAATAACCGGTGCCGAAGTCGTCGATCGCCAGTTGTACGCCCAAGTGTTTGAGCTGGTGCAGCACCGCCAAGGCCTCCTCGGCCTGGCTCATGATGAAGTTTTCGGTAATTTCCAGTTGCAGTAAATCCGGCTGCAGACGGTTGTCCCTGAGCAGTTGTTCGATGCGTCCGAGCAGATTCGGTTGCCGCAGTTGCGCGCCGGCCAGGTTGACCGACAGCGGGCCAAGGCTGTCGTAGATCTGATTCCACTCGAACATCTGCCGGCAGGCGGTCTCGAGCACCCAATCGCCGATCTGCAGGATCATGCCGTTCTCTTCGGCCAACGGGATGAAGTGCTCCGGCGGCACCTCGCCGAAGGTCGGGTGGCGCCAGCGGATCAGCGCTTCGGCACCGACCAGGCGATGGTCGTCGAGGCTGATTTTCGGTTGGTAGTAGAGGAACAACTCTTCGCGCTCGATGGCCCGGCGCAGTTCGTGCTCCAGTGCCACGCGCTCGCTGGCCTGGGCAGTGAGGTCGCGAGTGTAGCTTTCGACGCGGTTGCGGCCCTTGGCCTTGGAGCGGTACATCGCCGCGTCGGCGTTTTTCACCAAGGTGGCGACATCGCAGCCATCCCGTGGATAGAGGCTGGTGCCGATGCTGGCGCTGATGAAGAACTCGTGCTCACCGGCCTGAAACGGTGCGCCAAAGCAGTTGAGCAGTTTGAATGCGATGTTGTCGGCATCGCTGGCTTGTTGCAGACCCGGCAGCAGAATGATGAATTCATCACCGCCCAGTCGTGCGACGGTGTCGATATCACGCAGTTGTTCTTTCAAACGCACGGCAATGCCTTTGAGCAGCAGATCGCCAACCGGGTGGCCGAGGCTGTCGTTGATGTGTTTGAAACGGTCGAGGTCGAGGAACAGCACCGCGCCCTGACCACCGTTTTCCTGCTGACTGTTCAGCGCGGTGAGCAGGCGACTTTCGAACAGGGTGCGATTCGGCAGGCCGGTGAGCGGGTCGTGGTGCGCCTGATAATCGAGCTTGGCTTGTGCGTGTTTGAGGCTGGAGATATCGGCGAACACCGCGACGAAGTGGGTGATGAACTTGTCGCGGTTGCGTACCGCGCTGATGGTCAGCCAGCTCGGATACAACTCGCCGTTCTTGCGCCGGTTGGAAATCTCGCCCTGCCAGTGTCCCTCAGCAGTCAATTGGTGCCACATCGCCGCATAGAACGCGCTGTCGTGCAGCCCCGAGGCGAGCAGGCGCGGGGTGTGGCCGAGGGCTTCGCTTTCGCTGTAGCCGGTGATTTCGGTGAACGCACGGTTCACCGCGCTGATGTGCTGCTGGGTGTCGGTGATCAACACGCCTTCGGCGGTGCTCTCGAATACGGTGGCGGCCTGCTGCAGTTTTTCCTGCATCAAATGGCGCTCGGTGATGTCCCGGGCAATGGTCAACATGCAGTCTTCTTCGCCGATCGGCAGCGGACGGCTGGACACTTCGCACAGGCGGATCTGCCCGTCGCTGCGACGGATATGGCAGGTGAAATCGCGCACGAAGCCATCGCGGTGCAACAGGTCGAGCATCTGCTTGCGCTCGTTGAGATTGACCCAGATCCCCAGATCCAGCGCCGAGCGATCCACCGACATCGCGCTGTTGAACCCAGTGATTCGGCTGAAACCCTCGTTGACCTCCAGCAGCAGGCCATCGCTCTGACGCGACAGCAACAAGCCGTCCGGCGAGGCGTGAAAGGCCTTGGCGAACTTCTCTTCGGAGGTTTGCAGTTGCTGCTGGGTTTCCTTGAGTTGAGTGATGTCGCGCACGACCACCACCAGCGCCGGAGTGGTGTCGAGGTCGAAGGGTTCGGCCGAGATCAGACCGGTGAATACCTGGCCGTTGTTGCGGCGAAAGGGCATCTCCAGGTTGCGGATACTGCCGGCCTGCAAGCGCTGTAACAGCCCGGGCCCGACCCCGGGGATGCCCCAGATGTTGAGTTCGGTGGCGGTCTGGCCGACGACGTCCTTGGCCTTGAGGCCGATCTGTTCTTCAAAGGCTTCGTTGACCTCCAGCAGACAGCCGTCGGACAACCGCGCGATCACGAGGATATCCGGGCATTGCTGGAACACCGACGCGAACTTCTGCTCCGACAGCCGCAGCGCCTCCTCAGTGCGCTTGGTTTCGCTGATGTCGATCATCAGCCCGCGCATCACAGGCTCGTGGCCATGTTCAATCAGACTGACAATGTCACGCACCCACAGGCAGCGCCCGTCAGCGGTGATCACCCGATAGTCGAGGGTGTGATCGCGTCCGTCGCGTACCGCCTCATCGCAAATGGCCTGGGCGCGGGTCAGGTCGGCGGGGTGAATGATGTTGCGCCAGAAGCCCGGAATCAGCCAGTGCGCCTGTGGATAACCGAGCAGATCTTCGGCATGCGGCGACACATAGCTGTAGGTGAAGTCGCTCATGCGCGCTTCCCAGGCGATGGCCGAAAGGCTCTCGACCAATCCGCGGTAATGATATTCGCTGCTGCGCAATTCCTGTTCTAGGTCGACGCGGCGGGCGATTTCCGAACTCAAGCGGCGATTGATGCGAATGACCACCGCCAGAATGCTGACCAGCAGCAACAGGCCAGGAAGGCCATAGATCAGAAGATCCGACCAGAATGTCCGATGGTCCAGAACATTACCGACCCAATGTTCCTGAATGCTGCTGATTTCCTCGGGGCTCATGTCCGCCAGGACTTTGTCCAGAATACCCACCAGCATTTTGTTGTCGCGGGGTACGCCCATTGCCAACTGATAGCGATACGGCGTTTCACCGCTGACGTATAAACCGTCGAGCTTGAGCTGGCGCAGACTCCAGACGCTGGAGGCAAGGTCGCCGACCACGGCGTCTACCTCATCGGTAGCCAGAGCCTGCAAGGCCGAGCTGACATTGGGCATGGCCACCAGATTCAGGTCGGGATGGTGGGTGCGCAGAAGTTCGTGGGGGGCGTAGTTCTCCACCACCGCGATCTTCAGACCGTACAGGTCCTCGATTTTGCGCGGTTGTGCGCCGCCGATATGGGCGAGAATCACGATCGGAAAGTCGAGGTAGGGGCGGGTGAACGACAGATAGTTCTGGCGCTCCGGCGTGGACATGATTCCTGGCAGCAGGTCGATCTTGCCGGTTTTCACCTGCGCCAGCACTTCGGTCCAGCTCGATGGCTCGACCGGATTGAGTTTGATCGACAGGCGCTGGCGGATCACGTCGATATAGTCGGCGGCCAGGCCTTGATAGCGATTCTGTTCATCGCGGAATTCGAACGGCGGCCACGATGCATCGACACCCAGGCGCAAGTCCGGGTGAGCCGCCAGCCAGCTACGTTCTTCATCGGTCAGAGTCAGCGCGTCAGCCGTTGCGGTCCAGATCATCAGTGACAGCAAGAAAAGCACGGGCGCCAGTCTGGGCATAACCGTCTCGTTATGGCACGGGATTCATTGTTTCGAGTGTAGACGGGGTATGCCGGGGAGGGGCGGTGCGAGGGATTTAATCTGCCGCATAAACAAAACCCCCGGCCTGGGCCGGGGGTTCTGGTATCACTCGTCGAGGAAGGAGCGCAGATGCTCGCTTCGCGTCGGGTGGCGCAGCTTGCGCAGCGCCTTGGCTTCGATCTGACGGATCCGCTCACGCGTTACGTCAAACTGTTTGCCCACTTCTTCGAGTGTGTGGTCGGTGTTCATGTCGATACCGAAGCGCATGCGCAGTACCTTGGCTTCACGGGCAGTGAGGCCGGACAGCACTTCGCGGGTCGCTTCTTTCAGGCTTTCAACGGTTGCAACATCGATTGGCGACTGCATGGTCGAGTCTTCGATGAAGTCACCCAGATGAGAGTCTTCGTCATCACCGATCGGGGTTTCCATGGAGATCGGCTCTTTAGCGATCTTCAATACCTTGCGGATCTTGTCCTCAGGCATTTCCATGCGTTCGCCCAGCTCTTCCGGGGTCGGTTCGCGACCCATTTCCTGCAGCATCTGGCGGGAAATGCGGTTGAGCTTGTTGATCGTCTCGATCATGTGCACCGGAATACGGATGGTGCGGGCCTGGTCGGCGATCGAGCGAGTGATCGCCTGACGGATCCACCAGGTGGCATAAGTCGAGAACTTGTAACCACGACGGTATTCGAACTTGTCCACCGCTTTCATCAGACCGATGTTGCCTTCCTGGATCAGATCGAGGAATTGCAGGCCGCGGTTGGTGTACTTCTTGGCGATCGAGATCACCAGACGCAAGTTGGCTTCAACCATCTCTTTCTTCGCGCGGCGGGCCTTGGCCTCACCGATCGACATGCGACGGTTGATGTCCTTGATTTCAGCGATGGTCAGGCCGGTCTCGGTTTCCAGCGCGATCAGTTTCTGCTGGCAACGGATGATGTCCGGCTGTACGCGACCAATGGCTTCGGCGTATTTGCTCTTGCCTTTGGCCAGGGCGTCGGACCAGCTTTCGTCGACTTCATTGCCCGGGAACTGACGCAGGAAATCGGCGCGAGGCATACGTGCATCACGTACACACAGTTGCATGATCGCGCGCTCTTGCTGACGCAGACGATCCAGGGCGCTGCGAACACGCTCGACCAGGGCTTCGAATTGCTTCGGCACCAGTTTGATCGGCATGAACAGCTCGGCCAGGGCCAGCAACTCGGCAATCGCTGCCTTGTTGTGACGACCGTGCTTTTTCAGGGCCTTGCGGGTGATTTCCATCTGATCGGACACAGCGCCAAAACGCTGGGCCGCGATGACCGGATCCGGACCGCTTTCGGCTTCTTCTTCGTCATCCGAAGATTCGGCGTCATCGTCGTCGGTATCGTCGTCAGCCTTGGCGGCTTTCGCGTCGATCGGCGGTGGCACTTCGGCAGCCGGCGGCGCAATGCCGTCGTCCGGATCGATGTAACCGCTCAACACGTCGGACAGGCGACCACCCTCGGTGGTGACGCGAGTGTACTCGGAGAGAATGTGGTCAACCGTGCCAGGGAAGTGCGCGATCGCGCTCATCACTTCACGGATGCCTTCTTCGATACGTTTGGCGATTTCGATTTCGCCTTCACGAGTCAGAAGCTCGACCGTACCCATTTCACGCATGTACATGCGCACCGGGTCAGTGGTGCGACCGATATCGGTCTCCACCGCTGCCAACGCAGCGGCTGCTTCTTCCGCAGCGGCCTCGTCGGTATCGGCGTCGGCCAACATAAGGGCGTCCGCATCCGGAGCACTCTCGTGTACGGGGATCCCCATGTCGTTAATCATGCGGATGATGTCTTCCACCTGCTCCGGATCTGAAATATCCTCGGGCAGGTGGTCGTTGACCTCGGCGTAAGTCAGATACTTCTGCTCACGACCCAGTTTGATCAACTCAATAATACGAGACTGCTGTTGCGCTTTTCCGGACATAACACCCTATCCACTGAAGGTCTTGGCGGGCAAAAAACAAGCCGAGGATTATACCTGAGCTATGACCTCACGCGCCAGTTGAGGTCGGGTTTGATGCGGAAACATTGCGACTTAAAAGGTCGCGCAGTTGATTTTTCTCTTCGGCGCTCAGTTCGCTTTGACGCGCTTTCCTGAGCAACTGTTCCAGATTTCGCTCGCGTTGGCGGGCTGACAAGCTAGTAATGGTGTCGAAAAACTGTTGTTCAAGGTTTTCTCCGTCAATCAGCCACTCCTTTTCCGCCAGCGCTTTCAACAAGCGACCCTGTTCAGTGCCGTGCCATCGCGCGATCAACTGAAATGAGTTTAGCTTGGGATTCTTCTGTACGGCTTCGAGCAGCGACACAAGCAACTGTGCGTTGGTCTGATTTTCGTCCGCAATGTGCCCGGCGTCCTCGACGCGCTCGGCCAGTTGCGGGTGATGCAGCAATGTTCGCAGGGCGGTCAGGGTCGGTGATTCGACGCCAATCGGCGTGCGCGGGCGTTGTTGATCGCGATCGCCGCCACGCTTGCCGTTCTTGTCCCAGGGTTTCTTGTCCCATTTCTTGCCGCCGGCGCCGGGTTTCTTCGGCGTCCACTCCTGCTGCGGCACATACATGTCTTGTGCCTGCGGCTGATGGTAGTCGCTGTAATCCGGCATTGCGTCGTAATCGATGCCCGGATCGTAGGCGGGAGGCGCTTCCTGCGGCGCGCTTTGCGCCAGCTGGCTGACGGTTTCGCTGCTCAGACCGGTAATTTCGGTCAAGCGCTGGCGCATCAGGATGCGCAGGTTGGCGCCCGGCACTTTGTCGATCAGCGGCGCGGCGAGGGTGGCCATATGGGCCTTGCCTTCGAGCGAGCGCGGATCGGCTTCCTCGGTCAGTTGCTGGAAGAAATAATCGGCCAGCGGTTGCGCATGTTGGTTGATTCGGGCCTTGAAGGCATCAGTGCCTTCGGCGCGAACCAGGGTGTCCGGGTCTTCGCCTTCGGGCAAAAACAGAAAGCGCGCGCGGCGCCCGTCCTGCAGGCACGGCAATGTTGCTTCCAGTGCGCGCCATGCGGCGTTGCGGCCGGCTTGGTCGCCGTCGAAACAGAACAAGACGTTCGGCACTACCCGAAACAGACGCTTGAGGTGTTCTTCGCTGGTTGCAGTGCCCAGGGTCGCGACGGCATTGCGCAAACCTTGCTGGGCGAGGGCGATGACGTCCATGTAACCCTCGACGACGATGATTTCGTCGAGGTTGCGGTTGTTCTTGCGTGCTTCATAGAGGCCGTAGAGCTCCTGGCCTTTATGAAAGACCGGGGTTTCCGGCGAGTTCAGGTATTTCGGCTTGTCGTCGCCGAGTACCCGGCCACCGAAAGCGATGATGCGGCCGCGGGTATCGCGAATCGGGAACATCACGCGATCGCGGAAGCGGTCATAGCGTTTGCCGGTTTCGGCGTTCTCGATCAGCAGGCCGGCGTCGATCATGGCCTTCTGCTGCAAAGTGTCGCTGCTCAAATGTTTGAACAGGTTGTCCCAGCCCGGCGGCGCGAAGCCGAGACCGAAGTCCCGGGCGATCTCGCCGGTCAGTCCGCGGCCCTTGAGATAATCCACCGCAGCCTTGCGCGCCGGATGACTCTTGAGCGCCTGGCGGTAGAAATCGGCGGCGGCGGTGAGCAGCGGGTACAGCGGCGAATCGGTTGGCTGCCGCGGTTTGTGCGGGCGGCCACTTTCTTCGCGGGGGATTTCCATGCCGGCGGCTTTAGCCAGGTCCTCAACCGCCTGGGGAAAATCCAGGTTGTCGTGGTCCATGAGAAAGCCGAGGGCGTTGCCACCGGCGCCGCAACCGAAGCAGTAATAGAACTGCTTGTCCGGGCTGACGCTGAACGATGGGGTTTTCTCTTTATGGAACGGGCAGCAGGCGGTGTAGTTCTTGCCGGCCTTTTTCAGTTGCACACGCGAGCTGACCACGTCGACGATGTCGGTGCGGTTCAGGAGGTCGTCAATAAAGCTCTGGGGAATCAGCCCGGCCATGGCGTTCTCGTCTGCGCTGTAATGAGTCCGATGCGAAGGGCGGCCGGACGCAGGTCTTGAGTGAGGCGCACAAAGTGGGCGGCTCGACCGGGTTCGGTTGCGTGATCGCTGTCGGGAAGTGTATCTGCCGAAAAACCACTGACGTTAGTACTCATCAGTTTTCGACTATTTGAAAGTGTTGCGCTGAATCCGCTGACGGCCGATAAATGGCCCCGGATAGCTCAATAAAACGGGCACGCATGCAGGTGCCTTGGGCTGATCGTCGTAAGAGGAATCAGTGGGTGTGCTCGTCAGTAGCCTTGAAAGGCTCGTCAGAAAAGACGTGCACCGCTGGCAAAAGAGCCAGGTCTGACGCGTGAAGCAGATTTGTCTCGGTCGCATGTGCGGCTTCGACGGTGAAGCATCAAGCGTTTTACGCAAATGCCATTAGCCCGGCTGAGGGCCGGGCTTAGGCAAGAAGCTTGCTACGATCGTCTGTGTATTAGTACAGACGAACGGCGCGGCGCTGTTCGCGCTGAACTTTCTTGGCGTGACGCTTAACAGCGGCTGCTGCTTTGCGCTTACGCTCAGAAGTTGGCTTCTCGTAAAATTCGCGGCTACGAACTTCAGCCAGTACACCGGCTTTTTCGCAGGAGCGCTTGAAACGACGCAGAGCTACGTCGAAGGGTTCGTTCTCTTTAACTTTGACGGCTGGCATCCAGAGCTACCTTCATTCATTACCGGGGTCAACATCCTCGCGGCAAAAGAGCACTTGAAGACGTCGGTTTTTAAGGGTTGCGGATGTTAACCCCTCATCGCTCGGAATGCAAAGCCTCTGATCGAAAACCGCTAGTCGGGGCATCGCATGGCGACTATTATGCGCGCCTTCGAATTCAGCCTAAACAAGGCGCAAACCCATGCTAGTACTGGGATTAGAAACCTCCTGCGACGAAACCGGCGTCGCATTATACGACAGTGAACGCGGCCTGCTGGCCGACGCGCTGTTCAGCCAGATCGACCTGCACCGCGTCTATGGCGGCGTGGTGCCGGAGCTGGCCTCGCGTGACCATGTCAAACGCATGCTGCCCTTGATTCGTCAGGTGTTGGCCGAGGCTGACTGCGTGCCGACCGAGATTGATGCGATCGCCTACACCGCGGGCCCGGGCCTGGTCGGGGCGCTGCTGGTGGGTGCCTCGTGCGCTCAGGCGCTGGCGTTTGCCTGGGGCATTCCCGCACTTGGTGTGCACCACATGGAGGGCCACTTGCTGGCGCCGATGCTGGAGCCAAAGCCGCCGGAATTCCCGTTCGTCGCTTTGTTGGTTTCCGGTGGGCATACGCAGCTGGTTCAGGTCGATGGCATTGGCCAATACAGCCTGCTCGGCGAGACCCTCGACGATGCCGCCGGCGAAGCGTTCGACAAAACCGCGAAAATGATGGGCCTCAATTATCCGGGCGGGCCGGAAATCGCCAAGCTGGCCGAGAAGGGCGTCGCAGGACGTTTCACCTTCCCGCGTCCGATGTGTGATCGCCCGGGCCTGGATTTCAGCTTCAGCGGCTTGAAGACCTTTGCTCTCAATACCTGGCAGCAATGCTTCAACGCCGGGGACGACAGCGAGCAAGCCCGTTGCGACATCGCGCTGGCGTTCCAGCAGGCCGTGGTGGAGACTTTGACCATCAAGTGCAAGCGCGCCCTGAAACACGCGGGCATGAAGCGTCTGGTGATCGCTGGCGGCGTCAGCGCCAACAAGGCCTTGCGCGCTTCGCTGGAAAAGATGCTCGGCGACATGCAGGGCGATGTGTTCTACGCCCGCCCGGAGTTCTGCACCGACAATGGCGCGATGATCGCGTTTGCCGGTTGTCAGCGTTTGCAGGCCGGTCAGCAGGAAAGTCTGGCGATCAGCGTGCAGGCGCGCTGGCCGATGGAGCAGTTGTCGGCACTGTGATTGGCGGTGTGGCTGAGCGGTATTTAAAAATGCCGTTCGCGCCCGGCAAACAGGTCGCGTAGATTGCCGCGGTGGCGCCAGACGATCAGCAATGTCAATGCGCTCATCGGCAGCAGCGCTTCCGGTTCCTGCCAGGCGAGCAAGGGCAAGGTCAGGGGCGTGGCGATCAACGCCGCCAGCGAGCTGGTACGGGTCAGGTAGAACGTCAGCAGCCAGGCGCACACCGCCAGCAGTGCGGCGGGTGGATACAGGCCCAGCAGCATGCCGGCAGCCGTGGCGACGCCTTTGCCGCCGCGAAAACGGAAATACAGCGGGAACAGGTGACCGATAACGGCGCACACGCCGATCCAGGCCTGATCCTGCAACGAAAGGCCAGCGGCCGCTGCGATCAGCACCGGTACCAGGCCTTTGCACAGATCACCCAGCAGGGTCAGGATCGCCAGTTTGCGACCGGCCAGGCGCAGCATGTTGGTGGCGCCGGCATTACCCGAGCCACTCATTCGCGGATCCGGGTTTCCGGTCAGGCGGCTGAGCAAAATGGCGAAGGACAGAGAGCCGAGCAGGTAGGCGAGAGTCGCCAGTAACCAAAACATGCTAACTATTCCGGGCGAGGACGCCCTGATTCTAACGGCGCATTGCGCCCTTGTCGTGCAGCGGAGAAAAGTGCTTGGACAGAGTGTTTATCGAGGGCTTGGAAGTCGACACCGTGATCGGTGCTTACGACTGGGAGCGGGGCATTCGACAGTGCCTGCGTCTTGATCTGAGCTTCGCCTGGGACAATCGCCCGGCCGCCGCGGGTGACGACCTGACCCTGGCGCTCGATTACGCCAGCGTTTCCACGCGTATCCAGGCCTTTGCCGAGCAATCCCAGTATCAACTGGTCGAGACCTTTGCCGAGCGCCTGGTCGAAGTGCTGATGGCCGAGTTCAAGATCACCTGGGTTCGCCTGAAGCTGACCAAGCCTGGCGCAGTGCCGGCGGCCAAGGGTGGCGTGGGTGTGGAGATCGAGCGCGGATGTCGCTGACTCAGGTGTACCTCGGGCTCGGTAGCAATATCGAGCGCGAAACCCATTTGCGCGCCGGGCTCGACGCTTTGGCGACGTTTCTGGTGGATATCCGCTGTTCGGCGGTGTTCGAGAGTCAGCCGGTGGGGATCAAGAGCGGGCCTTTCTTCAATTTCGTGGTTTCGGCGCTTACCGATCTGCCCTTGATGGAGCTGGATCGGCGCCTGAAATTCATCGAAGCCGATAACGGTCGCTATGCGCCGGATCGCAAGGGGCTGCCGCTCGATATCGACGTGCTGTTATACGGCGATCTGACCGGTAACTTCGACGGCTTGATCCTGCCGCGTGCCGAAATCCTAAAAAACGCCTTTGTGTTGTGGCCGCTGTCGCTGATTGCGCCGGATCGAGTGCATCCGGGTGTGGGAAAAAGCTTCGCGACGTTGTGGGCCGAGGCGCAGATTGATCAGGTGTTGGCGCCGGTGGCCTTTGAGTGGCGTGGGCAGCAACTGACGTCTTCGGATTTACGTTGAATTAACGGCCGCTTTCGCGAGCAAGCCCACACATTTGGAATGCATTCCCCTTGTGGGAGCGGGCTTGCTCGCGAAGCTTTTCAGGCTGACGCCTTGTCTTTGTAGGCTTTTAGCGCCTTCAGTCGTTCTCGCTTCAGCGCTTCGCCCAGTTCCGGGCCTTTGAATCCCTTCTCCAGCAACGGCTGCACCGCGACTTCCCGCGCAGCCTGGGCAGCGCCGCGTAAATAATCGGCCTGTGGATAACTTCTCTGCTCCAGCCCTTTACGGCCTCGGGCGTCCATTTCGCATGCGCCGATAAACTCTTCAAACCGCTGCGGTCGTCGATACACATCAAAGCTCTGCAACAGCTCCAGCAATGTTGAGGCTTTCAATTCCAGCGCCCGGTGACAGTGGGTGTGGTACTTGCCGACAAGCAAGGCCAACTCCTGACAATCCTTCGGTGCCTTGAAGCGTTCGTTGACTGCTTTGATCAGCTTCAACCCAGTGTGTTCATGGGCGATATGTCGTGGCCACTCTTCTTCCGGCGTCAGGCCTTTGCCGAGGTCATGCAGCAGGCAAGCCCAGCGTACCGTCAGCGGTTGTTTGTGCAGCGCTGATTGCTCCAGAACGCTGAGAGTGTGCAGGCCGGTGTCGATTTCCGGGTGATGCACTTCCGGTTGTGGCACGCCAAACAGCGCGTCGACTTCCGGCATCAGTTCTTTCAGTGCGCCGCAATCGCGCAGCACCTGGATGAATACCTGCGGCTGATCTTCCATCAGTGCGCGGGAGATTTCTTTCCAGCTGCGTTCGGCGGTCAGCGCCTGCAGTTCGCCGGACTCGCTGAGCTGGCGCATCAGTTCCAGTGTTTCTGGTGCGACAGTGAAGCCAAGACTGGCATAACGGGCAGCAAAGCGCGCAACGCGCAGCACGCGGAGCGGATCTTCGGCGAATGCGGGGGAAACGTGGCGCAGGATCCGCGCTTCGAGATCGCGTTGCCCATGATAAGGATCGGTGAGGTTTTGCTGGTCGTCCTCGGCCATTGCATTGATGGTCAGGTCGCGGCGGATCAGGTCTTCTTCCAGAGTGACTTCGGGGCTTGCATGAAAAGTGAACCCGCCATAACCGCGACCGCTTTTGCGTTCGGTGCGGGCAAGGGCGTATTCCTCGCCGGTTTTCGGGTGAAGGAATACCGGAAAATCCGCACCCACGGGGCGAAAGCCCTGGGCGAGCATTTCCTCAGTGGTCGCGCCCACCACCACCCGATCAACGTCGGTGACCGGCATACCCAGCAAGCGATCGCGTACCGCACCGCCAACCTTGAAAATCTGCATAAAAAACCTCCGTTAGCCCGACAGGATAACCCTTGTGTCGGACTTTCGGAGGTCAGAACCGCATCTAGAGATGAATCACGGCAAGGTCGAGTCGACCGTAATCACCCTCGCTGTGTTCACTTCGCGGCGGTACGTGGTGAGTTTTCATGATCTGGTCGCCCTGAAGGGTTTCCAGGTGAATGTCGAAGCCCCACAACCGGTGCAGATGTTTCAGTACCTCGTCGGTGGAATCGCCCAAGGGTTTGCGGTCATGTTGCTGGTGACGCAGGGTCAGCGAGCGGTCGCCGCGTCGGTCGATGCTGTAGATCTGCACGTTCGGTTCGCGGTTGCCGAGGTTGTACTGCGCGGCCAGGGTTTCGCGGATGATCCGGTAACCGGTTTCGTCGTGGATCGCCGGCACCAGCAAATCGTCCTTCTGGTCGTCATCGAGGATGCTGAACAGCTTCAGGTCACGGATCACCTTGGGTGAAAGGTACTGGAGGATGAAGCTCTCATCCTTGAAGCTGCTCATGGCGAACTTGATGCTCGACAGCCAGTCGGAACCGGCGATGTCCGGGAACCAGCGCCGGTCTTCCTCGGTGGGGTTTTCGCACATGCGGCGGATGTCGCGATACATCGCGAAACCCAGTGCGTAAGGGTTGATCCCGTTGTAGTAAGGGCTGTCGAAGCCTGGCTGGAACACCACGCTGGTGTGCGAGGTGAGGAATTCCATCATGAACCCGTCAGTCACCAGGCCCTCGTCGTACAGGTCGTTCATCAGGGTGTAGTGCCAGAAGGTGGCCCAGCCTTCGTTCATCACCTGCGTCTGACGCTGTGGATAAAAATACTGGGCGATCTTGCGCACGATCCGCACGATCTCCCGTTGCCACGGCTCCAGCAACGGCGCGTGCTTCTCGATGAAATACAGGATGTTTTCCTGCGGTTCGGCCGGGAACCGGGCGTTGTCCTTGTCGCTGTACTTGTCCGCGCCTTTGGGGATGGTGCGCCACAGATCGTTGATCTGCTTTTGCATGTGTTCTTCACGATCCTTCTGCCGCCGGCGTTCTTCCTCGGCGGATATCGGGTAGGGACGTTTGTAGCGGTCGACCCCGTAGTTCATCAACGCATGGCAGGAATCAAGAAGGTCCTCCACCGCATCGATACCGTGGCGCTCCTCGCATTGCATGATGTACTGCTTGGCGAACACCAGGTAATCGATGATCGAACTGGCATCGGTCCAGGTGCGGAACAGGTAATTGCCCTTGAAGAAACTGTTATGGCCATAGCACGCGTGTGCCACCACCAGCGCCTGCATGCAGATGGTGTTTTCTTCCATCAGATAGGCAATGCACGGATCCGAGTTGATCACGATCTCGTAGGCCAGCCCCATCTGGCCGCGGCTGTAGGATTTCTCGGTGCTGAGGAAGTGTTTGCCGTAGGACCAGTGGTGATAGCCCAGTGGCATGCCGACCGAGGCATAGGCATCCATCATCTGTTCGGCGGTGATCACTTCGATCTGGTTGGGATAGGTGTCCAGGGCGTAGCCGGCCGCAATCCGGGCGATCTCGCGGTCGTAGGCCTGGATCAGCTCGAACGTCCATTCGGAGCCGGTGGAAATGGGTTGGCGTTTCTGCTCTTTGGCGGTCATGTCACTAACCTGCGCTGGAAGAGTTCACGGAAGACCGGATAGATATCCCCGGCCGAGACCAGTTGCTGCTGGGCAAACGTGTCGGAAAAGGCTTCGGCGATGCGCTCGTATTCGTACCAGAGGGCCTGGTGTTCGCGCGGGGTGATCTCCACATAAGTGTAGTACTGCACAAACGGCATGATCTGATTGATCAGGATGTCGCGGCAGATCGGCGAGTCATCGTTCCAGTTGTCGCCGTCGGAAGCCTGCGCGGCGTAGATGTTCCACTCGTTGCTCGGGTAGCGCTCGGCCATGATCTCCTGCATCAGCTTCAGGGCGCTGGAGACGATGGTGCCGCCGGTTTCCCGCGAGTAGAAGAACTCTTCCTCGTCCACTTCCCGGGCGCTGGTGTGATGGCGGATGAACACTACGTCGATCTTGTCGTAGTTCCGCTTGAGGAACAGGTACAGCAGGATGAAAAAGCGTTTGGCGATGTCCTTGGTCGCCTGGGTCATCGAGCCGGACACGTCCATCAGGCAGAACATCACCGCTTTCGAGCTGGGGTTGGGTTGCTTGATCAGCAGGTTGTATTTCAAGTCGAAAGTATCGAGGAACGGCACGCGGTGAATGCGCGCGCTGAGTTTCTCGATTTCCGCTTCGAGTTCCTGAATATCGCCGAAGTTGTCTGGCTCTTCGCGCTTTAATCGCGCCAGTTCCTCTTTGGCCTCGCGCAGTTTGGCACGGCTGCTGCCGGACAGCGCAATGCGCCGGGCGTGGGCCGAGCGCAGGGTGCGGATGATATTGATCCGCGACGGGTTGCCTTCGTTACTGATCCCCGCGCGCACGGTCTTGAAAGTGTCGGTGCCGCTCAGATTGCGTTTCACCAGATTCGGCAGTTCAAGGTCCTCGAACATGAACTCGAGGAATTCCTCCTGGGTGATCTGGAAGACGAATTCGTCCATGCCCTCGCCGGAATTGCCAGCCTTGCCGGGACCGCGGCCACCGCCGCCCCCCGGAGGTCTTGCTATGTGTTCGCCGGCAGTGAATTCCTTGTTGCCGGGATGAACCACGGTCTGCTTGCCGCCGCGACCGTGGTGAAGCACCGGTTCGTCGATATCGCGACCGGGAATGCTGATCTGTTCGCCGTGCTCCATGTCGGTGATGGAACGGCGGCTGACTGCCTCTTCGACAGCCTTCTTGATGTGATCACGGTAACGCCGCAGGAAGCGCTGGCGGTTTACCGTGCTCTTGTTCTTGCCATTGAGACGTCGGTCGATCACATAGCTCATACGTGGCCCTCCGGGCAGCTTCAAGTTGTGAGCTGCGAGCCGCAAGTAGAAGCACAGCGTTCACATGCTTTTTTCTTGCAGCTCGTAGCTTGAAGCTTGTAGCTGTTTTACTGCGATTTCCGGACCCGTAGGTACCATTCGGACAGAAGCCTTACCTGTTTGTCGGTGTAGCCGCGTTCGACCATTCGAGTAACGAAGTCGTTGTGTTTCTGTTGATCCTCTTTGCTCGCCTTGGCATTGAAGCTGATGACTGGCAGCAGGTCTTCGGTGTTCGAGAACATTTTCTTCTCGATGACCACCCGCAGTTTCTCGTAGCTGAGCCAGGTCGGGTTCTTGCCGTTGTTGTTGGCTCGGGCGCGCAACACGAAGTTGACGATTTCGTTGCGGAAATCCTTCGGATTGCTGATGCCCGCCGGTTTCTCGATTTTCTCCAGCTCTTCGTTCAGGGCGACACGGTTGAGAATCTCGCCGGTCTCCGGATCGCGGTATTCCTGATCCTGGATCCAGAAGTCCGCATACAGCACGTAGCGGTCGAAGATGTTCTGACCGTACTCGCTGTAAGACTCCAGGTACGCGGTCTGGATCTCTTTGCCGATGAATTCGATATAACGCGGCGCCAGGTACTCCTTGAGGTAGCGCAGATAGCGCTCGCGGGTCTCGGCCTGGAACTGTTCCTGCTCGATCTGTTGTTCCAGCACATACAACAGGTGCACCGGGTTGGCGGCGATTTCATGCGGATCGAAGTTGAACACCTTGGACAGAATCTTGAACGCGAAACGGGTCGAGAGACCGTTCATGCCTTCGTCGACGCCCGCCGAATCGCGGTATTCCTGGATCGACTTGGCCTTTGGATCGGTGTCCTTGAGGTTTTCCCCGTCATAGACGCGCATCTTCGAATAGATGTTGGAGTTTTCCGGCTCCTTGAGGCGCGACAGCACGGTGAACTGCGCCAGCATCTTCAGAGTGTCGGGGGCGCAGTGGGCTTTGGCCAGCGAACTGTTGAACAGCAATTTGTCGTAAATCTTCACCTCGTCGCTGACCCGTAGGCAGTACGGCACTTTGACGATGTAGATCCGGTCGATGAACGCTTCGTTGTTCTTGTTGTTGCGGAAGGTGTGCCACTCCGATTCGTTGGAGTGCGCGAGCAGGATCCCGGTGAACGGAATCGCCCCCAGCCCTTCGGTACTGTTGTAGTTGCCTTCCTGCGTGGCGGTCAGCAATGGGTGCAGCACCTTGATCGGTGCCTTGAACATTTCGACGAATTCCATCAGGCCCTGGTTGGCCCGGCACAGCGCACCGGAGTAGCTGTAGGCGTCGGCGTCGTTCTGTGGGTATTCCTCGAGTTTGCGGATGTCGACCTTGCCCACCAGCGCCGAGATGTCCTGGTTGTTCTCGTCACCCGGTTCGGTCTTGGCCACGGCGATCTGGTTGAGGATCGACGGATACAGTTTGACCACACGGAACTGGCTGATGTCGCCACCGAATTCGGCCAGGCGTTTGGTCGCCCACGGCGACATGATGGTGTTCAGGTAGCGCCGTGGGATGCCGAAGTCTTCCTCGAGGATCGCGCCATCTTCGGTGGCGTTGAACAGACCCAGAGGCGATTCGAATACCGGCGAGCCCTTGATCGCGTAGAAGGGCACTTTTTCCATCAACTGTTTCAGCTTCTCGGCCAAGGACGATTTACCGCCACCGACGGGGCCGAGCAGGTAGAGGATCTGTTTCTTCTCTTCCAGGCCTTGGGCGGCATGGCGGAAATACGAGACGATCTGGTCGATGCATTCTTCCATCCCGTGGAAGTCTTCAAAGGCCGGATAGCGGCGAATCACCTTGTTGGAGAAGATCCGCGACAGCCGCGAGTTGGTCGACGTGTCGAGCAGCTCGGGTTCGCCGATGGCCATCAATAGACGCTCGGCGGCGGAAACGTAAGCGCTGCGGTCCTTTTTGCACAGCTCCAGGTACTCCTGCAGCGAGAGTTCTTCCTGGCGTGTGGACTCGAAGCGTTGTTGGAAGTGGCTAAAGATACTCATGACGTCACCTCGCTCGATACGTGGAGCCGACGCCGGATCACTCAGTCGATGCTGGCAAGCAGCCGCGGTGGCCGCTTGTTTACCCCCCAGAACACTTTCGCGGTCGACAACCTTGAAAGTCACTCCCGATGACCCGTGCGCCGGTGTACCGGCTCTCCCCTGTTTTGGATGGCCTGGGCTTAAGGATAGTTGGGAATTCGAGAGGTAAAGGCGAGATACGTAATTAGTTGTGGCAGACCGTTCGTCTGCCCCGCGCAGGCCCACGGCAGCCGGGGCCTGCACGTGACAAAAAAATTATTCGGCGGTGCCTTGCGCGGTTTCCGACGGATAAGTCGCACGCCACAGCTCGAAGCCGCCGTCCATGCTGTAGACGTCGGAGAAGCCCTGGCTGATCAGGTACGCCGCTGCGTTCTGGCTGGAGTTGCCGTGGTAACAGACCACTACCAAGGGCGCGTCGAGATCGGCATTGCGGATGAAGTCGGCAATGGAGTGGTTATCCAGATGGGTCGATCCAGCGATGTGCAACGCGGCATAGGTTTGCGGGTCGCGGATATCGACCACCACGGCACCTTGCTCGCGCAGGGCCTGGGCCTGTTCCGGGGGGATTCGTTTGAATTCGCTCATGGCGGGTTCCTGTTGCTCGGCAGAATGCGCAGTCTAACGCGGCGCGCTGACTGGCGAAGTTTCGGGGATAAGTGGTGCGACTGATGGCGCAAGCCCGCCGTGTTCATCGCATTTGCATGACACACGCTCGCCGCTGTCGACGTTCATCAGGGTCAGACTGCCGCCCCAGACACAACCGGTGTCCAGTGCCGAGATGCCCGGTTCACGGACATCGCCTTCCAGCGCGGCCCAGTGGCCGAAGATGATGCGCAGACCACGGGTCTTGCGCTCTTTGTGCTGGAACCATGGCTTATAGCCGGGCGGGGCGGTGTCGAGACCTTCCTTGCTCTTCAGGTCGAGCTTGCCATCGGCGGTACAGAAGCGCATGCGGGTGAAATAGTTGGTGATGACGCGCAGGCGGGTCACGCCAGTGAGATCGCTGTCCCACTTCGCCGGCTCATTGCCGTACATGCCATCGAGATACAGCGGAAACAGGTTGTCGTCACGTAGTGCGGCTTCGGCCTCGGCGGCGTACTTCAAGGCCTTGCGCAAGGACCATTGCGGAGGGATGCCCGCGTGCACCATGGCCACATCGCGTTGCTCGTCGTAGTGCATGAGTTTCTGCTGGCGCAGCCACTCGAGCAGATCGGCTGCGTCGGGGGCTTCAATGATCTCGCGCAGGGTATCGGACTTCTTCAGGCGCTCAATGTTGTTGGCCGCAGCGAGCAGGTGCAGGTCATGGTTACCCAGTACGCAAACCAGCGAATCGCGCATGCCGTAGAGAAAACGCAGGGTCTCCAGCGATTGCGGGCCGCGGTTGACCAGGTCGCCGACCAGCCACAGCCGATCGAGCTTCGGGTCGAACGCCACTTGCTTGAGCAAGCACTTGAGCGGATCGAGGCAGCCTTGCAGGTCGCCGACGGCGTACGTCGTCATCAGTGCAGGGCTCCGGGGACGGCGAGGCGGAAAGGTTTGATGATCGCGTCGAAATGCTTGCCGTCATCGGCGACCATTTCGTAAGTGCCCTGCATGGTGCCGACCTTGGTGGTCATCACTGTGCCGCTGCTGTAAGTGTGGCTCTTGCCTGTGTCGATCAGCGGTTGCTGGCCGACGACACCGGCGCCGCGCACTTCTTCGACATGCCCGTCACCGTCGGTGATCACCCAATGCCGCGACAACAGCTTGGCCGGGAGCGCGCCATTGTTTTGCACGGTGATGGTGTAGGCGAAGGCGAAGCGGTTGTGCTCGGGTTGCGATTGGTCTGCCAGGTAGCGGGTAACGACACTGACGTCGACCTGATAACGAGAATCGGACATGCAAAAGGGCCTTAAGCAAAGCGGAACGCGAGGCGTAGCTGATGGGGAATCAGTCTAGGCAAGTATCGGGCAGTAAACCAGAGTGGCGGCCTGCCCGATAGCGTTCATCGCCGGTCAGTCGGCGGCGGGGGCGGCAGGAACCTGCTCGGCGAGCTTGTCGGCCAGGCGCACGAATGCGGCCAGGTCCAGTTGCTCGGGGCGCAGGCTGCCATCGACACCGGCGGCTTCGATCTCGGCAGCGGTCATCAATTGCTTGAGGGTGTTGCGCAGGGTCTTGCGACGCTGGTTGAAGGCTTCGCGAACGACACGCTCGAGCAGGCGATGATCCTTGGCCGGGTGCGGCAGTACCGCATGCGGCACCAGGCGGACGATGGCCGAGTCGACCTTTGGCGGCGGGTTGAAAGCGCCCGGGCCGACGTTGAACAGGTGTTCCACACGGCAGTGATACTGAACCATGATCGACAGACGACCCCAGTCGCCGCCACCCGGGCCTGCGGCCAGGCGCTCGACCACTTCCTTCTGCAACATGAAGTGCATGTCGCGAATGATGCCGGCGTTGTTCAACAGGTGGAAAATCAGCGGCGTCGAGATGTTGTACGGCAGGTTGCCGACCACGCGCAGGCTGTTCGGCGCGGCGTTGAGGGTTTTGAAGTCAAACTTCAGCGCATCGCCCTGATGCAGGTTGAAGTTGCTCTTGCCGGCAAACTGCTGGTTGAGGATCGGGATCAGGTCCTTGTCCAGCTCGACCACGTCGAGTTGCGCACCGGAGTTGAGGATGCCGGCGGTCAGCGCGCCCTGGCCCGGGCCGATTTCCAGCATGCGGTCGTCAGGCTTGGCGCTGATGGAGCGCAGGATGCGGTCGATGACGCCGGCGTCGTGCAGGAAGTTCTGGCCAAAGCGTTTGCGCGCCTTGTGTTGGTATTGCTCGGTCATAAACGGGTCTCGGCCATCTGGTAGGCGGTTTCCAGGGCGACCTGCAGGCTGCCGGTGTCGATCTTGCCGCTACCGGCCAGATCCAGGGCGGTGCCGTGATCGACCGAGGTGCGGATGATCGGCAGGCCAAGGGTAATGTTGACTGCGGCGCCGAAGCCTTTGTACTTCAGCACGGGCAGGCCCTGGTCGTGGTACATCGCCAGCACTGCGTCGCAGTGCTCCAGATATTTGGGGGTAAACAGAGTGTCGGCAGGCAGCGGGCCACGGAGGTCCATGCCCTCGCCGCGCAGGCGCTCTAAGGTAGGTTCGATGATGTCGATTTCTTCATGGCCCAGGTGTCCGCCTTCACCGGCGTGCGGGTTGAGCCCACAGACCAGGATGCGTGGCCGGGCGATGCCGAATTTGTCTTGCAGGTCGGCGTGCAGAATCCGCGTGACCCGCTCCAGCCGTTCCGGCGTAATTGCATCGGCAATCTCGCGCAGGGGCAGGTGAGTGGTGACCAGGGCTACGCGCAAACCGCGAGTAGCGAGCATCATCACCACTTGGGCGGTGTGGGTCAGGTCGGCGAGAAATTCCGTGTGTCCGGAGAACGGGATGCCGGATTCGTTGATCACGCCCTTGTGTACAGGGGCGGTGATCATCCCGGCGAAGTCGCCGTTCAGGCAGCCGTTGCCGGCGCGGGTCAGGGTTTCCAGAACGAAGGCAGCGTTGGCCTTATCCAGTTGCCCGGCAACCACGAGAGCGCTCAGCGGGGTGTCCCAGACGTACAGGCTGCCGGCCGCTGCTGGCGCATCCGGCCATTGACCGGGTGCCACTTCCAGCAAAGAGACGGCCAGCCCCAGCTGCGCGGCCCGCTCGGTGAGCAGGTCGCGGCTGGTGATGGCAATCAGGGGGTGTGGCTGGGCTTGCGAGGCGAGCAGCAGGCACAGGTCGGGACCGATGCCGGCTGGTTCGCCGGGTGTCAGCGCGAAACGCTTGGGTTTCACTGCGCTGCCTGGTCTGCACCAGGGAGTTTGATTTCTACGTAGGCTTCTTCACGAATCTGACGCAGCCAGTTTTGCAGCTCTTCATCGTATTTTTTGTTACGCAGAACATTCATTGCCTGTTGCTCGCGAGCCGACTCGGTGCTGTCGGTGGCGCGGCGGCCAAGGACTTCCAGCACGTGCCAACCGTACTGAGTCTGGAACGGCTTGGACAGCTGACCTTGTGGGGTCTTGGCCATCACTTCGCGGAATTCCGGTACCAGTGCGTTTGGATCGATCCAGTTCAGGTCACCACCGTTGAGCGCCGAACCCGGGTCTTCGGAGTAGTTCTTCGCCAGTTCAGCGAAGTCTTCACCGGCCAGGATGCGGTCATACAGCGACTGCACCAGGGCCTTGGTCTTGGCTTCGTCACGGATCGGGCTTGGCTTGACCAGGATGTGGCGCACATGCACCTCATCACGCATCTGCGCTTCGCCACCACGTTTGGCCAGCAACTTGAGGATGATGAAACCACCCGGAGTGCGTGCAGGCTGAGTGATGTCGCCAACCGCCATGCTGCTCAACTCGCGGTCGAACGGCGGTGGCAGTTGCGCAGCTTTACGCCAGCCCATGTCGCCGCCTTCCAGGGCGTTGTCGCTGCCGGATTTGGCAACGGCCATCTGACCGAAGTCGGCGCCTTGCTTGAGCTTCTGGTAAACGTCCATCGCCTGACGGTAAGCGCTCTGAATCGCATCAGAGTTGGCGCTTTCCGGTGTAGGAATCAGGATGTTGGCCAGGTGCAGTTCTTCGGACAGCTGCATCTTGCCCAGGTCGGAGGCGAGGAAGTTCTTCACTTCCTGCTCGGAGACCTGGATGCGCTCTGCCACACGACGCTGACGCACACGGCTGATGATCATCTCGCGCTTGATCTGGTCACGGGCGTCGTCATAGGACAAACCGTCGTGTGCCAGGGCGGCGCGGAATTGATCCACGGTCATGTTGTTGCGCTGGGCAATGGTGCCGACCGCCTGGTTCAGCTCTTCATCGGTAATGCGGATGCCGGAACGCTCGCCGATCTGCAGTTGCAGGTTTTCGACGATCAGGCGCTCGAGCACCTGCTGATCCAGCACGCCTGGAGGCGGCATGCCGCCGCCACGCTTGGCGATGGTCTGCTGAACTTCGTGGACGCGCTGGTCCAGTTGGCTCTGCATGACCACGTCGTTATCAACGATCGCGACCACTTTATCGATGGACTGTACTGCGGCGTTGGCCGCAGTACCCAGGAACAGCGCGCCCAGCAGCAGCGGGCGCAGAGAATCAGAAAGCTTGGTCTTCACGTTGACGATAACCTTGGATGCCTTTGTCGAGGAAGCTCTCTACCTTGGCGCCAGTCAGGCCGCCGAGTCCCTTCAGAACAATTTGGAGGAAGACGCCGTGGTCGCCTTTTTCGTTTTCCGGGGCGTTCTGACTGAATTCGTCATAGCTGACCCAGTAACGATTGATCAGGCGCAGTTTCCAGCAGCAGTTGTCGTATTCGAAACCACCGAAGGCTTCCAGCGTACGGTTGCGGTTGTAGTCGTACTGCCAGCGGCTGATCGCGCTCCACTGCGGAACGATCGGCCAGATGACCGAGAAGTCATGCTGCTGGATCTTGTAGTAGTCCTTCACGTAGCCAGGCTGGCCCGGCGTGCCGTAGTCGCCACCACCCACCGACCATTTACCGGTGTTCTGATCGTAACGAACCTGGTCGTTGCGATAGCGATAACCGACGTTGACCACCTTGTTCGGGTTGTCTTCAGGCTGGTAATGGAACATCGCGCTGCCGGAACGCGGGCTGCGGCTGTCCGGGTCCCAGTTGTAGTCGGCGGTGGTGCGCCAGTCACGGTTCCAGCGATATTCGTATTCCAGAGCGTACGGTGATACGTCGGACTGGGCATCTTTACGATCGTTGAACGCGATGCCTGGCAGTTGGACTTCACGATCCTTGAAGTAGTAAGCCTGGCCGACGCTGATGCGCTGACGCTCGAAACCGTCGTCTTCGATCCAGCGGCTGGTCACACCCAGCGACAGCTTGTTCTCGTCGCCGACGCGGTCGGAGCCGGAGAAGCGGTTGTCACGGAACAGCGACGCATAGTTGAAGGTGTATTCGCTGGTGTCGAATACCGGAATGTCTTCCTGATCAACCTTGGGTACATACAGGTAGAACAGACGCGGTTCCAGAGTCTGGCGATAGTTCTTGCCGAAGTACGACGTGTTGCGGTCGAAGTACAGGCCGCTGTCGACGCTGGCGATCGGTACGCCACGGCTCTGATTGCTGTCGAAGGTGCCGTTGAGTTTGTTCTGCTCGGCGGTTTGCGCAGCAATCTGGGACTTGCCGGTGCCGTCCAGATCCAGTTGATACTGGGTGTACTGGTACTTGAGCGATGGCTTCAGGAAACCATAGGTCCAGTTCATCGGCAGGCTGACGCCCGGCTTCAGGTTCAGACGATCGCCGTTGGCGCGCGCCAAGCCCTGAACGTTTGTATCCAGGCGAGGCGAGATGGTGCCGTCTTCATTGGTAAAGTTGCCGTTTTGCAGGTCGCGATCGAACCGAACAATCTCGGTCTCGTAATCGAAGTTCAAACCTTCCGGGTGATACGGCAGCTGACCGTCGAAGGTGATCTGTGGCAGACGGCCGTATGGCGTGATGTTCGAAACAGTAGCCAGTTGGTACTGCTGAGCGTTCAGGCGCGCGGTATAGCTGTCGCCTCGGTAAGTCACCGAACCCTGCTGGTTCACGAAGTCAGCGCTCTTCACACCGATCTGATCGGTGGTCAGATCCTGGAAGTAGTACGGATCGCTGATCTTGGTGTAGTCAACCTGAGTCATCACGCGGGAGTCGAGACCACCCTTGTGCTGCCAGTTGTACATGTAGCGATTCTTTTCGTAGTCGGACTGCTTGCTGCGATCGGTATCTTCGTCGTTCAGATACGCCGCACCAAACTGGCCTTCGCTGGACTTGGTCAGGTAACGGAACTCGCCTTCGACCAGCATGCCGCGTTTGCTCATGTAGCGCGGGTACAACGTGGCATCGTAGTTCGGCGCCAGGTTGAAGTAGTACGGGGTCACCAGCATGAAGCCGGTATCGCTGCCGGTGCCGATGGTCGGCGGCAGGAAGCCCGATTGGCGACGATCGTCGATCGGGAAGTAGATGTACGGCGTGTACAGGATCGGAATGTCCTTGACCCGCAGTGTCACGTTGGTCGCGGTACCGAAGCCGGTGGCAGGGTTCAGGGTGATGTTGTTGCCCTTGAGCTGCCAGGCGTTGCTGTTTGGTTCGCACGTGGTGTACGTGCCGTCCTTCAAGCGAATGATCGCGTTTTCGGCACGCTTGGCGTACAGCGCGTTACCGCGGATGCGCGATTTGTGCATCACGTATTCGGCGTTGTCGACCTTGGCTTCACCGGTGTCGAGCTGCACATCGGCGTGGTCGCCGACGATCAGTGCGCCGTTGTCGCGGATGCGCACGTCGCCGTTGAGTTCGGCGCGGCTCTCGGCCTGATACAGGCTGGCCTCGTCGGACTCGACCTGCATGCTGCCCTGACGCAGGACCACGTCGCCGGCCAGCGTACCCACCTGATCTTCGGTGTTGTAGCGCGAGGCCTTGGCGCCGATAAAGGTCGGTGCGTCACTTTTATTCGTCTTGTCATTCATGCCAGGACGAATTGGTTCGATATAGGAACCAGAGCAGTAAGGACCGGTCTCGGCCAATTGGGCGGCGGTGAGCTTCTCGCGCGGAACCCAGTCGAGGTGACTGTAGTCTTCGCTACGGGATTTCAGGCCGCGGCCTTTGGCTTCGGTGACCAGCACAGGCTTGGCGCCGGTGTCGGATGTGGAACCGTTCTGGGTCGGGGCTTCGCCGGCGGCGCTGACAGCGCTGCCGTCATGCACCGGACGCGGCGGCAATGCAGCTGCCGGCGTCTTGGGCGCACACGCCCAGCCACCCGTTGCCGAGACGGCGCAGTCATACTGCTCTGCGGCAACAACGAATTGACTGGCCAGAGGTTGCATAGCCAGCAGACTGCCGGTTACCAACAACGGAAATTTTTTACGAAACGCGGGGGATTTCAATGCCATCTTATTAGTCCGGGCTTCCTGCGTGCCATCTGCCCGCGGTGTGGGCCGCACGCCTCTCGATGGTCTGAAAAAGATGCTGGATAATAAAGCATGACCCGCTTGACGGCTAGCGCCGTCGGAGACCCTTGCAATGCCTGACCAAGATGTACGCTTGCAACACCTGAAAGTTTGGCTCGATGAGCAGTTGGCAATCCTGTTTGCAGATCAGGGCTGGGGCGCCGTGCCCCCGGCCACGTTGACCGCGGCCAGCAGCGACGCGAGTTTCCGCCGGTATTTCCGTTGGGAAGGCGCGGGTCGCAGTTTCGTCGTGATGGACGCGCCACCGCCCCAGGAAAACTGCAAACCGTTCGTGGATATCGCCTTTTTGCTGGCGAAATCCGGAATTAACGTGCCGAAAATTTATGCAGAAGACCTCGAACGCGGATTTCTTTTGCTCAATGATCTGGGCAACAAGACCTATCTGGACGTAATCGACAGCGAAAATGCCGACGCTTTGTTCAGCGATGCCCTGCAGGCGCTGTTGGCTTTTCAGCAATTGCCGATGGTCGCACCGCTGCCGAGTTACGACGTGGCGCTGCTGCGCCGCGAGCTGGAACTGTTCCCCGAGTGGTATGTGAAGCGCGAACTCGGCATCGAGTTCGACGCGGCACAGCAGCAACAATGGCAAGCCGTCAGCGATCTGCTGATCGACAGCGCCCTGGCCCAGCCGAAAGTGCTGGTGCACCGCGACTACATGCCGCGCAATCTGATGCTCAGCGAGCCGAATCCGGGCGTACTGGACTTTCAGGATGCGGTCTACGGCCCGGTCACCTACGACGTCACCTGCCTGTTCAAGGACGCCTTCCTCAGTTGGCCTGAAGAGCGCGTGCGTGGCTGGCTGGAAAGCTACTGGCAGCAAGCCTCGGCGCTGGACATCCCGGTGCAAGCGGATTTCGAAGACTTCCTGCGTGCCAGCGACCTGATG
Source organism: Pseudomonas sp. YL2 (assembly GCF_023063025.1). Taxonomy (NCBI): domain Bacteria; kingdom Pseudomonadati; phylum Pseudomonadota; class Gammaproteobacteria; order Pseudomonadales; family Pseudomonadaceae; genus Pseudomonas; species Pseudomonas sp. YL2. The sequence goes on along the minus strand of NZ_JAJSLU010000025.1, from coordinate 15,527 downwards.
GGCGTACAACGCCACCTGAAAGTCATCGGCATCTTCGCCCGGATCTGTCATCGCGATGGCAAGCCGCGCTACCTGGCCGACGTGCCGCGTTTCTTCGCCTATATAGAAGCGGTGATCGCGCGCCGTCCTGAACTGGCGGATCTGCAGGCATTGCTCGCCAGTCTGCGTGGCGGAGTGAGCGCATGAAGGCGATGATTCTGGCGGCAGGCAAGGGCGAGCGCATGCGCCCGCTGACCCTGACCACCCCCAAGCCGCTGGTGCGTGCCGGCGGCGTGCCGTTGATCGAATATCACCTGCGCGCGCTGGCGGCGGCTGGTTACAGCGAGATCGTGATCAACCATGCCTGGCTCGGTCAGCAGATCGAAGATTACCTGGGCGACGGTTCGCAGTTCGGTGTGAGCATCCAGTACTCGCCGGAAGGTGAGCCGCTGGAAACCGGCGGCGGCATTTTCCGCGCCTTGCCGTTACTCGGTGACGATGCGTTCCTGGTGGTCAACGGCGATATCTGGACCGATTACGACTTCAGCGTGCTGCATCAACCGATCAACGGTCTGGCGCATCTCGTACTGGCGGACAACCCGGCTCATCATCCGACGGGCGATTTCACCCTGACTGACGGCCGGGTACAGGATGGCCAGCAAGGCGCGCAAACCCTGACCTACAGCGGCATCGCCGTGCTCCATCCGCAGTTGTTCGATGGCTGCGCGGACGGCGCATTCAAGCTCGCACCACTGCTGCGCAAAGCCATGGCTGACGGGCAGGTCAGCGGTGAGCGTCTGAAAGGTCACTGGGTGGATGTCGGTACGCATGAGCGTCTGGCCGAAGCTGAAGCATTGATAGAAGCGAGTCGTTGATATGTTGTGGCCAGGGACTCTGATTGGAGCCGGAGCGGGTTTTGCGATCGCCAGCATTCCGGGGGCCATGCTTGGGGCATTGTTGGGACAGGCGCTGGATCGGCGCCTGCACCTGCAAAGCTGGGGGCACTTGCGGGAAAAACTCGGCGGACGGCCGATGTTGCGCAACGACGAATTGCTGTTCGTGTTGCTCGGGCGTCTGGCCAAGAGTGATGGGCGAGTGACGGACGGCCATATCCAGCAGGCCCGCCATGAAATGAACGCCCTGGAAATGAGCGAGCCGGCACGGCGGCGGGCGATTGCTGCGTTCAATCGCGGCAAGTCCGGCGGCGACCGCCTGCGCGGTTATCTGCGCCGCCTGAGTGCTCAGCCGCATGCCGCCGAGGGCGTGTTGCGCGCCTGCTGGCGGATGGTCTGGGCCGACGGTCGTGCGGGCGTCAGTGAGCGTGAATTATTGGCGCAGTGGGGCAAGTGGCTGGGTTGGACAACCCACCAGATTCAGGCGCTGGCCAATGATTACGAGCCCAATAAACGGCCGATTGTCAGTGCCGCGGTGAGTTATCAGGAAGCGATGCGCCTGCTCGGGGTGTCGGCGACCAGCGAGCCGGCGCAGATCAAGCGCGCCTATCGCCGACTGCTCAGCCGTCATCACCCGGACAAGATCGCCGGCAGCGGCGCGACGCCGGAGCAGGTGCGTGAGGCGACCGAGAAAACCCGCGAGCTGCACAACGCGTTTACGTTGATTCGAGCGCGACGGGATTTTCGCTGATCGTTAGAAGTTAGTTGTTGATGAGGGCCTCTTCGCGAGCAGGCTCGCTCCCACACTGATCGCATTCCTACAGATGGAATGCATTCAAATGTGGGAGCGAGCCTGCTCGCGAATGGGGCGACTCGGTCTATCAGTCCGTCTTCTGCGGATTCAACCAGCCACGCACCCGCCGGAACAGCTGTTCCTGCTCAGCCTTTTTATCCGGTAACGCCTTGAGCGCCACCTGGCTGAAGGTCGAAGTCTTCAAGCGCTTGCTGGCCTGCATGCGCTCCAGCGCCGCGTTGCGATCCAGCGCCTTGTCCATGTAGTAAATGTCGGCGGTCGGCAACTTCAGGGTCGGCGTCAGCTCGGCCAGCTGTGGCTTGGCCTTGCTCGGCGTTTGCGCATCGACCATCACCAGTTTCTCGACCTGCGAACTCTGCCGCTCGCTGAGGAAGCGCGCCGCCCAGTAGGCGCCCGTGCCGTGACCGAGGACCACGATCCGGCGTGCGCTTTGTTGCTCGGCGTAGGCGATCGCCGCATCGATCCGCGCAAAGATCCGTTCGGCATCAGCTTTGGATTGTTCTTCAGTCGTTTCGGCGACCACCTGATCCGCCACTTCCGCTTCACCGCCCGCCGCCTGTTCGATCGGTTGCGCAGTGGTGGAATCCTTGCTGCCACTTTCCGGGGCTTTCGGCGCGGCGGCGGGCGCAATCACCCGCGGTGCGATGGCATCGCTTTGCAGATCCGGCAGGGTGATACTCAGGCTGCTCCACTCGACATCGGGCAATTTGCTGCGCAGTGGGCCGATCACTTGCGGCCAGTCAGCGGTTTCACCGGCGCCGGGGACGATAATCACCGCACCTTTGGGCTCGGCAGTGTTGGCCGGTTTCCACAGGGCGAGGAAAGTATCGGCGCCGGCCTGCAATTGCTGCTGTTCTTGTGCCGGGACTTTGCGTTCGAGTGCTGAGGCTTCTTCCTGACTACGCTCAAGCAGTGGCTGGCGTTCGGCCGGTTTTTCGGCGGCCGGTTGCTCGGCGGTGGAGGCAGGTGCCGGATCGGCGGCTTCGACGGAAAACGCACAAGGCAGGATCAGCGACAGGCACAATGCTGGCATTGCCAGGCGGTAGACAGAGGGCATCGGTTATTCCAGGCCAGAAAAGTATCCCGGCAGCCTAATGGGTTGGTCAGAATTTGTCAGTGCAAGAGACTTCAATGATGCGTTTTTGCTGCCTGTGGGTTATCGGCTGGTTGTGTTTTCCCTTGATGGGCTGGGCGGCGTCTGCGCCGGCGGCACATGCAGCGCTGTTGACGCCCGGCGAGCAGCAATGGCTGGCGCAGCACCGTGAGTTGCGCGTCGGTCTGGTATTGCAGGCACCGTACGCGCAATACGACCGGCGCTTGCAGCGCTTGTCCGGGGCCAATGTCGAATTGATGAAGGCGCTGGCCAAGACCCTGAACGTCGAGCTGAGCTGGCGCAATTTTCAGGATCTGGCGCAACTGGAAGACGCCGCCCGCGAAGGTGAAATCGACATCGCCCCGGGCCTGACCCAGACCCCGGGTGCGCTGCGCCTGTGGCTGTTTTCCGATCCCTACATGCGTGTGCCGCAACTGGTGGTCAGCGACCAGAAGAGCGGCGGCGTGGTCGAGCTGGAAAAGCTCGACAGCCTGTCCCGCGTCGCGGTGCGCATGCCCAGCGTCACCGCGGATTATTTGCGCAGCACCTATCCCCATCTGAATCTGCAAGGCGTGCCGCTGGAGCGTCAGGCACTGCAACTGTTGCTGACCCAACAAGCGTCCTACGCCGTGATAGATGAAGCGCAACTCGGGCGCTTGTCCGCCGAGCCGGAGTTCGCCGGGTTGGTGGTGGTCGGCGATATCGGCTTGCCGCAGCTGTTGCGGGTTGCCACGCGGCGCGACTGGCCGCAATTGGCCGGGATCATCGAAAGCGCCTTGCGAGCGATCCCGGCCAAGGATCTGGAGCGCCTGCACAACCAATGGCTGCAACCCAAGTACCCACGGCTCACGGAGTCGCCGGGGTTCTGGCAGAACCTCAGCCTGTTGTTTGCGGTGTTGTTGCTCAGTTGCCTGGCCATCGTTGTCTGGCAACGACGCCAGCAACACAGCCTCGAACAGCGTCTGCTGGCTGCACGTGAAGACATCGCCCTGCGCGCGGCCAGCGAAGAAGCCTTGCGCCTGACCCAGTTTTCCATCGACCAAAGCACCGTCGGCATTCTCTGGGTCAACTGGGATAGCCATGTGCGCTACGCCAACCGCGCTGCGGAGCACATGCTCGGTTATCCACAGGGCGCGCTGATCGAACGGCCGCTGATCGACTTCGAACCCGGCCTGCACATGGATCGCTGGCTCAACCTGTGGAAACGCGCGCGGGCCAGTGAAGAAGGGCCGCTGAGTTTTGAAACCAGTTGCGTGCGCGCCGATGGCAGCATCCTGCCGGCGGACGTCTCGCTGAGTTTTCTGCGTTTTCGCGACAGCGAGTATCTGGTGGTTTATCTCACCGACGTCACCGAGCGCCGCCGCGCCCTGGCCGCGTTGCAGGAAAGTGAAGCGCGCCTGCAAGGCATCGCCGCCAACGTACCGGGGCTGGTGTTTCGCCTGGAGCGGGCGCCGGTGACCGGGCAGATCGATTTCGCCTACATCAGCGAGGGCAGCGAGAGTCTGGTCGGCTATGCGCCGGCCGCCATCGCCCATCGCGACATGGGCTTGCGCAGTCTGGTGCACCCGGACGACAGGGCCAGTTACCACCAGACTCAGGATCAAGCGCTGGACACTGACAGTGACTGGTCGTGGCAGGGTCGCATCCTCACCCGTCAGGGCGAGCAGCGCTGGGCCGAGATCAAGGCAATCACCCGACAGCTGAAGGATGGCGCCTATGTCTGGGACGGCATCGTCTGGGACATCAGCGAAAGCAAACGTATCGAGCTGGAGCTTGCCGCCTCCCGCGAGCAACTGCGCGAATTGTCGGCGCACCTGGAGAGCGTGCGCGAAGAAGAGAAGGCGCGGATCGCCCGGGAAGTGCACGATGAACTGGGGCAGATGCTCACGGTGCTGAAGCTGGAAACCTCGATGTGCGAACTGGCCTACGCACAACTCGACCCGGGGCTGCACGAGCGCTTGAACAGCATGAAACGCCTGATCGCCCAGTTGTTCCAGCTGGTGCGTGATGTGGCGACGGCGTTGCGCCCGCCGATTCTCGATGCCGGGATTGCTTCAGCGATCGAGTGGCAGGCGCGGCGCTTCGAGGCGCGTACGCAGATTCCGTGTCTGGTGCAGGTGCCGGACAATCTGCCGGTGCTCAGCGATGCCAAGGCGATCGGGCTGTTCCGCATCCTGCAGGAGGCGCTGACCAACGTCATGCGCCATGCTCAGGCGCATACTGTGGAGCTGACACTGGCGCTGGAAGGCGACGAGTTGTGTCTGACGGTCAGCGACGATGGCGTAGGCTTTGTCGCTGCGGCGGATCGGCCGACGTCCTTTGGTTTGGTCGGTATGCGCGAGCGGGTGCTGATCATGGGCGGACGCTTGTTGCTTGAGAGTGAGCCGGGGGAGGGCACCAGTCTGAATGTTTGGGTGCCGGTGAATGAGGTTTGAAGGTTGTGGTGTTTGAGCTGACGCTATCGCGAGCAGGCTCGCTCCCACATTGCAATGCACTTCCCTGTGGGAGCGAGCCTGCTCGCGAATGACCTTGGCGCTGAATAAGAATAATGGAGAAGAATGTGATCCGTGTATTGGTAGCCGAAGACCACACCATCGTCCGTGAAGGCATCAAGCAATTGATCGGCCTGGCCAAGGATCTGCAAGTGGTGGGGGAGGCGAGCAATGGCGAGCAGCTCCTCGAAACCTTGCGCAGCGTGCCGTGTGAAGTGGTGTTGCTGGACATCTCGATGCCTGGCGTCAATGGGTTGGAGGCGATCCCGCGAATCCGTGCGCTGAACAATCCGCCGGCGATTCTGGTGTTGTCGATGCACGATGAGGCGCAAATGGCCGCCCGTGCGCTGAAGGTCGGCGCCGCGGGCTATGCCACCAAGGACAGCGATCCGGCGTTGCTGCTGACGGCGATTCGCAAAGTGGCGGCCGGCGGACGCTACATCGACCCGGAACTGGCCGACCGCATGGTCTTCGAAGTCGGCCTGACCGACACGCGTCCGTTGCATTCGCTGCTGTCCGAGCGTGAGTTCTCGGTGTTCGAGCGCCTGGCCCAGGGCGCCAACGTCAACGACATCGCCCAACAACTGGCGTTGAGCAGCAAGACCATCAGCACCCACAAGGCGCGGCTGATGCAGAAGCTCAACATCACCTCGCTGGCCGAGCTGGTCAAATACGCGATGGAGCACAAACTTCTCTAAAGATCACCGCAGTTAAAACTGTAGGAGTGAGCCTGCTCGCGATAGCGGTCTGTCAGGCAATACTTCAGTGACTGAGCCACCGCTATCGCGAGCAGGCTCACTCCTACAGGGGATCTTCATAGCGCCCGATATTGCGAGCATATCCATTAGCGACAACCGCTTTTGCTTGTTCTCGTGGCTTGCCGCTTGGTGCTCGTAGCTCGTTTGCCAAAACGCGCCATCCTTGTAGGGCAATCCCTACCCCCAACCTTCCATCCGGCTGAGGCGATTCTCTCCTGCGCCCCGATTTGCGTGGCTGGCGCCAGCCACTAGGCTTAATCCACAGCAGTTACCAATAACAAAGGTGTGGGTATGAGCCAGGTCGATTCAAACGCAGGGGCCAGTGACGTGCTGGTCAGCTTTCGTGGAGTGCAGAAGAGCTACGACGGCGAGAACCTGATCGTCAAAGACCTCAACCTGGACATTCGCAAAGGCGAGTTCCTGACCCTGCTCGGGCCGTCCGGCTCGGGCAAGACCACCAGCCTGATGATGCTCGCCGGGTTCGAAACCCCGACCGCCGGCGAAATCCTCCTGGCCGGCCGTGCAATCAACAACGTGCCGCCGCACAAGCGCGACATCGGCATGGTGTTCCAGAACTACGCGCTGTTCCCGCACATGACCGTGGCCGAGAATCTGGCCTTCCCGCTGACCGTACGTGGCCTGAACAAGAGCGACGTCAGCGACAAGGTCAAGAAAGTCCTGAGCATGGTCCAGCTCGACGCCTTCGCTTCGCGTTATCCGGCACAACTCTCCGGCGGTCAGCAGCAGCGTGTAGCGCTGGCCCGGGCGCTGGTGTTCGAACCGCAACTGGTGCTGATGGACGAACCGCTGGGCGCACTCGACAAGCAACTGCGCGAACACATGCAGATGGAGATCAAACACCTGCACCAGCGCCTCGGCGTGACCGTGGTCTATGTGACCCACGACCAGGGTGAAGCCCTGACCATGTCCGACCGCGTCGCCGTGTTTCATCAGGGCGAGATCCAGCAGATCGCGCCACCGCGCACGCTCTACGAAGAACCGAAAAACACTTTCGTCGCCAACTTCATCGGCGAGAACAACCGCCTCAACGGCCGACTGCTCAGCCAGAGCGGCGAGCGTTGCGTGGTCGAGTTGGGCCGGGGCGAGAAGGTCGAGGCGCTGGCGGTCAACGTCGGCCAGACCGGCGAACCGGTGACCCTGTCGATCCGTCCGGAGCGCGTCAGCCTCAACGGTTCGAGCGACCAATGCGTCAACCGCTTCTCAGGGAGGGTGGCGGAATTCATCTATCTGGGCGACCACGTCCGGGTGCGCCTGGAAGTCTGCGGCAAGACCGACTTCTTCGTGAAACAGCCGATTGCCGAGCTCGATCCAGCGCTCGCGGTCGGCGACGTGGTTCCGCTTGGCTGGCAGGTCGAGCACGTTCGCGCACTCGATCCTCTTCTAGAGGCGCACTAAGCGCCCCGGCAATACCAACACCAACCCTGCACGTGGAGAGAACAATAAATGTTGAGATCCCTGAAGTTCACCGCCCTGACCCTGGGCCTGATGGGTGCGGCCAGCGCTATGGCCGCCGGTCCCGATCTGACTGTGGTGTCGTTTGGCGGGGCGAACAAGGCGGCGCAAGTCAAAGCCTTCTACGCACCGTGGGAAGCGGCGGGCAACGGCAAGATCGTTGCCGGCGAGTACAACGGCGAAATGGCCAAGGTCAAAGCCATGGTCGACACCAAGAGCGTGTCGTGGGATCTGGTGGAAGTCGAATCGCCAGAGCTGTCCCGTGGTTGCGATGAAGACATGTTCGAACAGCTCGACCCGGCGCTGTTCGGCAAGACTGAAGACTACGTCAAAGGCGCGATTCAGCCATGCGGCGTGGGCTTCTTCGTCTGGTCGACCGTGCTCGCGTACAACGCCGACAAGCTGAAAACCGCGCCAACCAGTTGGGCCGATTTCTGGGACACCAAGAAATTCCCGGGCAAGCGTGGCCTGCGCAAAGGCGCCAAGTACACCCTGGAATTCGCGCTGATGGCCGACGGTGTTGCACCGAAGGACGTTTATAAAGAGCTGGCGAGCAAGGGAGGGCAGGATCGCGCGTTCAAGAAACTCGATGAACTCAAGCCGAGCATTCAGTGGTGGGAAGCCGGCGCGCAACCACCGCAATACCTTGCTTCCGGTGACGTGGTCATGAGCTCGGCCTACAACGGTCGCATCGCCGCCGTGCAGAAAGAATCCAACCTGAAAGTGGTGTGGAACGGCGGCATCTACGACTTCGATGCGTGGGCCATCCCGAAAGGTCTGGACGCCAAGCGCGCCGAAGCGGCGAAGAAATTCATCGCCTACTCGGTTCAGCCGCAGCAACAGAAGACCTACTCGGAAAACATCGCCTACGGCCCGGCCAACACCCAAGCCGTACCGCTGCTGAGCAAGGACGTGCTGAAAGACATGCCAACCACCCCGGAAAACATCGCCAACCAGGTGCAGATCGACGTCAGCTTCTGGGCTGACAACGGCGAGCAACTGGAGCAGCGCTTCAATTCCTGGGCTGCGAAGTAATCCGAGAGCTTGCTCTCCTGTGGGAGCGGGCTTGCTCGCGAAAGCATCAGCACATTCAACATTGATGTCGACTGATGCGCCGCCTTCGCGAGCAAGCCCGCTCCCACATCTGGATTTGTGTGCATCAATCGATCGAGGTGGTTCGCCACCTCTGTAACGATCAAAGATTTGCGGAGTACGTCATGGCCATCGCCGTTCCCCTGAACGAGGGCGCCAGCCCCACCTTGAAGCAGAAGCTCAAGCGCGCCGAGCGGGTCAACCGCTGGAAGGCCCAGGCGTTGATTGCGCCGCTGGTGCTGTTTCTGTTGCTGGTGTTTCTGGTGCCGATCGTGGCGCTGCTCTACAAAAGCGTCGGCAACCCGGAAGTGGTCGGCGGCATGCCGCGCACCGTGGCGGCCATCGCCAGTTGGGACGGCCGTGGCCTGCCCGCTGAACCGGTGTACAAAGCGGCCGGCGAAGATCTCGCCGAAGCCCGCAAAAACCAGACGCTGGGCGATCTGTCCAAGCGCTTGAACATGGAGTTGGCCGGCTATCGCAGCCTGCTGACCAAAACCGCCCGGGCGCTGCCCTTCGCCAGCGAACCGGCCTCCTATAAAGAAGCCCTCGAAGCGCTCGATGAGCGTTGGGGCGATCCGGCCTACTGGCAAGCGGTCAAACGCAACACCAGCAGCATCACGCCTTACTACCTGCTGGCGGCGGTGGATCACCGTATCGATGATCTCGGCGAACTGGCCCCGGCCACCCCGGATCAGGCGATCTACCTCGACATCTTCGCCCGCACGTTCTGGATGGGCCTGATCATCACCGTGATCTGCCTGCTCCTCGCCTATCCACTGGCCTACCTGCTGGCGAACCTGCCATCACGGCAGAGCAACCTGCTGATGATTCTGGTGCTGTTGCCGTTCTGGACCTCGATTCTGGTGCGGGTCGCGGCGTGGATCGTGTTGCTGCAATCGGGCGGGCTGATCAACAGCGCACTGATGGCGATGGGCATCATTGATAAGCCGCTGGAGCTGGTGTTCAACCGCACCGGGGTCTACATCTCGATGGTGCACATCCTGCTGCCGTTCATGATCCTGCCGATCTACAGCGTGATGAAAGGCATCTCGCCGACCTACATGCGCGCCGCCATCTCGCTGGGCTGCCATCCGTTCGCCAGTTTCTGGCGGGTGTATTTCCCGCAGACTTATGCCGGCGTCGGTGCCGGTTGCCTGTTGGTGTTCATCCTCGCCATCGGCTACTACATCACCCCGGCGCTGCTCGGCAGCCCGAACGATCAGATGGTCAGTTACTTCGTCGCGTTCTACACCAACACCAGCATCAACTGGGGCATGGCCACTGCACTGGGCGGCCTGTTGCTGCTGGCGACCGTGGTGCTTTATCTGATCTACAGCTGGCTGGTGGGCGCCAGTCGCCTGCGTCTGAGCTAAGGGGAATTTGAAATGCTGAGTCCTTACATGTCGCCCATCGAACGGGTGTGGTTCTACAGCTTGCGGATCCTCTGCGGCCTGATCCTGCTGTTCCTGATTCTGCCGGTGCTGGTGATCGTGCCGCTGTCGTTCAACTCCGGCAGTTTCCTGGTGTATCCGCTGCAGGGCTTTTCGCTGCAGTGGTATCACGACTTCTTCGCTTCGGCAGAGTGGATGCGCGCGCTGAAGAACAGCATCATCGTCGCCCCGGCGGCCACGGTACTGGCGATGGTCTTCGGCACGCTGGCGGCGATCGGCCTGACACGTGGCGACTTCCCCGGCAAATCCCTGGTGATGGCGCTGGTGATTTCGCCGATGGTGGTGCCGGTGGTGATCATTGGTGTGGCGAGTTATCTGTTCTTCGCACCGCTGGGACTGGGCAATAGCTTCTTCTCGCTGATCGTGGTGCACGCGGTGTTGGGTGTGCCGTTCGTGATCATCACCGTGTCGGCAACGTTGCAGGGGTTCAACCACAATCTGGTGCGGGCGGCGGCCAGCCTTGGCGCTTCGCCATTGACCACGTTCCGTCGGGTGACCCTGCCGTTGATTGCGCCGGGGGTGATTTCCGGGGCGTTGTTCGCCTTTGCCACTTCGTTCGATGAAGTGGTGGTGACGCTGTTCCTCGCCGGCCCCGAGCAAGCGACCTTGCCACGGCAGATGTTCAGCGGCATTCGCGAGAACCTCAGTCCGACGATTGCGGCGGCGGCAACCTTGCTGATCGCCTTCTCTGTCATCCTGCTGTTAACCCTTGAATGGCTGCGCGGTCGTAGCGAGAAACTGCGTACCGCGCAGGTCTGACGCCGTACACGGTCAAAACTGTAGGAGGGGGCTTGCTCCCGAAAGCGGTGGATCAGTTGAAGTTGATGTCGACTGACACACCGCTTTCGGGAGCAAGCCCCCTCCCACAAGGATTTGTGTTGTATGCGAAGTTTTTTGTCATTCATGGGGTGAATGCCAGACAACCTCAAAACCCCAGCTAACCTTGTGCTCAGCTCCCACATCTATAAGAGGCTGCGCACGATGAGTCTGTCCCAGTTCAAAATCGCTCACAAACTGATTACCGGCGCCGGGGCCATCGAGCAACTGGCCGCCGAACTCACCCGCCTCGACATCGACAACCCGCTGATCGTCACCGACGCCGCGCTGGTCAAGTCCGGCACCGTGGAGCTGGCGCTGTGCCAATTGGGCGGGCGCGAGTACGAGATTTTTGACCGGGTGCTACCGGACCCGGAAATCGCCATCGTCGAAGATTGCATGCGCGTGTATCGCGAGGGCGGGCATGACGGCTTGATCGGTCTCGGCGGCGGCAGTGCCATCGACATCGCCAAGAGTGTCGCCGCGTATGCCGGATACCACGGTGCGCTGGAGGACCTGTTCGGCGTCGATCAGGTGCCGCGTAAAGGCCCGCCGCTGATCGCTATCCCGACCACCGCCGGCACAGGCTCGGAAGTGACCAACGTCGCCATCCTCTCCGACAAGGTCGCGCAACTGAAGAAAGGCATCGTCAGCGACTACCTGTTGCCGGACGTGGCGCTGGTCAGTCCGCAAATGACCCTGACCTGTCCGCGCAGCGTCACCGCCGCCAGTGGTGTTGATGCGCTGGTGCATGCCATCGAATCCTATCTGTCGGTCAACGCTTCGCCGATCACCGACTCGCTGGCGCTCGGCGCAATCAGGTTGATTGCCAGGTCGCTGCCCAAGGCCTACGCCAATGGCGCCAATCTGCAGGCCCGTGAGGACATGGCCACCGCCAGCCTGATGGCCGGGATGGCGTTCGGCAATGCCGGGGTCGGCGCGGTGCATGCGTTGGCCTATCCGTTGGGCGGGCGTTTCAACATCGCCCATGGCGTGAGTAATGCCTTGTTGCTGCCGTATGTCATGACCTGGAACAAGATGGCCTGCGTCGAGCGCATGCAGGATATCGCCGAGGCCATGGGGGTGAAGACCGTTCATCTGAGCGCCACCGAGGCGGCGGACAAAGCCGTGCAGGCAATGACCGAACTGTGCGCGGCGGTGGAAATTCCGGCCGGGCTGCGCAGTTTCGGTGTGCCGGAAGAGGCGATCCCGGCCATGGCCGTGGAGGCCGCGGGAATCGAGCGTTTGATGCGCAACAACCCGCGCAAGCTCAGCGCTGCGGATATCGAGAAGATCTACCGAGCGGCGTACTGATCATCGCGGTCACGGTGCGCGCACGGAAACTTGAGGTATACAATGCGCGCCATCGTGATTTAGCTCAGAAAAGGTGCGTCATGCAGCCCTTCGTAATTGCTCCGTCGATTCTCTCCGCCGACTTCGCCCGCCTCGGCGAGGAAGTGGACAATGTTCTGGCCGCCGGTGCCGACTTCGTCCACTTCGATGTCATGGACAACCACTACGTGCCGAACCTGACCATCGGCCCGATGGTTTGCGCGGCACTGCGCAAGTACGGCATCACCGCGCCGATCGACGCGCACCTGATGGTCAGCCCGGTGGATCGCATCGTTGGCGACTTCATCGAGGCGGGCGCGACCTACATCACTTTCCACCCGGAAGCCACGCTGCACGTCGATCGTTCGCTGCAACTGATTCGTGAAGGCGGCTGCAAATCCGGCCTGGTGTTCAATCCGGCGACCCCGCTGGACGTGCTCAAGTACGTGATCGACAAGGTCGACATGGTCTTGCTGATGAGCGTCAACCCGGGCTTCGGCGGGCAGAAGTTCATTCCTGGCACCCTCGACAAACTGCGCGAAGCACGGGCGATCATTGATGCTTCGGGGCGCGACATCCGTCTGGAAATCGACGGCGGCGTCAACGTCAACAACATCCGCGAAATCGCGGCCGCTGGCGCTGACACCTTTGTGGCCGGTTCGGCGATCTTCAATGCACCGAACTATCAGGAAGTCATCGACAAGATGCGTTCCGAATTGGCGCTGGCGCGCCCATGAGCGGTTTTGAGCAGCTGTTCCCGGGGCAACTGCCACGGTTGGTGATGTTCGATCTGGATGGCACGTTGATCGACTCGGTTCCCGACCTGGCGGCGGCGGTGGACACCATGCTGCTCTCCCTCGGCCGCAAGCCTGCCGGCATCGAGGCGGTGCGCGAGTGGGTCGGCAATGGCGCACCGGTGCTGGTGCGCCGGGCGCTGGCCGGTGGCATCGATCATTCGGCGGTGGATGACGTCGAGGCCGAGCACGCGCTGGAAGTATTCATGGAAGCCTATGGCGCGAGCCACGAGTTGACCGTGGTCTATCCCGGCGTACGCGACACTCTCAAATGGCTGCACAAACAGGGCGTGGCCATGGCATTGATCACCAACAAGCCGGAGCGTTTTGTCGCGCCGCTGCTGGATCAGATGAAGATCGGCCGCTACTTCAAGTGGATCATCGGCGGCGACACCCTGCCGCAAAAAAAACCCGACCCGGCGGCACTGTTCTTCGTGATGAAGATGGCCAACATTCCTGCCTCGCAATCGCTGTTCGTCGGCGATTCGCGCAGCGACGTGCTGGCGGCGAAAGCGGCGGGGGTCAAGTGCGTGGCGCTGAGCTACGGCTACAACCACGGTCGACCGATTGCCGAGGAATCCCCGGCACTGGTGATCGACGATCTGCGCAAGCTAATTCCCGGTTGCCTCGGTACAGCCGCTGAGATAACGTTGCCCGACGCTTCTCAATCCCATTCTGGAAACGCCATCGTGGTGGTCACCCGCAAACTCTGGATGAAAGTCATCAAGGCCCTGGCCCGCTGGCGTTGGCGCGCCTGACTGATGCCTGGCCGGCTTGCCGGCGCGTTTGCACACCTGACTGATTTGCCCCTCACACCACGAGGCACCCCATGATCCGCGAAGAATTCCTGCGCCTGGCCGCTGACGGCTACAACCGCATTCCGTTGGCCTGCGAAACCCTGGCCGACTTCGACACCCCGCTGTCGATCTACCTGAAACTGGCCGACCAGCCCAACTCCTACCTGCTCGAATCGGTGCAGGGCGGCGAGAAATGGGGCCGTTACTCGATCATCGGCCTGCCGTGCCGCACCGTACTGCGGGTGCATGACCATCACGTAAGCATCACAGTCGATGGCGTCGAGACCGAAAGCCATGACGTCGAAGACCCGCTGGCCTTCGTCGAAACCTTCAAGGCCCGCTACAACGTGCCGAGCATCGCCGGTCTGCCGCGTTTCAACGGTGGCTTGGTCGGTTATTTCGGTTATGACTGCGTGCGCTATGTCGAGAAGCGTCTGGGCAAATGCCCGAACCCGGATCCACTGGGCGTGCCGGACATTCTGCTAATGGTGTCCGATGCGGTAGTGGTGTTCGACAACCTCGCCGGCAAGATGCACGCGATTGTCCTCGCTGACCCGGCGCAAGCCGATGCTTACGAGCAGGGGCAGGCGCAATTGCAGGCACTGCTGGAGAAACTGCGCCAGCCGATCACCCCGCGCCGTGGCCTGGATTTCAGCAAGCAACAAGCGGCTGACCCGGTATTCCGCTCCAGTTTTACTCAGGACGATTACGAAAAAGCCGTCGACACCATCAAGGAATACATCCTCGCGGGCGATTGCATGCAGGTCGTGCCGTCGCAGCGCATGTCGATCGATTTCAAGGCTGCGCCGATCGATCTGTACCGCGCCCTGCGTTGCTTCAACCCGACGCCGTACATGTACTTCTTCAACTTCGGCGACTTCCACGTCGTCGGCAGTTCGCCGGAAGTGCTGGTGCGGGTCGAAGACAACCTGATCACCGTGCGCCCGATTGCCGGCACGCGGCCGCGTGGCGCTACCGAAGAAGCGGATCTGGCGCTGGAAGAAGATCTGCTGTCGGACGACAAGGAGATCGCCGAGCACTTGATGCTGATCGATCTGGGTCGTAACGACACTGGCCGGGTTTCGGAAATCGGTTCGGTGAAGCTCACCGAGAAAATGGTCATCGAGCGTTATTCCAACGTGATGCACATCGTCTCCAACGTCACCGGCCAATTGAAGGCCGGGCTGACGGCGATGGACGCGTTGCGGGCGATTCTGCCGGCGGGCACCTTGTCTGGCGCGCCGAAGATCCGCGCGATGGAAATCATCGATGAACTGGAACCGGTCAAGCGTGGCGTGTATGGCGGCGCGGTCGGTTACTTCGCCTGGAACGGCAACATGGACACCGCGATTGCGATTCGTACCGCGGTGATCAAGAACGGCGAACTGCACGTGCAGGCCGGTGGCGGCATCGTTGCCGATTCGGTGCCGGCGCTGGAATGGGAAGAAACCCTGAACAAGCGTCGGGCGATGTTCCGTGCCGTGGCATTGGCCGAGCAAACCCCGGAAAGCTGAGTCCACACAGTCTCCCTGTGGGAGCGAGCTTGCTCGCGAATACGGGCTGGCATTCAAAATGGATGTCGGCTGATACACCGCTTTCGCGAGCAAGCCCGCTCCCACATTGTGTTGTGATCAGCCATAAAAAACGAGGCGCCCGTGGGGGGGGCCCGGGTTTTTTTGCCTCAGAGCAAAAAATAGCAAAGGACCCCCCCCTTCCCCCCCCCCTGGCGAAGAGCAATACCTC
>NZ_JAJSLU010000024.1:75299-80897 GCF_023063025.1 Pseudomonas sp. YL2 | reverse complement strand
TTAGCTCAGTTGGTAGAGCAGTTGGCTTTTAACCAATTGGTCGTAGGTTCGAATCCCACACGACCCACCATATTTGGCGGTTTAGAAAATCCGGAAGGCCCACGAAAGTGAGGATTTCCGGGTTTTTTTTTGCCTGCGATTCAGGCACCTCTCCCTTGATCGTTGCCTGCGCTGACACAGGTCAGAATCATCTTTTGTATCAACGGGATATTCTGTAGCCTTGCGCAGCTTCAACGCTGTCCGTGCCTGATAATACTCACTCTCCCGGCGGTACCCTCAAGTGGTCCGGAGCCGGGTGTATACTCGACTTTCGCGCGAAAGCGCCTGCAGGTCTTGCGAACATGACGCAGATTTCCGAACGCCTTCTGGTTCAAGCCCACCTCGATGCCAAACAGCCCAAACCGCTGACTGCCGAGGAAGAGGCCTACTACCGTTCCGCCATCGCCGCCGAGCTCAAGGCTCAGGACGCGGTGCTGGTGGCCCACTTCTATTGCGATCCGGTGATTCAGGCCCTGGCCGAAGAAACCGGCGGCTGTGTGTCTGACTCCCTCGAAATGGCGCGCTTCGGCAACGCTCACCCGGCCAAGACCGTGGTGGTCGCCGGCGTAAAGTTCATGGGCGAGACCGCGAAGATCCTCAACCCGGAAAAACGCGTGCTGATGCCGACCCTGGACGCGACCTGCTCGCTGGACCTCGGTTGCCCGGTGGACGAGTTCTCGGCGTTCTGCGATCAGCACCCGGAGCGCACGGTGGTGGTGTACGCCAACACCTCGGCCGCGGTCAAAGCCCGGGCTGACTGGGTGGTAACGTCGAGCTGCGCACTGGAGATCGTCGAAAGCCTGATGGACAACGGCGAGACCATCATCTGGGGCCCGGACAAGCACCTGGGCACTTACATCCAGCGCAAGACCGGCGCTGACATGCTGCTGTGGGACGGTGCCTGCATCGTCCACGAAGAGTTCAAGTCCAAGCAGCTCGAAGACATGAAGGCGCTGTACCCGGACGCCGCGATTCTGGTGCATCCGGAGTCGCCGACCTCGGTGATCGAACTGGCGGATGCAGTAGGTTCCACCAGTCAGTTGATCGCTGCCGCGCAAAGCCTGCCGAACAAGACTCTGATCGTCGCCACTGACCGCGGCATCTTCTACAAGATGCAGCAGCTGTGCCCGGACAAGGTCTTCATCGAGGCGCCAACCGCCGGTAACGGCGCGGCGTGCCGCAGTTGCGCACATTGCCCGTGGATGGCCATGAATACCCTTGAGCGCACGCTCAAGAGCCTGAAGGAAGGGACGAACGAGATCTTTGTCGATCCGGCGCTGATTCCGCAGGCGATCCGCCCGTTGAAGCGCATGCTGGATTTCACCCAGGCGGCGCGGATGAAGCTGGCGGGTAACGCGTAAGCTCTTTCTGCCAGACAAAAAAACTGTGGGAGCGGGCTTGCTCGCGAAGGCGGTGTATCAGTCGATGCAAAAGGTGACTGATACACCCCTTATGTGGGGGAGGCGCTTCGCGCGCAAGGGGTGTGAATGACAGGATCAAAAAGGTGCCAGACCCCCCCCCCTCCCTGCAAACCCCGCTCCCACAGTGGTATTCGGTGTCAGGAAGTTATTTGCTCTTCTTCGGAATCCGCACCACGCGGGTATCGGAGTAGATGTCGTGCCAGGTGCGCTTCTGCTTGTCGTATAGCGACCAGAAGAATCCAAGCCCTGTGCACAGCCACGAAGCGATCGATACCATGAAGCGCAGTAGCGCCTGCCACAGGCTGATCGCGCTGCCATCGGCGTTCTGTACGCGGATGCCCCATACCTGCATGCCCAGTGTCTGCCCGCCGTGGGTCCAGAACTTGGCGAAGAACGCAAACAGCACCAACAGCAACACCGTGGAATACAGCGGATCGCCATCCATTTTTCCGGCGTCGGTCAGCACGCGCAGGCGTTCTTCACCGATGATCGCTGCCTGGATCAACTTGTAGACGAACCCGGTGACGATCAGCAGGGCGGTGCACAACAGGAAGTCATAGAACATCGCCGCCAGACGCCGGCCGAGGCCAACAGCAGGAAAGTCGCCCTGGGGAGTGAGCAGGTTTTTCGACATGGCAGCCTCTGGACGCAAAATGAAATGCCATTTTACGGATTCGCGCGCACAAAAAAGCCCCTGATATCAATATCAGGGGCTTTTTCGTTACAGAAGATTAACCTTCTGCTTGTACTTCATCAGCCTGCATGCCTTTCTGGCCTTGCACAGCAACGAAGGTCACTTTCTGGCCTTCTTTCAGGCTCTTGAAGCCGTTGCCCTGAATAGCGCGGAAATGCACGAACAGATCCGGACCGCTTTCTGGAGTGATAAAACCAAAACCTTTCTCGTCGTTAAACCACTTGACGGTACCGCTCTGACGTTGGGACATTTCTTATTTCCTTTGACGCATAAATTGATGACAGCCTCTTTCTCATGAAAGAGTACTGGGGCTGGTTGCAGGAGAGTAAGAAGACGTCGAGCGGGATGTAGCTAACTTGTAGGCTACTGCCCAGGTCACGATTCCAAGCTGACCCATGCAAACACAGTGGACAAACTCTACGCCAACTACGGGAGAAAAAACAAGCCCCGCGAAGGCCCCGGTTTTACTGTCCCTGCTGGCAGTTAGTCAGTCTGCTAGTGCGGCTTAGACGATTAGCTTGTTCAAAAGTTTTCGAACGTTATAAGTAAAGTTCATAATCGAATCAAATGTTAGAAAATGCACTTTTTTGTGGCGATTGCGTTACACATTAGTGCATGCATAACGCAATCGCGTTACTTATAGAAACAGTCAATCAACCGCGATAGTAGCGTTGTGGAACAAATGGCATTTTGCTTACAAGCATTTGCACCTTTTTCCCACGAACGATGGCCCAGACTGGCGTATCCAGGGTGACATAAGCGCTGTCGAGGTAACCCATCGCCAACGGGCCACCCAGGGTCGGACCGAAGCCGCCGCTGCACACACTGCCGATGATTTCGCCGGCTTCGTTGACGATTTCTGCGCCTTCCCGCACTGGCGTACGTTCCTGCGGCAGCAGGCCGACGCGTTTGCGCGCGACGCCGTTCTGCTGCTGAGCGAAAACTGTCTCTGCCCCAGGGAAACCACCGGCCCGCGCGCCGTCGGCACGGCGTGGCTTGGAGATCGCCCACAACAGGCTGGCTTCAATTGGCGTGGTCTCGGTGTTCATGTCGTGGCCATACAGGCACAGGCCGGCTTCCAGGCGCAGCGAATCGCGGGCGCCGAGGCCGATGGCCTGAACTTCCGGTTCGGCCAGCAGGGCGCGGGCGAGTTTTTCTGCATCGGCGGCGGGCACCGAGATTTCGAAACCGTCTTCACCGGTGTAGCCCGAACGGCTGACGAAGCAATCCGCGCCCAGCAGTTGCACGCGATTGAACTGCATGAACGTCATCTTCGCCACCTCTGGCGCAAGACGCGCCAGCACGGTGACCGCAGCCGGGCCTTGCAACGCCAGCAGCGCGCGCGCTTCGAACAGCTCCGTAATGGTGCACTGATCGCCAATGTGTTTTTGCAGATGCGCCAGATCCTGATCCTTGCACGCCGCGTTGACCACCAGGAACAGCTCGTCGTTACCGAGATTGGCGACCATCAGGTCGTCGAGGATGCCGCCGTTGTCGTTGGTGAACATTGCGTAGCGCTGCATGCCCACCGGCAGGTCGATGATATCCACCGGCACCAGGGTTTCCAGAGCCTTGGCGGCATTGGCGCCGGTCAGGCGGATCTGGCCCATGTGCGAGACATCGAACAGCCCGGCCTGCTCACGGGTGTGCTGGTGTTCTTTCATCACGCCCAGCGGGTATTGCACCGGCATGTCGTAGCCGGCGAACGGCACCATGCGGGCGCCGAGTTCGATATGCAGAGCGTGTAGCGGGGTTTTCGACAGTTGTTCGGTGGACATGCGTGGCTCCTTGAAAGTTTGAGTTTGGGGGCATGGGGCTAGATTTAGATCAAGATCAAAGGCCCCTCACCCCAGCCCTCACCCGGAGGGAGAGGGGGCTAAATGCGGTCCTCTACCAAAAGGAGAGGACATAAATCAGCATTCGATGATGTTGACTGCCAGACCGCCGCGGGCGGTCTCTTTGTATTTGCTTTTCATGTCGGCGCCGGTCTGGCGCATGGTGCGGATGACCTTGTCGAGGGAGACGAAGTGTTGCCCGTCGCCGCGCATGGCCATGCGCACCGCGTTGATCGCTTTCACCGAGCCCATGGCGTTGCGCTCGATGCACGGCACCTGCACCAGCCCGCCAATCGGGTCGCAGGTCAGGCCGAGGTTGTGTTCCATGCCGATTTCCGCCGCGTTCTCGACTTGCTGCACGCTGCCGCCGAGCACTTCACACAACGCGCCGGCGGCCATCGAGCAAGCCACGCCGACCTCACCCTGACAGCCGACTTCGGCACCGGAGATCGAAGCGTTTTCCTTGTACAGAATGCCGATCGCGGCGGCGGTCAGCAGAAAGCGCACCACGCCGTCATCGTTCGCACCCGGGATAAAGCGCATGTAGTAATGCAGCACCGCCGGGATGATGCCCGCCGCGCCGTTGGTCGGCGCGGTGACCACGCGGCCGCCGTTGGCGTTTTCTTCGTTGACCGCCAGGGCGTACAGGTTGACCCAGTCGAGCACCGACAGCGGATCGCGCAGCGCCGATTCCGGGTTCTTGCACAATTGCCGATGCAATGCCGCCGCCCGGCGTTTGACCTTCAGCCCGCCCGGCAGAATGCCTTCGTTGCGACAGCCAGCGGCGACGCAGTCCTGCATCACTTGCCAGATTTTCAGCAGACCGGCGCGGGTTTCCGCCTCCGGGCGCCAGGCGCTTTCATTGGTCAGCATCACCTGGCTGATCGACAGGCCGTAGGTGGCGCAATGGCCGAGCAAGTCCTTGGCACTTTTGAACGGGAAGGTCAGCGGTGTCGCGTCTTCGACGATGCGGTCGGCACCGGCCGCATCTTCATCAACGACGAAACCACCACCGACCGAGTAGTACTCGCGGCTGCGGATCTGAATACCGGCAGCATCGAAGGCACGAAAGATCATGCCGTTGGGGTGATAGGCCAACGGTTTGCGGATCATCGCCAGGTGTTCTTTCTCATTGAACGCAATGCTGTGTTCGCCGAGCAGATTCAGCCGGCCATTGCCGCGAATATCCTGCAGGCGTGCGGCGACGGTTTCGGTATCGACGGTGTCCGGGTGTTCACCTTCAAGGCCAAGCAGCACGGCTTTGTCGCTGCCGTGCCCCTTGCCGGTAGCACCGAGCGAGCCGTACAGCTCGACTTTGACGGTGCTGGTGGCCGACAGCAGGTCATCGCGGCGCAGGCCTTCGGCGAAGCGCGCAGCGGCACGCATCGGGCCGACGGTGTGGGAGCTGGAAGGGCCGATGCCAATCTTGAACAGGTCGAACACGCTTAACGACATGAGTTGTTCTCCGGTTTCTTGTTATAGGAATTGGCGCAAGCTCGAGGCTGGACACAAATCCCCTGTGGGAGGGGGGTTGCCCCCCAGAGCGGGGGGGGGGGGCAGCAAGGGTGGGGGTGGTTACCCCACCCTCTCCGCGCGGCCCCCCCCCCCC
>NZ_JAJSLU010000024.1:69768-75289 GCF_023063025.1 Pseudomonas sp. YL2 | reverse complement strand
GGGCTTGCTCGCGAATGCGGTGTGTCAGGCAACATTGATGGCGATTGATACACCGCATTCGCGAGCAAGCCCGCTCCCACATTGGGATCTATGGTGTTGCTGAAAATCGGGGCAGGTGACCTGCCCCTCATCCGTTTAAGCGTAGCTTTCGATCGACGGGCAGGCGCAGACCAGGTTGCGGTCGCCGAACACGTTGTCGACGCGACCGACCGGCGGCCAGTATTTGCCTTCGATCAACGACGCTACCGGATAAACGGCCTGCTCACGGCTGTACGGGTGGGTCCACTCGCCGACCAGCTCCGCAGCCGTGTGCGGGGCGTTTTTCAGCGGGTTGTCTTCCTTGTCCAGCGTGCCGTTTTCCACCGCGCGGATTTCTTCGCGGATGCGGATCATGGCGTCGCAGAAGCGGTCCAGTTCTTCCTTGGATTCACTTTCGGTCGGCTCGATCATCAGCGTGCCGGCGACCGGGAACGACATGGTCGGGGCATGGAAACCGAAGTCGATCAGACGCTTGGCGACGTCATCGACGCTGATGCCGCTGCTGTCTTTCAGTGGACGCAGATCGAGGATGCATTCGTGCGCCACCAGCCCGTTGCTGCCGGTGTACAGCACTGGATAGTGCTCTTCGAGGCGACGGGAAATGTAGTTGGCATTGAGGATCGCCAGTTGCGAAGCACGCTTTAGACCGGCGCCGCCCATCATGCGAATGTACATCCAGGTGATCGGCAGAATGCTCGCGCTGCCGAACGGCGCTGCGCAGACTGCGCCTTCCTTGCGTGCCATCTGGCCGTGACCCGGCAGGAACGGGGTCAGGTGCGACTTGACGCCAATCGGGCCGACGCCCGGGCCGCCACCGCCGTGCGGGATGCAGAAAGTCTTGTGCAGGTTCAGGTGCGACACGTCGCCGCCGAACTTGCCTGGTGCGCAGAGGCCGACCATCGCGTTCATGTTGGCGCCGTCGATGTACACCTGGCCGCCGTTGTCGTGAATGATGCCGCAGATTTCGCGGATGCCTTCCTCGAACACGCCGTGGGTCGACGGGTAGGTGATCATCAGCGCGGCGAGGTGTTCGCGGTGCTCGATGGCTTTGGCGCGCAGGTCTTCGATATCGACGTTGCCGCGAGCATCGCACGCGGTCACCACCACGCGCATGCCAGCCATGTTGGCGGTGGCCGGGTTGGTGCCGTGGGCCGACGACGGGATCAGGCAGATGTCGCGGCGCTCGTCGCCACGGCTCTGGTGGTAAGCGCGAATCGCCAAGAGGCCTGCGTATTCACCCTGCGAACCGGCGTTGGGTTGCAGCGAGATCGCGTCGTAACCGGTGGCGGCGCAGAGCATCGCTTCCAGTTCGTCGGTCAGTTGCTGGTAGCCGGCGCTCTGCGCAGCCGGAGCGAACGGGTGCAGGGCGCCGAATTCGGCCCAGGTCACCGGGATCATTTCGCTCGCGGCGTTGAGTTTCATGGTGCACGAGCCCAACGGGATCATGGTGCGATCCAGTGCCAGGTCCTTGTCCGCCAGTTTGCGCAGGTAGCGCATCAGCTCGGTTTCCGAGTGATAACGGTTGAACACCGGGTGGCTGAGGATCGGCGACTGACGTACAAGCGCCGCCGGGATGGTGCTTTGCACCGACGCGGCCAGCGCAGCGAAGTCCGGCAGGGTCTTGCCGTCGGCGAACAGCCCCCATAGGGTTTCGATATCAGTCTGAGTGGTGGTTTCGTCCACCGACAGGCCCAGACGCTCGGCATCGATGACCCGCAGGTTGATCTGTGCAGCGTGTGCCTTGTCGTGCAGCGCGGCGGTGTGTGCGCCGGTGGCTACGGTCAGGGTGTCGAAGAAGCTTGTCTGCTCGACTTTAGCGCCCAGTGCGCTCAGGCCCTTGGCCAGAATCGCGGTCAGGTGATGCACGCGGTTGGCGATCTGGGTCAGGCCTTTCGGGCCGTGATACACGGCGTACATGCTGGCGATGTTGGCCAACAGCACCTGCGCGGTGCAGATGTTCGAGGTGGCCTTCTCGCGGCGGATGTGTTGCTCGCGGGTCTGCATCGCCAGACGCAGCGCCGGTTTGCCGAAACGGTCAACCGAAACACCGACCAGACGGCCCGGCATGTCACGCTTGAACGCATCCTTGGTGGAGAAGTAAGCCGCGTGCGGGCCACCGAAGCCCAGCGGCACGCCGAAGCGTTGTGCGGAACCGATGGCGACGTCGGCGCCGAACTCGCCCGGGGCGGTCAGCAAAGTCAGGGCCAGCAGATCGGCAGCCACGGCGACCAGCGCGTTGGCGGCGTGGAAGCGCTCGGTCAGTTCGCGGTAGTCGAACACATCACCGTTGCTCGCCGGGTACTGCAGCAGCGCGCCGAAAAACGGCGTGACGTCGCTCAGTTCACGCTCATCGCCAACCACCACTTCGATGCCCAGCGGCTCGGCACGGGTGCGCAGCACGTCGAGGGTTTGCGGGTGGCTGTGGATCGAGGCGAAGAACTGGTGGCTGCCCTTGTTCTTGCTCAGGCGTTTGCAGAAGGTCATGGCTTCGGCAGCGGCGGTGGCTTCGTCGAGCAGCGAGGCGTTGGCGATCGGCAGGCCGGTGAGGTCGCTGATCAGGGTCTGGAAGTTCAGCAGCGCTTCGAGACGGCCCTGGGAAATTTCCGGTTGGTACGGGGTGTAAGCGGTGTACCAGGCCGGGTTTTCCAGCAGGTTGCGCAGGATTGGCGACGGCGTTTGGCAGTTGTAGTAGCCCTGGCCGATGTAGGTCTTGAACAGTTGGTTTTTGCCGGCGATGGATTTGATCATCGCCAGTGCATCGGCTTCGCTCAGGCCGTCGTCCAGGCCGAGCACGCTGGTGCCCTTGATGCTTTCCGGGATGACGCTGGCGCTCAGCGCTTCGAGCGAGTCGAAGCCGAGGCTGTTGAGCATGGCTTGCTCGTCACCGGCGCGTGGGCCGATGTGACGGGCGATGAATTCGTTGGCAGTGCCGAGGTTTACTTGGGTCATGTCGTTACTCCTCAGGCTTCGGCTTGGGCTTTGATCAGGCGGTCGTAGGCGTCTTGATCGAGCAGTTTGCCGACAGCGGCGGCGTCGCTTGGCTGGAAGCGGAAGAACCAGCCTTCGCCCAGCGGATCTTCGTTGACCAGTTCCGGGCTGCCGTCCAGTGCCGGGTTCACTTCCATAACTTCACCGTCGAGCGGCATGTACACGCCGCTGGCGGCTTTCACCGATTCCACGGTGGCGGCTTCAGCGCCTTTTTCGTAAGCCTGCAGCTCAGGCAGTTGCACGAACACCACGTCGCCCAAAGCGTTCTGCGCGAAAGCGGTGATGCCGACAGTAACGCTGCCGTCAGCTTCGGTGCGCAGCCATTCGTGATCTTCAGTAAAACGCAACTCGCTCATGGAAACTCCTAAGGGGGCCAGACTCGTCTGGTGGACGCGGTGGAAGGCTTGGGCGGGAAAGCCCTGATTTTATGAGCGGTTACTTAGCAAGAACGCGGCCATATTATATTTATCTATATAAATCAAATAGTTACGTGTTTCTGGTTGTGATGGGTATGGGGCTTCTGTAGCGAAATCGCTACGGCTTGGGGCGGGGAGAAAAGCTGAAGCGGATCAAAGCCTTGCACAGCGGCGGTCGGAGGAGGGTGTAGCGATATCGTTCCGCTGTAGCGCTTTCAGTACAGATGGAGGTCGGTTTTGAACGGATTTCGAATCCGTCACATGAACCCCCTGTGGGAGCGGGCTTGCTCGCGAGAGCGTCAGGTCAGTCGACATCACTGTTGAATGGCCCACCGCATTCGCGAGCAAGCCCGCTCCCACATTTTTGACCGCGTGCGGCTTACGGTTTATTGGTGATGCCGTACTTGCGCAGGCGATGGGCGATTGCCGTGTGCGAGGTCTGCAGGCGGCTGGCCAGTTGGCGGGTCGAGGGGTAGCTGACGTAGAGTTTTTCCAGCAGCGATTTTTCGAAGGACTCGACGGCCTGTTCGAGGCTGTCGACGTCGCTGTCGGTCTGCCGCGCCACCGAGGTGCCGGCGATGTCGAGATCACCGATATCGACCAGGCTGCTTTCGCAGATCGCCGCGGCGCGGAAGATCACGTTTTGCAGTTGCCGCACGTTGCCCGGCCAGCGGTTGCCGAGCAGCGCTGGATAAGTCCCCGGTGCCAGGCGACACACCGGACGCTGAATCTGCGCACAGGCCTGCTGCATGAAGTAACGCGCCAGCAGCAGAATGTCCTGACCACGCTCGCGCAGCGGCGGCACTTCGACGTTGAGCACGTTGAGACGGTAGAACAGGTCTTCGCGGAACAGACCTTCGCTGACCATTTTTTCCAGGTCGCGGTGGGTCGCGCTGAGGATCCGCACGTTGACCTTCACTTCGCGATCACCGCCGACCCGACGGAAGCTGCCGTCATTCAGAAAGCGCAATAACTTGGCCTGCAAGTAGGGCGACATCTCGCCGATCTCGTCGAGAAATACCGTGCCCTGGTTGGCCAGTTCCATCAGCCCCGGTTTGCCGCCACGTTGCGCGCCGGTGAAGGCGCCGGGGGCGTAGCCGAACAGTTCGCTCTCGGCGAGGTTTTCCGGCAGCGCCGCGCAGTTCAGCGCGAGAAACGGCGCACTGTGCCGCGCACTGATCGCGTGGCAGGCGCGGGCCACCAGTTCTTTACCGGTGCCGGTTTCGCCTTGAATCAGCAGCGGTGCGTCGAGGGCTGCGACTCGTTGCGCGCGGGCCTTCAGCGTGCGGATCGCCGGGGATTCGCCGAGCAGCGCATCGAAGCCTTCGGCGTGGTCATGGTGCAATGCCGAGAGCTGTTCACCGATGCGGTTTGGCTGATAAAGGGTCAGCAGCGCGCCGGCGTCGGTGATCGGTGTGGCGTCGAGCAGCAGGGTCTGGCCATTGACGGTGATCTCGCGCAGCGGCAGGCGGAAGCCTTGTTCGAGCAGGGTTTCCAGCAGACCGGGATCGTTGAACAGTTCCGAGACACTTTCCCCCGCCGGTTCACGCCCGTACAGGGCGATCAGTGCCGGGTTGGCCAGCAGCACCTTGCCGGCGCTATCGAGGGCCAGTACCGGATCGGTCATCGCCGCGAGCAGTGCATCAAGCTGCAAGTGCCGCCGCTGGCCGGGGAGGATGTCGACCACCACCACGGCCTCCACGCCGCGCACCCGGAACAACGCATCTTTGAGCTCTTCGAGCACTTGCGGGCTCAAGGTCGGTGCATCGATGTAGACGTTGGGCGGAATCATCTCCACCGCATCCAGATTGAGATTGCGCCCACCGAGGATAGCCAGGACTTCCTGGGTGATGCCGACGCGGTCGATGAAGCTGACGTGGATACGCATGGGGGCGGTTCAGTGTTCTGGAATGCGGAGGGTGGCAAGTATGCCTTGGGGCGGGGCAATGGTGAAATCTGCAACGATTGTCAGCGCTACACGGATACCTTGTGGGAGCGGGCCTTCGCCCGGGGGGGGGGCGGCCGGCCCCGCAAAAGATGGGCTGTCTGGTGCCCTCCGCGCGCACGCCGCCCCGCCC
>NZ_JAJSLU010000024.1:30330-69758 GCF_023063025.1 Pseudomonas sp. YL2 | reverse complement strand
GGCTTGCTCGCGAAGGCGTCAGGTCAGACAGCATAAATGGTGACTGACCTGGCGCCTTCGCGAGCAAGCCCGCTCCCACAGTAGGAATGTGCTGGGTTCGGGTTATTCGAGGTGTTCCGGTTTGACCGGATCCCCGGACTTCATATTCAACTGCACTCGCACATCCTCGAACATCAGGTCGTAATGTTTGTGCTGCGAGCCGATGCTGCTGTGAGTTTTGGGAATGCCGTACTTTTCGGCAATCTTGGTCACGTTGCTGGCGAAGTTGTAGGCCTGGTCCTTGGGCAGGAAGAAGGTTTCCTTCATGTCCTTGCCCTGGATATTGCCGTGCAGGGTGAACTGCATCCCTTTGCCTTCTTTGGGATCGGTGAACACTTGGTAGTCGAGGCACAGGTCGTAATCGACATCGTCCTTGGTCAACGCGTGCCGCTCGATGTGCAAATGACCCGGTTCGAATATGGCCATGGGTTTCTCCTTTCAAGGCATGGGAGAAGGGCAGCCCCCTGGGCCTGCCCTTGAGTTTCTAATTATCGATAGCTGATGCCCGGCTTCGCCGTGCTGACGCGTGTGCCGGCAGTGCCCTGGACGATCGCTTCGATGTCCGCGAGCGAACCGATCACCGCGACCTTGCCAGTATGGCGCGCGAATTCGCAGGCTGCCTGCACCTTCGGTCCCATGGAGCCAGCGGCGAAACCGAGGCGTTCGAGTTCATCCGGGTGCGCTTCGGCGATGGCTTTCTGCGACGGCTTGCCATAGTCGACGAACGCCGCGTTGACGTCGGTGGCGATCACCAGCAAGTCGGCTTCCAGTTGCTCGGCGAGCAGCGACGAGCACAGGTCTTTGTCGATCACCGCCTCGATGCCCTTGAGGTTGCGGTGCTCGTCGTACATGGTCGGAATGCCGCCGCCACCCGCGCAAATCACGATGCTGCCCTTGTCCAGCAGCCACTTGATCGGACGGATCTCGAAGATGCGTTTTGGCCGGGGACTGGCCACCACGCGGCGGAACTTGTCGCCGTCCGGAGCGATGGCCCAGCCTTTTTCGGCGGCGAGTTTTTCTGCCTCGGCTTTGTCGTAGACCGGGCCGATCGGTTTGGTTGGATTCTGGAAGGCCGGGTCCTTGGCGTCGACTTCAACCTGGGTCAGCAGGGTGGCGAACGGCACTTCGAAGTCCAGCAGGTTGCCCAGTTCCTGTTCGATGATGTAGCCGATCATGCCTTCGGTTTCGGCACCGAGCACGTCCAGCGGGTAAGGGGTGACGGAGGTGTAGGCCGCCGCCTGCAGCGACAGCAGGCCGACTTGCGGGCCATTGCCGTGGGCGATGACCAGTTGGTTGCCGGGATGGATCTTGGCGATTTGCTCGGTGGCGATGCGGATGTTGGCGCGCTGGTTGTCAGCGGTCATCGGCTCGCCACGACGGAGCAGGGCGTTACCGCCCAGAGCTACGACGATACGCATAATGCAATCCTTTCAGCAGAGAAATGGCAAACGACTCGGTTTCCCTGTCGGAACCGGAATCCCCTGTGGGAGGGGGCTTGCTCCCGAAGGCGGCGGATCAGTCGACATGGCTGTTGAATGACACACCGCTTTCGCGAGCAAGCCCGCTCCCACATTTGGAGCCGGTTCCTTCAGTGGGAGCTATTCCGGTTACAGATCAGCCAGGGTCGAGACCAGGATCGCCTTGATCGTGTGCATGCGGTTTTCCGCTTGCTCGAAGGCGATGCAGGCGGGCGACTCGAACACGTCGTCGGTCACTTCGATGCCGTTGGCCAGGTGCGGATACTGTTCGGCAATCTGTTTGCCGACCTTGGTATCGCTGTTGTGGAACGCCGGCAGGCAGTGCATGAACTTGGTGCGCGGGTTACCGGTGGCTTTCATCAGCTCTTTGTTGACCTGGTACGGCAGCAGTTGCTGGATACGTTCGGCCCAGGCTTCAACCGGCTCGCCCATCGACACCCAGACGTCGGTGTGGATGAAATCGACGCCTTTGACTGCGGCTTTCGGGTCTTCGGTCAGGGTGATGCGGGCGCCGGATTCTTCCGCGTATTTCTTGCAGCGATCGACCAGATCGTCGTGCGGCCACAAGGCTTTCGGCGCGCAGATGCGCACGTCCATGCCGAGCTTGGCGCCGACCAGCAGCAGCGAGTTGCCCATGTTGTTGCGCGCGTCGCCGAGGTAGGCGTAGCTGATTTCGTGGATCGGCTTGTCGGCGTGTTCACGCATGGTCAGCACGTCGGCGATCATTTGCGTTGGGTGATATTCGTCGGTCAGGCCGTTGAACACCGGCACCCCGGCGAACTTCGCCAGCTCTTCGACGATTTCCTGTTTGAAACCACGGTACTCGATGGCGTCGTACATGCGACCCAGCACGCGGGCCGTGTCTTTCATGCTTTCCTTGTGGCCGATCTGCGATGAGTTCGGGTCGATGTAGGTGACGTTGGCGCCTTGGTCGTAGGCCGCCACTTCGAACGCGCAACGGGTGCGGGTCGAGGTTTTTTCGAAGATCAGGGCGATGTTGTTGCCCTTGAGGTGTTGCTGCTCGGTGCCGGTGTACTTGGCGCGTTTCAGATCGCGGGACAGGTCGAGCAGATAACGCAGCTCACGTGGGGTGTGGTGTTCCAGGCTGAGCAGGTTACGGTTGTGGATGTTAAAAGCCATGATGGATCTCCTTCGGTGTCGGTTATCCCCCTGGCCGCGCTTTGTAAGTCGCGGCCAAGGCTCAGAGGTTTAGTAATCGATTGGATCGCGGATGATCGGGCAGGTCATGCAGTGGCCGCCGCCACGGCCTCGGCCCAGTTCACCGGCGCTGATGGTGATGACCTCCACGCCCGCCTTGCGCAGCAGGGTGTTGGTGTAGGTGTTGCGGTCGTAGCCGATGACCACGCCCGGTTCCACGGCCACCACGTTGTTGCCGTCGTCCCATTGCTCGCGTTCGGCGGCGAAGCTGTTGCCGCCGGTTTCCACCACGCGCAGTTTCGGCAGGTTGAGGGCTTTGGCCACGGTGTCGAGGAAGCTGCCTTCTTCGCGGCGGATGTCGATGCCGCCCTGTTTGCTTTCGTCAGGGCGCAGGGTGAAGGCGACGATCTGGTTGACCACTTCCGGGAAAATCGTCACCAGGTCGCGGTCGCAGAAACTGAACACGGTGTCCAGGTGCATCGCGGCGCGGGACTTCGGCAAGCCGGCGACGATGACTTTTTCCACGGCTTTGTTCTTGAACAGGTTCAGTGCCAGTTGGCCGATCGCCTGTCGCGACGAGCGTTCGCCCATGCCGATCAACACCACGCCGTTGCCGATCGGCATCACGTCGCCGCCCTCAAGGGTCGAGCTGCCATGGTCCTTGTCGGGGTCGCCGTACCAGATCTCGAAATCGGCGTTGGTGAACTGCGGGTGGAATTTGTAGATGGCGGTGGTCAGCAGGGTTTCCTGACGTCGCGCCGGCCAGTACATCGGGTTCAGCGTCACGCCACCGTAGATCCAGCAGGTGGTGTCGCGGGTGAACTGGGTGTTCGGCAGCGGCGGCAGGATAAAGCTGGAGTGGCCGAGGAAGTCGCGGAACATCTGGATGGTCTTGCCACCGAAGCTGTCCGGCAGATCATCGGCGGATACGCCACCGATCAGGTATTCGGCGATGTGTCGCGGCTCAAGGCTTTTCAGCCAGGATTTGACTTCGCTGATCAGACCCAGGCCCACCGAGTCGGCGGTGACCTTGCGCTCGAGAATCCAGTCCAGCGCTTCCGGGATGGCGACGATGTCGGTCAGCAGGTTGTGCATTTCCAGCACGTCGATCCCGCGTTCACGCATTTTGGTCACGAAGTCGAAGTGGTCGCGCTTGGCCTGGGCGACCCACAGCACGTCATCGAACAGCAGTTCATCGCAGTTGTTCGGGGTCAGGCGCTGGTGGGCCAGACCTGGGGAGCAAACCATGACTTTGCGCAGTTTGCCGGCTTCGGAATGGACGCCGTACTTAACTTTTTCCGTGGTCATTGCAGTGATCCTCCAGATTACAAATCAAGGGTTACAAGGTCAGGAAGCCGTCGTAGAGACCGTAGGCAGCCACCAGGGCACCCACGACCACTGCGGCGAAAATCAGCTTCTCGACGTTAGTGAAAATCGGTTGTTTGAGTTCCAGCTTGGCCTTGGCGAACAGGATCGCGCCGGGTGCGTAGAGCAGGGCCGAGAGCAGCAGATACTTGACCCCGCCGGCATATAGCAGCCACACCGCGTAGATCAGCGCGATGCCGCCGATAATCAGATCCTTGCGTCGTTCGGCCGCGAAGCCTTCGTAGCTTTCGCCGCGTACCGCCAGCAGCAGGGCATAGGCCGCCGACCACAGGTACGGCACCAGAATCATTGAGGTGGCGAGGTAGATCAGCGACAGATAAGTGCTGGCCGAGAACAGGGTGATGATCAGGAACAGCTGGACCATCGCGTTGGTCAGCCACAGGGCGTTGACCGGTACGTGGTTGGCGTTTTCCTTGCGCAGAAACTCGGGCATGGTGTGGTCTTTGGCGGCGGCGAACATGATCTCCGCACACAGCAGCACCCACGACAGCAGCGCGCCCAGCAGCGAGATGATCAGGCCGACGCTGATCAGCACCGCGCCCCAATGACCGACCACGTGCTCAAGCACGGCGGCCATCGACGGGTTCTGCAGTTTGGCCAGTTCCGGCTGGGTCATGATGCCCAGCGACAGCACGTTGACCAGCACCAGGAACAGCAGCACGGTGATGAAACCGATGACGGTAGCCTTGCCGACGTCGGAGCGTTTTTCCGCCCGCGCCGAGAAGATGCTCGCGCCCTCGATGCCGATGAACACCCACACGGTAACCAGCATCATGTTGCGCACCTGGTTCATCACGCTGCCCAGATCCGGGTTTTTCACGCCCCAGATGTCAGCGGTGAAGATGTCCAGTTTGAAGGCGAAGATCGCGATCAGCACGAACAGCAGCAGCGGCACGACCTTGGCAACGGTGGTCACGAGGTTGATGAACGCCGCTTCCTTGATCCCGCGCAGCACCAGAAAGTGCACGGCCCATAGCAGCACCGAGGCGCCGATGACGGCGGCCACCGTGTTGCCTTCGCCGAAAATCGGAAAGAAATACCCGAGGGTGCTGAACAACAGAACAAAGTAGCCAACGTTGCCCAGCCAGGCACTGATCCAGTAACCCCAGGCGGACGAGAAACCCATGTAGTCGCCAAATCCGGCCTTGGCGTAGGCGTAGACACCGCCGTCCAGGTCAGGCTTGCGATTGGCGAGGGTTTGAAAGACAAAAGCGAGGGTGAGCATGCCGACAGCGGTGATGGCCCAACCAATCAATACCGCGCCGACGTCAGCGCTGGCGGCCATGTTTTGTGGCAAAGAGAATATCCCGCCACCGATCATTGAGCCGACGACCAAGGCAACCAGTGCACCGAGTCGTAGTTTTCCGGGAGCTTCAGACATTGCATGACTCCATTGCAGGAGAGAAGAGTTCACAGCGTAGATCTGTTGTCTGTTCAATCAGCTGACATAGATCAGTGCATGGCCACATTCCATTGTTAATGAATGACTTATGAAACAACTGGAGGCATAACGCTATCGCCTGAAAAGCCCGTCCTAGAGGCTTTTGCCTGATGTGGTTGGGAATTGGTCTTATTACTTTAGAGTTATCACGCTAGTTGTTTTTCAGCTTTTGGCAAATTTTCAGCATCTGTTTTCAGTACAGAATTGATTTATTAGGATTCGCGCACAAAACTGTCTTAGCGTGCTAGGCGTTAGCGTCAGTCGCTATATATAAACAAGTGTTTCTCGGTATTACCTGATAAACGTCGTCTGGTATTAGGCGTTTAGTTAATAGTTGTTACAAATGAATGAAGGGAGACAAGAATGTCGCAACCGACGCAAAAGCTGCGACTGGGTGCGTTGATCGCCCTGGTGGTGGGTTCGATGATTGGCGGGGGGATTTTTTCCCTGCCGCAGAACATGGCGGCCCGCGCCGATGCCGGGGCAATCCTGATCGGCTGGGGGATCACCGCCATCGGCATGCTAACCCTGGCGTTCGTGTTCCAGACCCTGGCCAACCGCAAGCCCGAGCTGGACTCGGGGGTCTATGCCTACGCCAAGGCCGGGTTTGGCGACTACATGGGTTTCTCGTCCGCCTGGGGCTACTGGATCAGCGCGTGGCTGGGCAACGTCGGTTATTTCGTGTTGCTGTTCAGCACCCTCGGTTACTTCTTCCCGGTGTTCGGCCAGGGCAATACGCCGGTTGCCATCGGCTGCGCGTCGGTGCTGTTGTGGGCGGTGCATTTTCTGGTGATGCGCGGGATCAAGGAGGCGGCGTTCATCAATCAGGTGACCACGGTCGCCAAGATCGTGCCGCTGATCATGTTCATCGTCATTGCGGCAGTGGCGTTCAAGGCCGACATCTTCACCCGCGACATCTGGGGCCGCAGCAACCCGAGCTTCGGCGGGGTGATGGATCAGGTGCGCAACATGATGCTGGTGACGGTGTTCGTGTTCATCGGCATCGAGGGCGCCAGCGTCTATTCGGCGCGGGCGGAGAAACGCAGCGACGTCGGGCGCGCCACGGTGATCGGCTTCCTCGGTGTGCTGGCGCTGCTGGTGCTGGTCAACGTGCTGTCGCTGGGGATCATGAGCCAGCCCGAATTGGCCAGGTTGCAAAACCCGTCGCTGGCGGCGGTGCTGGAACACATCGTCGGGCCGTGGGGCGCGCTGCTGATCAGCCTCGGTCTGGCGGTGTCGCTGCTCGGCGCATTGCTGTCATGGGCGCTGCTCTGCGCCGAAATCCTGTTCGCCACGGCCCGGGACAAGACCATGCCGGCGTTCCTGAAAAAGGAAAACGCCAACCATGTGCCGGTCAATGCGTTGTGGCTGACCAACGTGATGATTCAGATTTTCCTGCTGATCACCCTGTTCTCGGCGGGCACGTACACCAGTCTGATTTATCTGGCGTCGTCGATGATTCTGGTGCCGTATTTGTGGTCGGCGGCGTACGCGGTGTTGCTCAGCGGACGTGGCGAAACCTACGAACATGCCTCGGCCGAACGTACCAAGGATCTGCTGATTGGCGGGATTGCTCTGTGTTATGCGGTGTGGTTGTTGTATGCCGGCGGGGTGAAATACCTGCTGCTGTCGGCGCTGCTGTATGCGCCGGGGGTGGTGCTGTTCGCCAAGGCCAAGCATGAGCAGGGCGAGCCGCTGTTCACCCCTGTCGAGAAAGGTATTTTTGCCTGTGTGCTGATCGGCGCGGGGCTGGCGGCGTATGGTTTGTACAGCGGGGTGTTGTCGCTGTAGGTGGATTGATTGTGCATCGGTGGTGTCAGTGCGGGCCTCTTCGCGAGCAAGCCCGCTCCCACATTTGAAATGCATTCCCCCTGTGGGAGCGGGCTTGCTCGCGAAGGGGCCCGAATGATCATCACCACTGCGCGCGATGCGAACCCAATTCAGTAGCCGGCAACGCCCACTGCAGCGGCGTCCCGCTGATCGTCACCGGTGCCAGCAAGCGGTGCGCCGGCCCCCACGGGGTCTGCTCCACCCGTGAGTCTTGATCCTGTTTAGCCTCGGCGCGCAACGCTTCGCTCGTCCCAGGCCCATGTTCGATCAACAGTTTGGCGGTGCGCGCCAGTGACAAGCGTGCAGAACCGCCGCGACCGCTGCGCAAACGTTCAGTGAGCAATGTGATCGCACTCGCCGCCATCAGATACCCGGTCGCGTGATCCAGCGCCTGCACCGGCAGCGGCGTCGGTTTGTCAGCCTGTTTCCAGCGCTGTCCGGCCTCGGCGATGCCGCTGCTCATCTGCACCAGGCTGTCGAAGCCACGGCGGTTGCGCCATGGGCCGCTCCAGCCGTAGGCATTGAGACAGATGTCGATCAGCCCCGGCGCCAGTTGTCGGCGGCGTTCGGCGCCGAAACCGAGGTGTTCCAGGGCATCGGCACGGTAGCCATGTATGAGCATGTCGGCGTCCTTCAACAGGTTTTCGAACACCGCGCGATCGTCCGGTTGCTGCAGATTCAGCCGTGCGCAGCGTTTGCCCAGGGTGACTTCCGGCACCACGCCCGGCTCGTTCCAGCTCGGCGGATCGATGCGCAGCACGTTGGCACCGAGGCCCGCGAGAAAACGGCTGGCGGTGGGGCCGGCGAGCACGCGGGTCAGGTCGAGCACCTTGAGCCCGGCCAGCGGTTGCTCCACGGAGCCTTGCCACGCGTTGGCCTTTTCATCCTGCGAATCGATGAAATGCACCAGCGGCTCGGCATTCACTGCCAATCCCTGCGGATGCTGTTGCCACTGCGCCCAACTGCGCATTTCGGCGGCGCAGCCCTTGGCCTCGACCACCGCTTGCTCCAGATCGGCGCTGCGCCATTGCGCGACTTTCGCCGCCATTGCAGCGCGGTCGGCGCAGGTACCGAGCACGCTTTCAGCCGCAGCACGGTGATGTGGGGCGTTGGTGTGCAGGCGGATCCAGCCGTCCTTGGTTGCGTAGTCGCCGGCGACCGGATCCCACAGCGGCGGGACTTCCCAGCCGATCGGGCGTAACGAGGTGGCGAACCAGAACGAGGCCAGACGTCGATCGACTTCCACGGCGGGCAAGTGCCCGGTCTGTTGCCGGAGCAGTTCGCTGACGGCCTGACCGGCAGCGCCGATGCTGGCGCAGGCCAGGTCGCTGACGGCGAACGCCGAGGGCAGGGCGCCACTGGCGGTGAACGGAATCGGCGTGTGGGGCAAGCCGAGTGCGGCTTGAATGGACGTGAGTAAATCAGTCATCGAAGGCCCTCCGGGAGAGAGGGCGATGATAGTGCAAAAAAATCTCGGGCCAGATGAAAAAACCGAACGCCGAACACTCAACCCTGTGGGAGCGGGCTTGCTCGCGAATGCGGAGTGTCAGTCACTTCAAATGTCGCTGACATACCGCGTTCGCGAGCAAGCCCGCTCCCACAAAGGGACTGTGGTGATTTTCAGACGCGGAACTGATCCATCAGCTTCATCTGCTGGCTCGCCAGGGCATTGAGCTGGCTGCTGATCGCCGCCGACTCGGTGGCCTGCTCGGTCAGGGTTTCAGTCACGGTGCGAATCGCCGAGACGTTGCGGTTGACCTCTTCGGCCACGGCGCTCTGCTGTTCGGCGGCGCTGGCGATCTGCAGGTTCATATCACTGATCACGGTCACCGCATCGCTGATCTTGCCCAGCGCATCCACCGCCTGACGGATCTGCCCGGCGTTGTTGTGCGCCTGAGTCTGGCTCGAGTGCATGGTCGCGACCACGCCACGGGTGCCGATCTGGATGCGTTCGATGACGATGCGGATTTCTTCCACCGAATCCTGAGTGCGCTTGGCGAGGTTGCGCACCTCGTCGGCCACCACCGCAAAACCACGACCGCTTTCCCCGGCGCGCGCCGCTTCGATGGCGGCGTTGAGCGCCAGCAGGTTGGTCTGTTCGGCGATGCTGCGGATGACTTCCAGCACCGAACCGATCTGCTCGCTGTTGACCGCCAGCGCTTCGACTTCGGTTACCGCTTTGCTGACTTCATCGGCCAGTTGATTGATGTCGCGGGTGCTGCGCTCGATGATCGACATGCCGTCTTTGGCCGACTGGTCGGCGCCCTTGGCGGCGTTGGCCGCGTTCGACGCGCTGTTGGCGACGTCGTGGGCGGTGGCGCTCATTTCGTTGGAGGCGGTGGCGACCTGATCGATCTCGCGGAACTGCACCTGCATGCCTTCGCTGGTCTGGCGGGCGATTTCCGATGACTGATCAGCAGTGCCGCGCGCTTCGGTGATGCTCTGCTTGATCTGGGCGATGGTCGGTTGCAGCTTGTCGAGGAAGCGGTTGAACCAGTTCACCAGTTCGCCCAGTTCATCCTTCTTGCTGTAGTTCAGGCGCTGGGTCAGATCGCCTTCACCGCTGGCGATGTTCTTCAGCATCTCGGCGACGCTGTTGATCGGCCGGGTCACGCCCGAGGCGGTGAGCCAGATCAGCAGCAGACCGACCAGACCGGCCACCACAGCCACCAGCAACGCAGTGAGCACACCGGTTTCCTGCGCATCGTCGAGTACCGCTTGCAGCTTGACCGAGTCGGCTAGCAGCACCTGTTTCGGCAAGTCGATGACCACACCCCAGGCCCGCGAGTTGCCAATCGGATCGACCGGATACACCGCGCGAATCAGCTCGCCCTGTTCAAGAATCTTCGGCGTACCGCTGCTGACCAGTTGCAGCAGATCCTTGCCGTCGGCACCGAGGGTATCGCTGATCTTTTTACCGACCTTGGTCGCATCGGAACTGTCGGCAGCGAGCACGCCGCTGCCCGAAACGATCAGCATGTGTCCGGCGTTGTTGAACAGGTTGCGTTGGGACTCCACCGCCGCCGCTTGCAGGGCATCAAGGGCGATGTCGACACCGACCACGCCGATGGCCTTGCCGTCGACGATCAACGGCACGGAAATGGTGGTCATCAACATTTCCTTGCCGCCCACGGTGTCGGCATACGGGTCGAGCAGGCAAGTACGCTTGTTGTCACGAGGGCAGGTGTACCAGCTGTTGTACGGCGTGCCGCTGACGCTGAGGGTGGTCTTGGTCATGTCTTCTTCGACCATGATCGTGTTCAGCGCCGAGCCGGCAGCGCGGCTCCAGTAAGTTGCAAAACGCCCGGCTTCATTGGACTGACGCGCGGCATCGTTGACGAACTCGCTGTCCTTGCCGTCGAGGCCGTTGGGTTCGAAGGCGAGCCAGATGCCGAGCACCTTGTCGTTGCGCTCGAACGCGGTTTTCAGGCTCTGGTTCAATTCTTCACGCAGGGCCCCGGCGTCCAGCGAACGCTTGGCGGCCAGTGCGCGCATGTCCTTGATCTGATCGGCCAGCGCGGTGATCACCGTCAGGCTTTCGCCAAAGGTCTTCTGCACCCGCACTGCTTGCTCGGCGGCTTTGGCCTGCAACAGGTTCTGCACACTGGCAGTGAGCAACTGGTTGCTGGAGTTGCTGACCAGTTCGTCGTTCTGGTTGGTCTGGTAAATGTTCATGCCGACGATCAGCGCAACCACACCCAGCAGGCACAGGCCGGAGAGCAGGACGATTTTCAGGCGAATGGAGAGAGAGTCGAACATGGGGCGATCTCGTGAATGAATGAGCAGGTGGCCACGGGATGAACTACCCGGTTCGCCAAATCCATTCAGCGCCATGCATTGCTCATCGGCGCGCAGCGAGAGGGCATGAGCCGCTTGCCGACGAACGGTCAGCGCTAAACGTTTGCGCAGGGGAATGTGCTGAAAAGGCGATTAATTACAGGGAAGTTTCAGCCTGATGAACACCGGGGAGGTGATGAGGCTGTTGTGGCGAGGGAGCTTGCTCCCGCTCGGCGGCGAAGCCGTCGCAAACCCGGTAAACACGGTGAATCAGAAGAAATGCAGGGGAGCGCTTCGCACTCCAGCGGGAGCAAGCTCCCTCGCCACAGGGGGAGCTGTGAGTCAGGAGGAGGGCATGGTTTCCGGGCGCGACCAGATCCACAGATTGCCCAGACTCATCCCGGCAATCGCCAGATACACCGGCCAGCCGTGATCGAGCATTACCAGCATCAACGTCGCGCACAGCAGCATGCTGATGGTGGCGCTGACCTTGGCTTTGCGCGCGATGATCTTGCCGTTGCGCCAGTTGCTCAGGATCGGCCCGAACAGCCGATGGTTTTCCAGCCAGGCGCTCAGGCGCGGCGAGCTGCGAGTCGCGGCCCAGGCGGCGAGCAGGATGAACTCGGTGGTCGGCAGGCCGGGCACGACGATGGCGATCAGGCCAATGCCGAGGCTGACATAGGCCAGCAGGCCGAACAGCAGTCGGGCGAGTTTTGAGGTGGCGGGTTGCGGCATGGGCTCAGCGGTTGCTTTTGAAGCGGGACGGGAATCTTACAGGCTTACACCGTTCCCCTGTAGGAGTGAGCCTGCTCGCGATGGCATCCGGTCATTCAACATTAATGTCGACTGATACACCGCCATCGCGAGCAGGCTCACTCCTACAAGGGGAATTTGCTGTGTGTCAGGCCGGTTCGGCTTCTGTGGCGTAAGCCTGTTCCAGCAGCACGGTGAAGCGGTTGAACGCGTCGATTGCGCCTTGCTCGACTTCGGCTTCCTCTTCGGCGGTGAACTGCAGGGAATCGAGGGTGCGCACGAAGCTTTTCCAGCCTTCGGCACGGCCGCCTTCCGGTTCACCCAGGTGACGGGCACCAAAGGTTTCGCTCAGCTCCAGCGCCACCGCACGTTTGATCAGGAACGCAGCGCCGAGCTTCGAACCTTCGGAAACAAAGATCCAGCCGAGGGCACGGGCCTTGCTCGGGTTTTTCAGCGCACCGGCCACCGGTGGCGGGATGTCGGTGTCGAGATCCGCCAGGTCAGCCTTGGCCGCATCCGCGCGGCAACGGGCCGGCAGATCCGGGACGATGGCAGTCAGTTCGGCATTGTTATAGAGATCGACCAGTTCCGACTGGAACAGGTACTGCGCGACCACGAAACGCGCGAAGTTAGCGCGGGTTTCGAACGGCGCGTGGGCCTTGACCAGGGCGTCGAGCTTGCTGTGCGGCTCGTGGGTGATCTGGTTCAGGCGTTGTGAACGCAGGGCTTTTTCCGAAGTGGTCATGGGGGTGTCCTTGATAAAAGAGGCGCTTGATAACGAGACGAACGGGCAGCTGCCAGACCGTAAAAAAAGCCCCGCGACGCGTTGATCAATGCGCGTCGCAGGGCCGTGCGGTTCAGATGTCCCAGACCAGATTGATCGCGAAGTTGCGGCCCGGCTGGGTCAGGCGATCGAGGTTGGCCGGTTGCGTCACCGAGGCTTCGCCGACGCTGTCGTAACCGCGCACGTCATCCCACAGCCAGTACTTCTTGTCGGTCAGGTTGTAGATACCGCCGCTGACGGTGACGTCGTCGGTGACTTTGTAATAGCCGGCCAGATCGAGAATGCCGAAGCCCGGGGTCTTGAACTGGCTGCTGACGCCATCCGGCGACTTGAAGTTGCTGTCGTCGACGCGATCCTTTTTCTTCACCACGGTCCAGCTCAGCAGGCCGCCGTAGTTGTCCTGGTCGTAACCCAGACCGAATACGCCGGTCAGCGGATTGACGCTGTTGAGCGGCTCGCCGTTGTCGTTGTTGCGACCGTAGGCGTAAGCGATCGAGCCTTGGGTGTAGAGGCCCTGCGGCGCGCCGAACGCATCGAGGTTCAGGCGACCTTTGACTTCGGCGCCCTTGATGGTCGCGTGCTTGATGTTGCTCGACTGGAAGGTCAGCTCGTCGTAACCGGGAGTGACCGCGTCTTCGTTGATGAAATCGCGGTATTTGTTATAGAACACCGCCACGTCGAACGAGCCTTGTTCGAAGTTGCCGCGCAGACCGGTTTCATAGCTTTTGCTTTTTTCCGGTTCCAGGTTCGGGTTCGGCGCCACGTTGTAGCCGGTGGTGCTGTTTTCGAAGCGCCCGTACAGCGCTTTGGCGGTTGGCGTTCGGAAACCTTCGGCGTACTGGCCGTACCAGGTGTAATTGTCGGTCAGGGCGTAGGTCAGGCCGAATTTGGGCGAGACTTTGTGCCAGCTCTTGTTCGCGTCGCTGACCGTGCCGTTGCCGTCGGCGGCCACGGTGTTGAGGAATTCCTGGGTGATGTGCGGCTTGAGCTGGGTGTGGTCGTAGCGCAGGCCCGGCAGGAAGGTCCACTTGTTCCAGCTGATCTGATCCTGGGCGAACAGGCTGTAGGTGTTGATGGTCGGGTCCGGGAAGTCGCTGGATTTTTTCAGCACATCCGCCGCGCTGGTGGCGCCGATGGCGGTGCAACCACGCCCGACTGCGAGGCACTTGCCGTCGCCGCTGCGCGAGCCGGTGACCTTCTGCTGCTTGATCGTGGTGCCGTAGGTCAGCACGTGATCGGTGTCACCGATGGCGAAGGCCTTGTCCAGTTGCGCATCGAATACCCACTGTTTTTCCTCGTAGACCGTGTCGCGGGTGCGCAGCACTTTACGGGTCATCGGATAGTAGAACTCTTCGGTACTCTGATCGGTTTTGGCGATCTGGTGATTGAGGCTCCACTTCACGTTATCGGCCAGCAGGCTGTCGAGGGCGAAGCTGTGCTCGAGGCCGAAACGCTCGCGGGTGATGGTGTCATTGCCGGTGCGCCACTGGTACATGCCGCCGGGCAGCATGCTGTTGGGGATGGTCGGCGCGCCGTTGAAGTACGGGCCGCCGTAGGCACTTTTCTGATCGGTGTCGCGATCGTCCTTGTACTTCTCGTAGGTCAGGCCCAGACGGGAATCTTCGTTGTAGTTCCAGCCGATCTTCGCCAGAACGTTGGTGGCCTTGACGTCTTCCGGGTTGGCAGCGGTGCGCGCCAGGCCAGTGCCGTTGTTGCTGCCGTAGGAATCGGTTTCGTGACCGTCGCGCTGGCTGAAGTGCAGCAAGCCGTCGAACTGCTCGGCACGCCCGGCGACGGTGGCGGATTTCAGCCAGCTCTCATCGGCGGAGCTGTAACCGGTTTTGAAGCGAGCGCCGACATCTTTGCCGGGCTTGATGATGTCGTCCGGGTCGAGGGTGTAGTAGCTGACGGCGCCGCCGATGGCGTTGCTGCCGTACAGCACCGAGGCCGGACCCCGTAGGATTTCCACGCGTTTGACGATTTCCGGGTCGACGTAATTGCGCTGGGTCTTGGCGTACGGGCCATTGAAGAAACCGTCCGGCACTTCGACGCCGTCAACCTGCGTCAGGATGCGGTCGCCGTCGATGCCGCGGATGTTATAGCCGCTGATACCGCCACGCTGGCCGGCGCCGCCGACGGACACGCCCGGCTCGTAGCGCACCAGATCCTTGATGGTGTTGACGTTGTTGCGATCCAGATCCTGGCGGGTCTGCACAGTGACGGTGGCCGGAACGCTATTGACCGACTGTTCCTGGCGGGTGGCGCTGATGGTCACCTGATCAAGATTGAGTGCGCCGCTGGAGCTGCGCTTCTCCAGCACCACGTTGTTGTTGCTCAGCTTGCGGAAGCTCAGGTTGGTCCCCACCAACAGGCGTTCCAGGGCTTTTTCCGGCGGCAGCGAACCGCGCACACCCGGCGACGACACGCCTTGACCCAGTTCTGCCGGTAAACCGACCTGCCAGCCGGTCACACTGGTGAAGGCATTGAGCGCCGACACCAGCGGTTGCTGGCCGATGGAGAACGAATAATCACCCATGTTGCGCGCCGGCTGTTCGCTGGCAGCCATCAGCGGTGCGGTGCCGGCCATGAGGATGGCGGCCGTCAGCAGCGACAATACGCGGGAAGGGGAAGCAGTCTGGCGGGTAAGGCGAGAGGACATCGATAGCGCTCCGTGTCGCACGAATCTTTATAGGTGCTGATTCGCCTCCGAAGATGCGAATCAATTGCATTGGCTATAACGAGACGAACGGGCTTTGGCTATCGAGTAAAAATAATTCTCATTTAGTTAAGGATCACCAGCGCCGGGAATTCCTGCAGGCGCGCCGAGGTGATGTGGGCGAGGGAACGCACCACGTCCAGCGGCTGGTCGAGGCGGTAGTTGCCGGTGACGTTGACGTCGGCCAACTGCTCGTTGGTGTTGATGATCCAGCCCGGGTAGTAGCGGCGCAGTTCGGCCAGCACCTGATTCAACGGGCAGTTCTCGAACACCAGGCGGCCCTGGACCCAGGCCAGATCAGTCGCAGCATCGAGCTTGGCCGGGCGATCGAAACCGTTGGGCCCGATACGGATGCTTTCCCCGGCGGACAAGCGCACCCGCGCGTCGTTGTGCGTGGCGCGCAGATCGACATCGCCGCGCTGCACATTGACCTGCGCGACGCCGTCCAGATAGCGCACGGCGAACGCGGTGTCGCGCACGCTGGCCTGCACCGGGCCGGCATCGATTTCCAGCGGTTGACCACGGTTGCTGGCCACCTCGAAAAACGCTTCGCCCTGATACAGCCGCGCCACGCGCTGCCGGTCATTGATGGTGCTGGAGAATGCCGAGTTCGTGTTGAGCAGCACCTTGGAGCCATCCTCCAGTTGCAGGCGCTGACGCTCGCCGACCACGGTCAGGTGATCGGCCTGCAGGCGCATCGGCAGATTGCTGAAACTGAACAGGCCCAGAATCAGCACCGCAGCAGTCGCCAACGGTTTCCAGTGCGGACGCAACCGCTTGAGGACGGTGACTTTCGCCGGTTTGGCCGCGAGGCTTTGCGCGCACTGGGCGACTTGCGGCCCGTCCCAGACTGCCTGCGCCTTGGCGAACGCCTCGGTATTCAACGGATCGGCCGCCAGCCAGGCATGGAACTGCCGGGTCTGTTCCTCGTCCGGGCTGCCGAGCACAATGAGCCAGTCGAGTGCCTGATCCATTGCACGGGCGGCGTCCTGCGCCGTTGCGGGCGAAGGCGAGCGGTGGGTGTCCGTCACGGTGTTTCCTCGGCAGTGTCTGTGCACGGCTGTTTTTTAAATGAAGCGTAAAAGTCGGCCAAGGGTAGCAAAGCCCAATGATCAGTGCAGGCGATCCCGACACTTACAGAAAAGCCCTACGACTTCAGTCGCCATTCAGACGTTCGGCGACGCCAATACAAATGGTCATGATCAGCTTGAGTTCTTTCTGCACGGTGCTGAGGGAAACATTCAGTTCGTCGGCGATTTCCTGATAGCTGTGCCCGTGCAGGCGACTGAGGATGAAAATCTGCTGCTGACGCGGGCTGAGTTGACTGAGGCTCACGTTCAGGCGCTCCAGCAATTGTTCGGCGTGGGCGGCGTCTTCGGCGCTGCTGACAGGGGCGGCGACGCTGTGCACCACATCCTGCGGCACGTCATCGACCATGGTCCGCGAATGGATCTTGCGCGCACGCAGGTGATCCAGCGCCAGATTGCGCGCGGTCTGGAACACGAAGGGTTCAAGGTGATCGATGGCGCGCTCGCTCAGCGCCCGCGTGACGCGCAGGTAGGTCTCCTGCAACAGGTCTTCGGCGGTGCTGTGGTTGTTGACCATCCGCTCGATCGTGCGCAGCAGGGACGTGCGCTGAGAGAGGAAGACATGATTGAAGCGCGATTGACTCACGGGGGAACCTGATCCATTTCGAGCGAATGATAATGCTTATCATCCAGCCGAGTGGTCAAGTGTTGATTTCAGATTGAAATCAGAAACCTGTGGGAGCGGGCTTGCTCGCGAATGCGGTGAGTCAGTCGATACATTAATTGCCTGACACGACGCCTTCGCGAGCAAGCCCGCTCCCACATGGGAGGAAGGAATTACTACGCGTTGCAGAGCGCCAGGCAGTTATCCAGCATGCGGTTGGAGAAGCCCCATTCGTTGTCGTACCAGGCCAGCACCTTCAGCAGTTTGCCGCTGGCTTTGGTGTGGTTGGCGTCGAAGATCGACGACAGCGGGTTGTGGTTGAAGTCGCTGGAAACCAGCGGCAACGTGTTGTAACCCAAAATTTTCGAGTGCTGGCTGGCGGCTTTCATCAGCGCGTTGACCTCGTCGGCCGTGGCTTCCTTCTTCAGCTGCACAGTCAGATCCACCAGCGACACATTGATCACCGGCACCCGCACGGCCATGCCGGTCAGTTTGCCCGCCAGTTCCGGCAGCACCAGGCCTACCGCTTCGGCGGCGCCGGTCTTGCTCGGGATCATGTTCTGCGTGGCCGAACGCGCGCGGTACGGGTCGGTGTGGTAGACGTCGGTGAGGTTCTGGTCGTTGGTGTAGGCATGAATCGTGGTCATCAGACCGCTTTCGATCCCCAACTCGCGGTGCAGGACCTGTGCCACCGGCGCCAGGCAGTTGGTGGTGCACGAAGCGTTGGAGATGATCTGGTGCGACTGGCGCAGAATGTCGTGGTTCACGCCGTACACCACGGTGGCGTCGGCGC
Organism: Pseudomonas sp. YL2; assembly: GCF_023063025.1. NCBI lineage: Bacteria > Pseudomonadati > Pseudomonadota > Gammaproteobacteria > Pseudomonadales > Pseudomonadaceae > Pseudomonas > Pseudomonas sp. YL2. The sequence continues at coordinate 51,911 of NZ_JAJSLU010000024.1, read as the reverse complement.
CCTTGGCCGGGGCCGAGATGATGACTTTGCGCGCGCCGGCAGTAAGATGCGCGGCGGCTTTGGCGCGGTCGGTGAACAGACCGGTGCATTCGAACACCACGTCGATTTTTTCCGCCGCCCATGGCAGCTCGGCCGGGTTGCGAATGGCGCTGACCGCAATACGGTCGCCATTGACCGTCAGGCTCTCATTGTCATGGGCCACTTCGACGTCGAATGTGCCGTGAACGGTGTCGTATTTGAGCAGATGGGCATTGATAGCGCTGTCGCCCAGATCGTTGATGGCGACGATCTGCAAATCCTGTCGATAGCCTTGGGTATACAGTGCGCGCAGGACATTACGGCCGATGCGGCCAAAACCATTGATTGCGATTCGAAGAGTCATTGAACAGCGCCGCCGTCGTTTTGTTGTTGGAATTACAAGATTATTCGCATAAAAATAGAAAACAAGCCTTTTTAGTGGCAATATTTTGTTTTATCTACAACGAGTGACCTGAATCAACTGGTCCGAATGGTCAAAAAAGCCGTCTGTCATTCCAACAACAACGGCGTTTGATCAGCATAGACAATCAGGTCGCCACATCCGTTAGCCTGGAGTTCTACACATGCATCCCCGCGTTCTTGAGGTCACCGAACGGCTTATCGCCCGCAGCCGCGCCACGCGTCAGGCTTACCTTGCACTGATTCGCGGTGCCGCTACCGACGGGCCGATGCGCGGCAAGCTGCAATGCGCCAACTTCGCCCACGGCGTGGCCGGGTGCGGCAGCGAAGACAAGCACAGCTTGCGGATGATGAACTCGGCGAACATCGCCATTGTTTCTTCGTATAACGACATGCTCTCGGCGCACCAGCCGTACGAAGTCTTTCCCCAGCAGATCAAAAACGCCTTGCGCGAAATCGGTTCGGTCGGCCAGTTCGCCGGCGGTACGCCAGCGATGTGCGATGGCGTGACCCAGGGCGAGCCGGGCATGGAGCTGAGCCTGCCGAGCCGCGAAGTGATCGCGATGTCCACGGCGGTGGCGCTGTCGCACAACATGTTCGACGGCGCGCTGATGCTCGGCATCTGCGACAAGATCGTGCCGGGGCTGATGATGGGTTCGTTGCGCTTCGGCCATCTGCCGACGATCTTCGTCCCGGGCGGGCCGATGGTCTCGGGGATTTCCAACAAGGAAAAAGCCGACGTGCGGCAGAAGTACGCCGAAGGCAAGGCGACCCGCGAAGAGCTGCTGGAATCGGAGATGAAGTCCTACCACAGCCCGGGTACCTGCACCTTCTACGGCACCGCCAACACCAACCAGTTGCTGATGGAAGTCATGGGCCTGCACTTGCCGGGCGCGTCTTTCGTCAACCCGAACACTCCGCTGCGTGATGCCCTGACCCGCGAAGCCGCGCATCAGGTCACACGCTTGACCAAGCAGAACGGCAACTTCATGCCGATCGGCGAAATCGTTGACGAGAAGGCGCTGGTCAACTCGATCGTCGCGCTGCACGCCACCGGCGGCTCGACCAACCACACCCTGCACATGCCGGCCATCGCCATGGCCGCTGGCATCCAGCTGACCTGGCAGGACATGGCCGACCTCTCCGAAGTCGTGCCGACCCTGAGCCACGTCTACCCGAACGGTAAAGCCGACATCAACCACTTCCAGGCCGCTGGCGGTATGTCGTTCCTGATCCGTGAGCTGCTCGAAGCCGGCCTGCTCCACGAAGACGTCAACACCGTGCTCGGCCATGGCTTGAGCCGCTACACCAAAGAGCCGTTCCTCGATAACGGTGAGCTGGTGTGGCGCGAAGGCCCGATCGAAAGCCTCGACGAAAACATCCTGCGCCCGGTCGCCCGTGCATTCTCCGCCGAGGGCGGTCTGCGTGTGATGGAAGGCAACCTTGGTCGCGGGGTGATGAAGGTTTCAGCCGTGGCGTTGGAAAACCAGATCGTCGAAGCACCGGCCATGGTGTTTCAGGATCAGCAGGATCTGGCCGATGCGTTCAAGGCCGGTCTGCTGGAGAAGGATTTTGTCGCGGTCATGCGCTTCCAGGGCCCGCGCTCCAATGGCATGCCCGAGCTGCACAAGATGACGCCGTTCCTCGGCGTGCTGCAGGATCGCGGCTTCAAAGTCGCGCTGGTGACCGACGGGCGCATGTCCGGCGCGTCGGGGAAAATCCCGGCGGCGATTCACGTCAGCCCCGAAGCTTATGTCGGTGGTGCTTTGGCGCGGGTGCAAGAGGGCGATATCATCCGCGTCGATGGCGTCAAAGGCACTTTGGAACTCAAGGTCGACGCCGCCGAATTTGCAGCGCGCGAACCCGCCAAAGGCCTGTTGGGCAACAACATCGGCAGCGGTCGCGAACTGTTTGGCTTCATGCGTTTGGCCTTCAGCTCGGCGGAGCAGGGCGCCAGCGCCTTCACTTCTGCCCTGGAGACGCTTAATTGAAACTGGCTTTGGTCGGTGATATCGGAGGCACCAACGCGCGGTTCGCGTTGTGGAAAAACCAGCAACTGGAATCGGTTCAGGTGCTGGCGACAGCCGACCACGCCAGCCCGGAACAGGCGATCAGCCTGTACCTGAGCGGCCTCGGTCTGGCGCCGGGTTCGATCGGTTCGGTGTGCCTGTCGGTGGCGGGGCCGGTGAGTGGTGATGAATTCAAATTCACCAACAACCACTGGCGCCTGAGCCGCACTGCGTTCTGCAAAACCTTGCAGGTCGAGCAACTGCTGCTGATCAACGACTTCTCGGCGATGGCGCTGGGCATGACCCGCTTGCAACCCGGCGAATTCCGCGTGGTCTGCGAAGGCACGCCGGAGCCGTTGCGCCCGGCGGTGGTGATCGGCCCGGGCACTGGCCTGGGCGTCGGCACCTTGCTCGATCTCGGCGAAGGGCGGTTTGCCGCCTTGCCGGGGGAGGGCGGTCACGTTGATCTGCCGCTGAGCAGCCCGCGTGAAACCCAGCTCTGGCAGCACATCCACAACGAGATTGGCCACGTCAGCGCCGAGACTGCGTTGAGCGGCGGCGGCTTGCCTCGTGTGTATCGGGCGATCTGTGCGGTGGACGGACATGAACCAACGCTTGATACGCCGGAAGCGATCACCGCAGCCGGCCTGGCTGGCGATCCGATCGCGCTGGAAGTGCTGGAGCAGTTCTGCTGCTGGCTCGGCCGCGTGGCCGGCAACAACGTGCTGACCACCGGTGGGCGTGGCGGCGTGTACATCGTTGGCGGGGTGATTCCGCGCTTTGCCGATTTCTTCGTCGAAAGCGGCTTCGCCCGCAGCTTTGCCGACAAGGGCTGCATGAGCGATTATTTCAAGGGCATTCCGGTGTGGCTGGTGACGGCGCCGTATTCCGGGTTGGTGGGTGCCGGTGTGGCACTGGAGCAAGCAATCCCTGCCTGAAACACGATCCAATTGTGGGAGCGGGCTTGCTCGCGAAAGCAGGGTGTGAGTCACCGTAGATGTCTCTGATACACCGCTTTCGCGAGCAAGCCCGCTCCCACAGTGGTTCTGTGGTGTTTGCAAGTTCGATGCTTAAGGCATAATCCGCCCCAATTCCAACAACAAGGATGCCTTCGAAGTGAGCTCAGTCAACAAGTCGATATTGTTGGTCGATGACGATCAGGAAATACGCGAGTTGCTGGAAACCTACCTGACCCGCGCCGGGTTTCAGGTGCGGGCCACGGCCGATGGCGCCAGTTTCCGCCAGGCACTCAACGAGGCGCCGAGCGATCTGGTGATCCTCGATGTGATGCTGCCCGATGAAGACGGTTTCAGCCTGTGCCGCTGGGTGCGTCAGCATCCGCGTCAGGCGCAGGTGCCGATCATCATGCTCACCGCCAGTTCCGATGAGGCCGACCGGGTAATCGGGCTGGAGCTCGGCGCTGACGACTACCTCGGCAAACCGTTCAGCCCCCGCGAACTGCAAGCCCGAATCAAGGCGCTGCTGCGGCGGGCGCAGTTCGGTCAGGAACGCAGCGGCAGCGACGTGCTGGCCTTCGACGAGTGGCGGCTGGACATGGTCAGCCATCGGCTGTTTCACACCGACGGTGAGGAAGTGATTCTCTCCGGCGCCGACTTCGCGTTGCTGAAGTTGTTTCTCGATCATCCGCAGGAAATCCTCGACCGCGACACCATCGGCAACGCCACCCGTGGCCGTGACCTGATGCCGCTCGACCGCATTGTCGACATGGCCGTCAGCCGCTTGCGCCAGCGCCTGCGCGATACAGAAAAACCGCCGCGCCTGATCCGCACCGTGCGCGGCAGTGGCTACCAACTGGCAGCCAATGTGGTTGCCGGCAATGCTCACTGAGTCGCTGCGCCGGCTCGCCAGCAAGGTGCCGGTGCCGCGTTCGCTGCTTGGGCGGATGCTGCTGCTGACCTTGTTGGCGGTGTTGTTTGCGCAGACGTTGTCGAGCGTGATCTGGGTCTCGCAACTGCGTGCCACCCAGCTTGAAGGCCTGGTCACCAGCGCCCGCAGCCTTGCCCATTCGATGACCGCCAGCGTCAGTTATTTCCGCTCGCTGCCAGTGGCTTACCGGCCGCTGGTGCTCGACCAGTTGCGCAGCATGGGCGGCACCCGGTTCGTGGTGACGCTCAACGACAAACCGCTGGGTATGGACGTGCTGCCGATCACTCCGCGAAAGGCCGCGGTGATTCAAGCGGTGGATGAAGTGCTGCGCCAGTCGCTGGGCCATGACACTGATATTTCGGTGACCTTCGTCAGCCCCGAGGATCTGCGGATCTTCAATGCCGGGCTGAAACTCGATGAGCTGCCGCGCTCGTGGGCGCATTACGCGCTGACGCTGGAACCGGTGAATCCGCCGGTGCTGGTCACGCAGATTCAGATGGCGCCGGGCGAATGGCTGTACATCGCCTCGCTGTTGCCCGAACCCTACACCAGTCTTGAAGAGCAAGGCCTGCCGGCGCAGCAGGTGTGGTTCATCGTCCTCACCAGCGGCTTTTTGCTGCTGTTCATCGGCCTGCTGGTGCACTGGCAGAGCCGGCCGCTCAAGCGTCTGGCGCGGGCGGCGCGGGATCTGTCGCTGGGTGCCGATGTCGAGCCGGTGGCCGAGGGCGGCGGCAGTGAAGTGGTGGAAGTGGGTCGTGCGTTCAACACCATGCGCGAATGCATCAGCCGTTACCTGACGGAACGCAGCCAGTTGTTCAGCGCGATTTCCCATGACCTGCGCACGCCGATTACCCGCCTGCGCTTGCGAGTCGAACTGCTCGAAGACGAGAAGTTGCAGGCCAAGTTCGGTCGCGATCTGGATGAGTTGGAGTTGCTGGTAAAGGGCGCGCTGCAGTGCGTGAAAGACACCGACATCCACGAGAACATCGAGCCGGTCGACCTCAATCATGTACTCGACTGCCTCGTAGAACCGTATCTGGCGCCCAACGGCAATGGCCGCGTGACCCAGCAGGGCAAGGCGCTGGCGGCGTATCCAGGCAAACCTCTGGCGTTGAAACGCTGCATCGGCAACCTGATCGACAACGCGCTGAAGTATGGGCAGAACGCGCATCTGCACATTGATGACGATGAGCGCGCGTTCGTCCTGCACGTCGACGACGAAGGCCCGGGCGTACCGGAGCAGCGGCTGGAGCAGGTGTTCGAGCCGCACTTTCGTTTGGCCGGGCAGCAGCAGGGTTATGGTCTCGGATTGGGCATTGCGCGCAACATTGCCCACAGCCATGGCGGTGAGGTGACGTTGCAGAATTTGCGTGAGGGCGGGTTGCGGGTGACGTTGCAGTTGCCGCGCAGTGCTGACTGATACCGCCCCTGTGGCGAGGGAGCTTGCTCCCGCTGGACTGCGCAGCAGGCCTCTTTTGGTGCCGCTTCGCGCCACAGCGGGAGCAAGCTCCCTCGCCACAAGTAATATTTGAATGTCACGAGCTGGTGACAAAACCCGCCCCCTTCGTTACAAGCCCACCCCGGCCCGTTGTTTAGACTGCCCGCAGTCATAACAACAAAAAAGGGCCACTCATGGACACCTTTCACCCAGACTTCAGCAGTTGGCTGAATGCCCCTGCCCACCAGCAATGGCTCGCCGACGAAGGCCTGCGCCTGCTGGCATTCGCCAAGGCTTCCAGACTGCCCGAGGGTTTCGGCAATCTCGACGAGCGCGGCCGTTTGCCGGCGCACGCGCAAGCCGAAACCATGAACACTGCACGCATGACCCACAGTTTCGCCATGGCTCACATTCAGGGTCTGCCGGGGTTCGCGGAGCTGGTCGATCACGGCATTGCGGCGCTGCGCGGGCCGTTGCGGGATGCGCTGCACGGCGGCTGGTTTGCGGTCGCCGAACATCGCGATGGCAACACCGGCAAGAACGCCTATCTGCATGCCTTTGTCGCACTCGCGGCCAGCTCGGCGGTGGTCGCGCAGCGTCCCGGCGCCCAGGCGCTGCTGGATGATGCGATCGACATCATCGACACGTATTTCTGGAGCGAAGAAGAGGGCGCCATGCGCGAATTCTTCAACCGCGACTGGCGCGAAGAAGAAGCCTATCGCGGCGCCAACAGCAACATGCACGCCACCGAAGCGTTCCTCGCGCTGGCCGATGTCACTGAAGATCCGCGCTGGCTGGTACGTGCGCAGCGCATCGTCGAGCGGGTGATTCACGGTCACGCCGCCGCCAATGGCTACATGGTCATCGAACACTTCGACCGCAACTGGCAACCGCTGCGCGAATACAACCGCGACAATCCGGCCGACGGCTTCCGCCCTTACGGCACCACGCCGGGCCACGGTTTCGAGTGGGCGCGGCTGTTGCTGCACCTTGAAGCCGCGCGGGTTCAGGCCGGGATGCTCACGCCGGGTTGGCTGGCGACCGATGCACAGAAACTCTTCGAACAGAATTGCCGAAACGGCTGGGACGTCGATGGCGCGCCGGGGATCGTTTACACCCTCGACTGGGGCAACAAAGCCGTGGTGCGTCATCGCTTGCACTGGACCCATGCTGAAGCCAGCGCGGCTGCCAGCGCCTTGCTCAAACGCACCGGTGATGCGCAATACGAAACCTGGTACCGGCTGTTCTGGGAATTCTGTGAAGGCCATTTCATCGATCGCTGCGACGGCAGCTGGCATCACGAACTCGATCCGCAAAACCGTCCGAGCGCCGATATCTGGCCGGGCAAACCCGATCTGTATCATGCCTGGCAGGCAGTACTGATCCCTCGTCTACCCTTGTCACCGAGTATGGCGACAGCTCTGGCGCAAATATCCCGGCCTGTTCCTGTGTAACCATGTGGTGACATTTGCGCGTCCCTTCGTTACCTGCGAAGGGAATCGCCCTGTTTAAACTCCTGTGCAGCGCAAGCACCAGACTTGCATGCATAACAACAAGAAAGGTACATCTCAGATGAATGCGATTTCTCGCCTCGCTACTGTCATTTCTGTCGCCTCCCTGTTCCCGCTCGCAATTCTGCCTCTCAGTGTTTCCGCTGCCGAATCCAAAGGTTCGGTCGAAGTCGTGCACTGGTGGACGTCCGGTGGCGAAAAAGCCGCCGTTGATGTGCTCAAGGCGCAAGTCGAAAAAGACGGTTTCACCTGGAAAGACGGCGCTGTCGCCGGCGGTGGCGGTGCCACGGCGATGACCGTGCTGAAAAGCCGCGCCGTTGCCGGCAACCCACCAGGTGTCGCCCAGATCAAGGGCCCGGACATCCAGGAGTGGGCTTCCACCGGTCTGCTCGACACCGACGTCCTGAAGGACGTGGCCAAAGAAGAGAAGTGGGACAGCCTGCTCGACAAGAAAGTCTCCGATACCGTGAAGTACGACGGTGATTACGTGGCCGTACCGGTGAACATTCACCGGGTGAACTGGCTGTGGATCAACCCGGAAGTCTTCAAAAAGGCCGGCATCACCAAGAACCCGACCACCCTCGAAGAATTCTACGCCGCCGGCGACAAGCTCAAGGCTGCGGGCTTCATCCCGCTGGCTCACGGCGGTCAGCCTTGGCAGGACAGCACCGTGTTCGAAGCCGTGGTGCTCTCGGTCATGGGCGTTGATGGCTACAAGAAAGCCCTGGTCGACCTGGACAACAAAGCTCTGACCGGTCCGGAAATGGTCAAGGCGCTGACCGAGCTGAAGAAAGTCGCGACCTACATGGACCAGGACGGCAAGGGTCAGGACTGGAACCTGGAAGCGGCCAAGGTCATCAACGGCAAGGCCGGCATGCAGATCATGGGTGACTGGGCCAAGTCCGAATGGACCGCTGCCAAGAAAGTCGCCGGCAAGGATTACGAGTGCGTGGCCTTCCCCGGCACCGACAAGGCGTTCACCTACAACATCGACTCCCTCGCGGTGTTCAAGCAGAAAGACAAAGGCACTGCGGCCGGTCAGCAGGACATCGCCAAAGTCGTGCTGGGTGAAAACTTCCAGAAAGTCTTCAGCATCAACAAAGGCTCGATCCCGGTACGTAACGACATGTTGAACAACATGGACAAACTCGGTTTCGACTCCTGCGCGCAGACCGCTGCCAAGGACTTCCTGGCAGACGCCAAGTCCGGTGGCCTGCAGCCGAGCATGGCGCACAACATGGCGACCACGCTGGCGGTGCAGGGCGCATTCTTTGATGTCGTGACCAACTACATCAACGACCCGAAAGCCGACCCGGCCGATGCGGCCAAGAAACTGGGCGCGGCGGTTCAGTCGGCCAAGTAATCCTTGGCCCCTGTAGGAGTGAGCCTGCTCGCGATAGCAGTTTGTCAGGTAACAGATTCATCAACTGACACACCGCAATCGCGAGCAGGCTCACTCCTACAAGGGGACGAGTTGCCCAAGTAGTCCTTTTCTCTCGTACTGGATTTCCCCATGAGTTCTGTTGCTGTGTTCAGCAAGGCCTCGCCGTTCGATGCACTGCAGCGCTGGCTACCGAAACTGGTGCTGGCGCCGAGCATGTTCATCGTGCTGGTGGGCTTCTATGGCTACATCCTGTGGACGTTCGTGCTGTCGTTCACCACCTCGACGTTCCTGCCCAACTACAAGTGGGCCGGCCTGGCGCAATACGCGCGGCTGTTCGACAACGATCGCTGGTGGGTGGCGAGCAAGAACCTCGCGGTGTTCGGTGGCATGTTCATCGGCATTACGCTGGTGATCGGCGTGCTGCTGGCGGTGTTCCTCGACCAGCGCATCCGTCGCGAAGGCTTTATCCGCACCATTTACCTGTACCCGATGGCGCTCTCGATGATCGTCACCGGTACCGCGTGGAAATGGCTGCTCAACCCGGGCATGGGCCTGGACAAATTGTTGCGTGACTGGGGCTGGGAAGGCTTCCGTCTGGACTGGCTGATCGACCCGGATCGCGTGGTCTACTGCCTGGTGATCGCCGCCGTGTGGCAAGCCTCGGGCTTCATCATGGCAATGTTCCTCGCCGGCCTGCGTGGGGTCGATCAGTCGATCATCCGTGCCGCGCAGATCGATGGCGCGAGCATGCCGACCATCTACTGGAAAGTCGTGTTGCCAAGCTTGCGTCCGGTGTTCTTCAGTGCGGTGATGATTCTGGCGCACATCGCGATCAAGAGCTTCGACCTGGTCGCGGCGATGACGGCGGGTGGCCCGGGTTATTCCTCCGACCTGCCGGCGATGTTCATGTACTCCTTCACCTTCAGTCGCGGCCAGATGGGCATGGGCTCGGCCAGTGCGATTCTGATGCTCGGTGCGATTCTCGCGATCATCGTGCCTTACCTGTACTCCGAGCTGAGGACCAAGCGTAATGACTAGTCTCGCTGCCAAACCCGCTTTCAGCCTGAGTCGCGTGGCGATCTACGCGGTGCTGATCCTCGCGGTCCTGCTGTACCTGATTCCGCTGGTGGTGATGCTGCTGACCAGCTTCAAGACCCCGGAAGACATCAGCACCGGCAACCTGCTCAGTTGGCCGACCGTGGTCAGCGGCATCGGCTGGGTCAAGGCCTGGGCCACGGTTGACGGTTACTTCTGGAACTCGATCAAGATCACCGTACCGGCCGTGGTCATCTCCACCGCCATCGGCGCGTTGAACGGCTACGTGCTGTCGTTCTGGCGCTTCCGCGGTTCGCAGCTGTTCTTCGGTCTGCTGCTGTTCGGCTGCTTCCTGCCGTTCCAGACCGTGCTGCTGCCAGCCTCGTTCACGCTCGGCAAGATGGGCCTGGCGAGCACCACCACCGGCCTCGTCTTCGTCCACGTGGTCTACGGTCTGGCGTTTACCACGCTGTTTTTCCGTAATTACTACGTGAGCATTCCCGATGCGCTGATCAAGGCTGCACGGCTGGATGGCGCGGGTTTCTTCACGATTTTCCGGCAGATCATTCTGCCGATGTCGACCCCGATCATCATGGTTTGCCTGATCTGGCAGTTCACCCAGATCTGGAACGACTTCCTGTTCGGTGTGGTGTTCTCCAGCGGTGATTCGCAACCGATCACGGTGGCGCTGAACAACCTGGTCAACACCAGCACCGGCGCCAAGGAATACAACGTTGATATGGCAGCGGCGATGATCGCCGGCCTGCCGACCCTGCTGGTCTATGTGGTCGCAGGCAAGTATTTCGTGCGCGGGCTGACGGCCGGCGCAGTCAAGGGGTAATCATGGCAACGCTCGAACTTCGCAACGTCAACAAGACCTACGGTGCCGGCCTGCCGGACACCCTGAAGAACATCGAACTGTCGATCAAGGACGGTGAGTTCCTGATTCTGGTCGGCCCGTCGGGCTGCGGCAAGTCGACCCTGATGAACTGCATCGCCGGCCTCGAGACCATCACCGGTGGCGCGATCATGATCGGCGATCAGGACGTCAGCGGCATGAGCCCGAAGGATCGTGACATCGCCATGGTGTTCCAGTCCTACGCGCTGTACCCGACCATGAGCGTGCGCGAGAACATCGAGTTCGGTCTGAAAATTCGCAAGATGAGCCAGTCGGCGATCGACGAAGAAGTCGCGCGCGTGGCCAAGCTGCTGCAGATCGAGCACCTGCTCAACCGCAAGCCGGGCCAGCTCTCCGGTGGTCAGCAACAGCGCGTGGCGATGGGCCGTGCGTTGGCGCGTCGTCCGAAGATCTATCTGTTCGACGAACCGCTGTCGAACCTCGACGCCAAGCTGCGCGTCGAGATGCGCACCGAAATGAAACTGATGCACCAGCGCCTGAAAACCACCACGGTCTACGTGACCCACGACCAGATCGAAGCAATGACCCTGGGCGACAAAGTGGCGGTGATGAAGGACGGGATCATTCAGCAGTTCGGCACGCCGAAAGAGATCTACAACGATCCGGCCAACCTGTTCGTGGCGAGCTTTATCGGTTCGCCGCCGATGAACTTCATTCCGCTGCGTCTGCAACGCAAGGACGGTCGTTTGCTGGCACTGCTCGACAGCGGTCAGGCGCGTTGCGAGTTGCCGATGAGCATGCAGGATGCAGGGCTGGAAGATCGCGAAGTGATCCTCGGCCTGCGCCCGGAACAGATTGTTCTGGCGAACGGCGAGGGCAATGGCCTGCCGAGCATCAAGGCCGAAGTGCAGGTCACCGAGCCGACCGGTCCGGACACGCTGGTGTTCGTCAACCTGAATGAGACCAAGGTCTGCTGCCGCCTGGCGCCGGACGTGGCACCGCAGGTGGGCGAGACCCTGACCCTGCAATTCGATCCGTCGAAAGTGTTGTTGTTCGATGCCAGGACTGGCGAGCGTCTGGGCGTTGCGGGCCAGGCGCAGGCCGAAGCGCGGTCGGCGAACGTGGCCCAGTTCAAGGGTCGCTGAAGATCAATGTAGGAGTGAGCCTGCTCGCGATGACGGTGTATCAGTCGACAGAGATGTTGAATGTAAAACCGCTATCGCGAGCAGGCTCACTCCTACAAGGAGCAAGCGCTGCCCGGTCTGTCGAGCATCGCAATTTATGTAAACCGCGTTGGAAAAAAACAGTTAATAACAATAAAGACGAGGATGTAGGGATGAAAAAGAAACACGTCAATGCCCGGTTGATCTGCCAAGTGTCAGCTGCGGCGGCATTGGTGCTGGCCGGTAACGCCATGGCGGCGGATGCCTTCAGCTCCGACTCGAAATGGATGACCGGTGACTGGGGTGGCGAGCGGACCAAGCTGATCGAGCAAGGTATCGACATCAAGGCTGACTACGTTGGGGAAATGGGTGCCAACCTGCATGGCGGCTACAACGACGACAAGACCGGTCGCTACAGCGATCAGTTCGGTCTGGGCGTGGCGCTGGACCTGCAAAAACTCTGGGGCTGGGACAACACTCAGGCCAAGATCCAGCTGACCAACCGTAACGGGCAAAACATCTCCAACGACCGCGTTGGCGATCCGCGTGCCGGCACTCTGTCGTCTTCGCAGGAAGTCTACGGTCGTGGCCACATGGTGCGTCTGACCCAGTTGTGGATTCAGCACCAGTTCTTCGACAACAAGCTCGACGTCAAGGCCGGTTACTTCGGTGAAGGCGAAGACTTCAACACCTTCCCGTGCGACTTCCAGAACCTGGCGTTCTGCGGCTCGCAAGTGGGTAACTGGGCGACCAACATCTGGTACAACTGGCCGGTCAGCCAGGCCGCGATCCGTGTGAAGTACAACATCAACGACGAGCTCTACGCGCAGATCGGTGCTTACAACCAGAACCCGTCGCAACTGGAACACGGCAACGGCTTCAAGCTCAGCGGCAGCGGCACCAAAGGCACCGTTCTGCCAGTCGAACTGGTCTGGTCGCCGAAGGTCAACAGCCTGCCGGGCGAATACCGCGTCGGTTACTACAAGAGCACGGCTGACGCCAATGACGTCCGTGAAGACGTCAACGGCTTCGACGCTGCAACCACTGGCGACGCGTACAAGACCCACAGCAGCAAACACGGCTACTGGTTCGTCGCGCAGCAGCAACTCACCAGCCACAACGGTGATGCTACTCGCGGTCTGAACATCGCCGCCAACGCGACCTTCCACGACAAGGACACCAACTTCATCGACAACTACCAGTCGGTGATGTTTGTCTACAAGGGCCCGTTCGACGCGCGTCCTAAAGATGACGTCGGTATCGGTGCGGCGCGTATTCATGTCAACGATGACGTGAAGAAAAACGCCGAGTTCCTGAATGCGTCCAACGGTGTTTCGGACTACGACAATCCGGTGTTCTCGCCAATTCGTGAAACCGAATACAACTACGAGATCAACTACGGCTTCCACGTCACCAACTGGCTGACCGTACGCCCTAACCTGCAATACATCACTCACCCGGGTGGTGTGGATGAAGTGGACAACGCATTGGTCGCTGGCCTGAAAATTCAGTCTACGTTCTGACGTTGTTGCGATAAGCTCCTCTCTATGTGCGCATATTTGCGGACAGCCAAGGCTGTCCGCTTTTTTTTGCGACTCGTATACAAGGTTTGTGTCGTGCCCATTTGTGGCGAGGGAGCTCGCTCCCGCTCGGCTGCGCAGCAGTCGTAAATCCTGATGATGAGGTTTAAATGACACACCGCAGTGAATGGTTTTGGGGCCGCTTCGCAGCCCAGCGGGAGCAAGCTCCCTCGCCACAAGAGCAATGTGGATTGTTGAGTACCCCCATGATTTTCAGGACCGTGGCCAATGCATGAGCATCCGCTGCAACGCTTCTTCAAATCCCTGCGCGAGCGACCGGTGTTCGCCTGGGAGCGCTATCAGATGCGCGATGTGCTGGTGATCGACCATCCGCTGTGTCAGGCGGTGTTCAGCCGCCAGGGCGCGCAGTTGCTGCACTTTCAGCCACGCGGGCAGAAACCGTGGCTGTGGTGTGCGGCAAAGTGGCCCCACGTTGGCGCCATTCGCGGCGGCGTGCCGGTGTGCTGGCCGTGGTATGGCCGCCATCCGAGCGAAAATGCCTGGCCATCCCATGGCTGGGCACGACTGCTCGACTGGAAATTGCTCGACAGCAGCAGCGCCGAGGATGGCGTGCGACTGCACTGGCAATTGCAGTTGTGCGACTGGCAGGTTGACCTGCATGCGCACCTCGGTGAACGCATGGAATTACGCCTGAGCACCGAGCATCAGGACGACATGCCGTGCCAATTGAGCCAGGCTTTGCACGCTTACTGGCGTATTGGTGATGTCGGTGAGATAGCGCTGTCTGGGCTCGAAGGTGCGCAGGGTTATGACCAACTGAGCCGCCAGTCCTGTCAGCAGGAAGGCGAGTTGCGCGTCGATGGCGGCTGTCAGCGGGTGTTCCAGCACGACGGCGAATTACAGCTCAAGGATCACGCCTGGCAGCGCGAGTTGTGCATCGATACCGGTGACAGCGGAGACACCGTGGTCTGGCATCCGGGCTCGCGCCCCCTGTTGGGCGTGAGCTGGGATGAAGTGACGGAGTTTGTCTGTGTCGAAGCGGCGGCGGGCGGTACCGACAGCCTGCATCTGGCGCCGGGGGAGAAGGCGCATTTGAGTTTGCAGGCGTGGGCTGCTGCCTAGATCTGTGGTGTGTCTGCTGACGCCTTCGCGAGCAAGCCCGCTCCCACAGGTGATCGGGTTCCTTCAATTGGAATGCCATCTACTGTGGGAGCGGGCTTGCTCGCGAAGAGGCCGGATCAATCAGCCTAAATTCTGGATCAGTTGAACTCGTCACCCACCGGATACCGGCTGGCATTCAAGCTCTCTTTGATCTTGCGCAGATGCGGCTGGAAATCCACCCCGCGACGCAGCGTCATGCCGGTCGCCAGCACATCCAGTACCGTCAACTGAATGATCCGCGAGGTCATCGGCATATAGATGTCGGTGTCTTCCGGCAGCGGAATGTTCAGGCTCAGGGTACTGGCTTTGGCCAGCGGTGAATTCTCGGCGGTCAGGCCCAGCACCGAAGCGCCGTTCTCCCGGGCGATGCGCGCCACTTCCACCAGTTCGCGGGTGCGGCCGGTGTAGGAAATGATCACGAACAGCTCACCGGTATGCGCCACCGAAGCAATCATTCGCTGCATCAGCACATCGGCATGGGCGGTGACGGCGAGGTTGAAACGGAAGAATTTGTGCTGCGCATCCAAAGCCACAGGCGCTGACGCACCGAGGCCGAAGAAGTGAATCTGCCGCGCCTGAATCAACAGGTCGACGGCGCGGCTGATCAGGTTCGGATCGAGCGCCTGACAAGCACTGTCCAGCGAAGCGATGGCGCTGCCGAAAATCTTCTGCGTGTACGCCTCGGGATTGTCATCGGCCTCCACTGCACGGCTGACATACGCTGCGCCACTGGCCAGGCTTTGCGCCAGTTGCAGCTTGAGTTCAGGGTAGCCGCTGACACCGAACGAACGGCAGAAACGGTTGACCGTCGGCTCGCTCACCGATGCGGCCTGGGCGAGGGCGGCGATGCTGAAGCGAGTAGCCTGCTGCGGGTTGAGCAGGATCACCTCGGCGACTTTGCGTTCGGCCTTGTTCAGCTCTTCAAGGCGACTCTGGATCTGTTCCAGTAAATTTCGCACGCGGTCCATATGGAATTCCTAATTCACCTGCGCAAAGGTGCGCCGGGCTATGCAAATTGGGCCTTTGATGTGGCCCGTAACGGTGGCCTATCCTACTGGTGGCTCCGACCGACCACCACTCGGAATCTGTATTTTGCGAAAATGTTGTGGTTATTACTACATTTTCCCTTGAGTGATGCCTTGAAAAAAGGTATTTGTAGCTTAACTTGATAAAAGAACAAACATCATGCCTTCGATTACGGTTGAACCGTGCACCTTTGCCTTGTTCGGCGCTCTGGGCGATCTGGCCCTGCGCAAGCTGTTTCCTGCCCTTTATCACCTCGATGGCGCCGACCTGTTGCACGAAGACACGCGGATCATCGCGCTGGCCCGTGAACCCGGCTCCGAGCAGCAGCACCTGGCGTTCATCGCCGCCGAATTGCGCCGTTACGTCGGCAAAGAGCTGGACGAGGCCGTGGCCGAGCGCTTTCTGGCGCGCCTGAGCTACCTGCACGTCGACTTCCTCAAGGCTGAAGACTATGTGGCGCTGGCCGAAGCGACCGGCAGCGCGCAACGCATGATTGCCTACTTCGCCACACCGGCAGCGGTGTACGGCGCGATCTGCGAGAACCTGGCGAAAGTCGGTCTGGCAGAAAACACCCGCGTGGTCCTGGAAAAGCCGATCGGCTCCGATCTGGAATCCTCGCGCAAAGTCAACGACGCCGTGGCGCAGTTCTTCCCGGAGAACCGCACCTATCGCATCGACCACTACCTGGGCAAAGAGACCGTCCAGAACCTGATCGCGCTGCGTTTCGCCAACAGCCTGTTCGAAACCCAGTGGAACCAGAATTACATCTCCCACGTGGAAATCACCGTGGCCGAGAAGGTCGGCATCGAAGGCCGGTGGGGCTACTTCGACAAGGCCGGCCAGCTGCGCGACATGATCCAGAATCACCTGTTGCAGCTGCTGTGCCTGATTGCGATGGACCCGCCAGCCGACCTATCCGCCGACAGCATCCGTGACGAAAAGGTGAAAGTGCTCAAGGCCCTGGCGCCGATCAGCCCGGAAGGCCTGACCACCCAAGTGGTGCGCGGTCAGTACATCGCCGGGCACAGCGAAGGCAAGTCCGTGCCGGGCTACCTCGAAGAGCCGAATTCCAACACCCAGAGCGACACCGAAACCTTCGTCGCCTTGCGTGCCGACATCCGCAACTGGCGCTGGGCCGGCGTGCCGTTCTACCTGCGTACCGGCAAGCGCATGCCGCAAAAGCTGTCGCAGATCGTTATCCACTTCAAGGAACCGTCGCACTACATTTTCGCGCCGGAGCAACGCCTGCAGATCAGCAACAAACTGATCATCCGTCTGCAACCGGACGAAGGCATTTCCTTGCGGGTGATGACCAAAGAGCAGGGCCTGGACAAAGGCATGCAGCTGCGCAGCGGCCCGCTGCAACTGAATTTCTCCGACACCTGGCGCAGCGCACGGATTCCCGATGCCTACGAGCGGTTGTTGCTGGAAGTGATGAACGGCAATCAGAACCTGTTTGTCCGTAAAGATGAAATCGAAGCCGCGTGGAAGTGGTGTGACCAGTTGATCGCCGGCTGGAAGAAGTCCGGTGACGCGCCCAAGCCGTATGCGGCCGGGTCGTGGGGGCCGATGAGCTCGATTGCACTGATCACGCGGGACGGGAGGTCGTGGTATGGCGATATCTGATGTGAAACTGCCGGCGGGCGTGAATGCCCACCAATTCAAGAGCCCGGTGCTGTTGGCCGAAGGTCTGGCGCTGAACGTCGCCAAGCAGTTGAGCGATGCCATCGCCGCACGCGGCAACGCGGTGCTGGTGGTCTCAGGCGGTCGCAGCCCGGTGGCGTTTTTTCAGCACCTGGCCAAGCAGGAGCTGGACTGGTCGAAGGTCGTCGTGACCCTCGCCGACGAACGCTGGGTACCGGTCGAACACGCCGACAGCAATGCCGGTCTGCTCAAGCAGTACCTGCTCAAGGGGCCGGCGGCGAAAGCAAAGTTCCTGAGCCTTTATAGCGCGGCGGCCAACGTCGAGCAGGCTGCGGAACAGGCCGACCGTCTGCTCGCGGAATTGCCGCCGATCGACGTGCTGGTGCTGGGCATGGGCGATGACGGTCACACCGCGTCGCTGTTCCCCGACAGCCCGAACCTGACTGAAGCCTTGCAGGCTGACGGCAGCCGTCGCTGCTGGCCGATGCTGGCGCCGAGTGTGCCGCGTCAACGCCTGACCATGAGCCGCGCGCTGCTGGCTTCGGCGAAGCACAAGATTCTGTCGATTTCCGGTCAGTCGAAACTGACCACTCTGAATGCCGCACTGGCATCCGACAACGTCGCGGCCATGCCGGTACGCGCGTTTCTGCAACCTACGTTAGAGATTTACTGGTGCCCATGAGCCAAGGATCAGCCGCTATGAAAAATCCATCCCCGACCGTTTCCATGGCGGACAAAGTTGCCCTGATCGACAGCCTCTGCGCCAAGGCGCGGATCCTGCCAGTGATCACCATCGCCCGTGAACAGGACGTGCTGCCACTGGCCGACGCTCTGGCCGCCGGTGGCCTGACCGCGCTGGAAGTGACCCTGCGTTCGCAGTTCGGTCTCAAGGCGATCCAGATCCTGCGTGAGCAGCGTCCGGAACTGGTGACCGGTGCCGGCACCGTGCTTGATCGCAACATGCTTGCAGCGGCGGAAGCGGCGGGTTCGCAATTCATCGTCACCCCGGGCATCACCCGTGACCTGCTCGAAGCCAGCGTCGACAGCCCGATTCCGCTGCTGCCGGGCATCAGCAACGCCTCTGGCATCATGGAAGGCTATGGCCTGGGCTATCGCCGCTTCAAGCTGTTCCCGGCGGAAGTCAGCGGTGGCGTGGCAGCGATCAAGGCCCTCGGCGGCCCGTTCGGCGAAGTGAAATTCTGCCCTACCGGTGGCGTTGGCCCGGCCAACATCAAGAGCTACATGGCGCTGAAAAACGTCATGTGCGTGGGCGGCAGCTGGATGCTCGATCCCGAGTGGATCAAGAACGGCGACTGGGCGCGCATTCAGGAATGTACCGCCGAGGCCCTGGCGCTGCTGGACTAAACGTTTTACCTGACACTTCGTTGTGTGTTCTACGGCTTTACGGTGCGCTTGGTCGGTGCACCGTTTTTTTTTGCCCGGCAAAAATACTCATGGAAACGGCGCGACACATAGTTACCGCACCGCGGGGCTCGTGCGCCGTTAATCTGCGTTCATCTTATGGAAAAGAGAACGCGTCATGGAACGAGATACTTCAACCGCATTGTCATCATCAATCTACCAGTTGGCCCCCGAGCAGATCGCCGGGCCGTACTTTCGCAATCCCAAATTGCTGCGGCGCAACATCAGCGAAGGCGCCGAAGGGCTACCCTTGCTGCTGCGCCTGAGCATTGTCGATGCGATGACCGGTCAACCGGTGAGCGGAGCATTGGTGGACATCTGGCACTGCAATGCACGAGGCGCCTATTCAGGGTGGAGCCGGATCAATCCGGATCTGGAGGTCGACTCCGATGCCATCGGCTCAGTGCCGCGCACCGACGATGACACCTATCTGCGTGGCAGCCAGTTCTGCGATCAGCAGGGGCGGGTGCGCTTCACCACCATCTATCCGGGGTTCTATGCCGGTCGGGCGCTGCACATTCATGTGGCGGTGCGCATGGTCAGCGGCAGTGAATATCTGGAGGAGCGCAACGTGGCCTGGGTCGGTCAGCTGTATTTCCCCGAAGTGGTGTCACGCGCGGTGCTCAATGCCCGTGACTATCGCGGGCGAGCCTCGACACCCTTGAACAATGCCGATGACAGCTACTACAGCAACATGCGCGGCGAAGATTCGACCCTGACCGTGTGGCCGATCGGCCGCGACTCTCACGAGGACGGTTTCTTCGGCCACCTGACCATCGGCATCGACACCTTTGCCGCCTCGTCGCAGATCAAACCCGAGGACTTCGACAAGTACACCGTGTGAACCGATCAACGCAGCTCGTTGAGTGCACGGGTCAGCAACTGCATGTCAGCCGCAGTGGTGGTCAGCCCCGGCGTGATGCGAATGCTCGGCCCGCTCGCTGCGCCGTTGCGTACCACGGTGAACAGGTTGTACTCGTTGAGCAGGCGCTCGACCATTGCCTGTTGATCGGCGTGGCGAGTGAAACGCATCGAGGTGATTCCGCAATACAGGCGCGGATCGTCCGGGGTCATCACCTCGATCCCCGGCAGGTGCCGCACGGCACTCACCCACAGGTTGCGCAGGTAATTGAGCCGGGCGCTTTTGGCCGCAGCGCCGCCGAGCGAACGGTGCTCTTCGAGTGCCAACGGCAGTGACATCAGCGCCGGAATGTTCGGCGTGCTGTACGGCGTGCGGGCGCGTATGTCGGTGGCCGGAAAGTGCATTTCGCCCATGTCCGGATCGATGTCGGCCAGACGCTGCGGGGCGATGTACAGAAAGCCCAGGGTCAGCGGTGCGCCGATCCACTTGTGCAGGTTAAAACCGGCGAAGGCGATGCCCATCGCCTCCAGATTGAACTCGATCTGGCCAAGGGCGTGAGCGCCGTCGAGGATGATGTCCACGCCATGCTGTTTCGCCAGTTCGGCGATGGCCTGCACCGGCATCACCAGACCGGTGCGGTGGGTAACATGGGTCAGGGCCATCAGTTTGAGTTTCGGATAGCGGATGAAGGCTTCGCGGTAACTGTCCAGCAGGCTGTCGAAACTGGCCGGGTGAGTGTGGTTGATCTCGATCACGTCGACGCCGCGATGGCGTGACAGCCAGCGCATGGCACCTTTCACCGTGTCGTATTCCAGGTCGCTGATCAGCACCTGATCGCCCGGAAGCAGGCGATTGTAATTGCGGATCAGCGATTGCAGCGCATCACTGGCGTTGCGGGTGAAGGCCACGCTCTGCGCGCGCACACCGATGGTCTCGGCCAGTTGCGCACGGATCTCCAGGCTGTCGTGCTGTTCGAAACGCTGGCGCACGTACACCGAGTTGTTGGTGTTGATCAGCTCGATATTGCGCTGATAGTCCTCGATCACTGTGCGCGACATGCGCCCGAAGTAACCGTTCTCCAGGTTCAGCGGGCCGGTTTGCGCTTCGTAACGATCGGCGAAGGTTTGCCAGAACGCTTCGTCACGGGCACGGCGGGTGTTATCAGGCATGGTCGAGGCTCTAGGGAGGAGGGCGCTTCAGTGGCGCGGGGCAGGTTTGCCGTGTTTGGCGCGTAGTGGTTCGAGCAGATCCGACAGGCCGTTATGGTCGATTTCCTGCATCAGCGCCAGCAGTCCGCCGAGTTCGCCGTGAGGAAAACCCTCGCGGGCGAACCAGTTGAGGTAAGGCCCCGGCAGGTCGGCAATGATCCGGCCCTTGTACTTGCCGAAGGGCATTTCACGGGTGATCAGCAGTTCAAGTTTTTCAGGATTCATCAGTGGCAATCATCTGGATTCAATCAGTCAGGAAAATACAGGCATTCTGCATGCAGGCCAAATGACAGATCATGCAAATAACCGTGATACAGATAGTTCAAATATCTTTAACTTATTGAAAAATAACGATTTATTTTGGAATGAAAAGCTGGCACGCACACTGCAATAACCCTTGCATCTTCAACCAACCGCAAGGAATTGAAAAAATGACTGACATGAATAAAGAAGCGATCTCTGTACTCAACGACCTGATCGAAACCTGCAAGGACGGCCAGGAAGGGTTCAAGACTTGCGCTGAAGACATCAAGCATCCAGAACTCAAAACCCTGTTCGTGACCCGTTCTGCCGATTGCGCGACTGCTGCTGCTGAACTGCAGGCCGAAGTGCGTAAACTGGGCGGTGATCCGGAAACCTCTACCAGCGTCAGCGGTGACCTGCACCGTCGCTGGGTCGACGTCAAAGCCATGTTCACCGGCAAGGACGAAGAGGCTGTGCTGAACGAGGCCGAGCGCGGTGAAGACCACGCCCTGAAGGCTTACCGTGAAGCCATCGAGAAAATCAACAAGCACGGTCTGGTCGGTATTCGTGACCTGGTTGAGCGTCAGTACCACGGCGTACAACGCAACCACGACCAAGTGAAAGCCCTGCGTAACCAGGCTCGCGCTCGTTCGTAAGCCACGCTAAAAAACTGTGGGAGCGGGCTTGCTCGCGAAGCGGTGTGTCATGCAACGATGCTGTTGCTGACACGACCCCTTCGCGAGCAAGCCC
>NZ_JAJSLU010000024.1:22059-30320 GCF_023063025.1 Pseudomonas sp. YL2 | reverse complement strand
AAAGTGTGGGGGGCCGGGCCGGCGGGGGAGGGGGGTTCCCAGGGAGCAGGGTGGTGCCCCGCCCCCCCCCCCCGAGACAAACCCCCCTCCCACTTTCGTTTTGTGTACCTGATGATCAGCCGATGCTGATCGCCGGCAACGTCGGCAAGGTCACGGTCTGCTGCTTGCGCGGTGCCAGAATCTCGGCCTCGCCATCCACCACCAGCTCATCACGCTGGTTGAACACGCGAGTGGCGATGCGCACGCGAAACTTCGGCAGCTTCTCGAGAATTTCCAGGCGTACGGTCAGGGTGTCGCCAATCTTCACCGGCTTCTGAAAGCTCATCTGCTGACCGATGTAGATGGTGCCCGGCCCAGGCAGCTCGCACGCCACGGCCGCACTGATCAGTGCACCGCTGAACATGCCGTGGGCGATGCGTTCCTTGAACATGCTGGCGGCAGCGAACTCGGCATCCAGGTGCACCGGGTTGTGGTCGCCCGACATCGCGGCGAACAGCTGAATGTCGCGCTCTTCGACAGTCTTGCTGTAGCTGGCGGTCTGGCCGACTTCGAGGGCTTCGTAAGGGATGTTGGTAACCTGGGTCATCGGTCTTGATTCCTGTGACGGATTAAAGTGAATCCACAAAAAATTATTCGCTGCGATGGGGGCGGCGATGGCTCAGCGCCTGGTCGATCCAGGTCAGCACATCGGCAACCACTTCGTCGCGATTGGTTTCATTGAACAATTCGTGCCGCGCCTGCGGGTAGATCTTCAGTTGCAGGTTCTGGCTGCCGGCCGAGCGCAACGCTTCGGCCAGATCTGTCAGACGCTTGCCTTCGCTCACCGGATCACATTCACCGCCGATCACCAGCAGCGGCAGGCCCGGGTCGATCTGGGCGAGATTGGACGCTTTGCTGATCTGCTGCAAGCCGCCGAGCAAGTCGATCCACAATTGATTGGTGCAGCGGAAGCCGCACAACGGGTCGTTGGCATACAGATCGACCTCGACCGGGTCGCGGCTCAGCCAGTCAAACGGCGTGCGCGCCGGTTTGAATTTTTTGTTGAACGAGCCGAATGACAACCACTCGATCAGCGCACTGCGGCCCTTGCCACCCTGACGCAGTTTTTCGAAACGGGCGATTTGTCGCGCCGCGCCGTAAAGCGCCACCGGCTGGAAGTTCGAACCGCTGAGAATCGCCCCATGCAGGCTGGCGCTGTGATGCAGCAGGTAACCCTGAGCGAGGTAGCTGCCCATGCTGTGCCCGAGCAGGATGATTGGCACGTCGGGATGCTGCAGGCCGATGTGCTGATTGAGGCTGGCCAGATCGCCGATCACCTTGCACCAGCCGTCGTCATCGGCGAAATGCCCGAGCGTCCCGTGTTCGGCGGTTTTGCCATGGCCGCGCAGATCCGGGGCGTACACCCCGTAACCTTGTTCACAGAACGCATTCGCCAGCCGCTCGTAGCGGGCGCTGTGTTCGGCCATGCCGTGTGCCAGCAGGATCAGCGCTTTCAAGGGCGCGGCAGGCAACC
The DNA here is from genome assembly GCF_023063025.1 of Pseudomonas sp. YL2. NCBI lineage: Bacteria > Pseudomonadati > Pseudomonadota > Gammaproteobacteria > Pseudomonadales > Pseudomonadaceae > Pseudomonas > Pseudomonas sp. YL2. The sequence continues at coordinate 28,807 of NZ_JAJSLU010000024.1, read as the reverse complement.
ACTGGTTGACGAACAGGCGGCTGCGGTCACTCGCGTCCAGCCAAAAGCCTCGGTGGATCATGGCAATTCCTTTTTATCGAGCGGTATCGGCCCGCAGTCGTTGCATTGTATAGCGCGTCCGATCAGCTCACGCCACGGCAGGAAGATTCATACGATCAATGTCGCCATCGCCCATATTTGCCTCAATGGCCATAGCTGCTAGTGTCCGTGAAGCTCCGCTTTTTGCTTTGTGCCCTCAGGGATCAGCGCGAAACCACAGAAAAGCGGCTCCCGGATCGATTCAGGTAAAGAGGACAAGAACAATGCAACCTGATTTCTGGAATGACAAACGCCCCGCCGGCGTACCACTGGACATCGACATGGGCGAGTTCAAGTCGGTGATCGAGGTGTTTGAGCGTTCCTGCAAGAAATTCGCGGATCGGCCGGCCTTCAGCAATATGGGCGTGACCCTGACCTACGCTGAACTCGAGCGCTACAGCGCGGCGTTCGCCGGTTACCTGCAAGCCCACACCGATCTGGTGCCGGGGGATCGCATCGCGGTGCAGATGCCCAACGTGCTGCAATATCCGATTGCCGTGTTCGGTGCCTTGCGCGCCGGGCTGATCGTGGTCAACACCAACCCGCTGTACACCGCGCGCGAGATGCGCCACCAGTTCAAGGATTCCGGTGCCCGCGCGTTGGTGTACCTGAACATGTTCGGGCAGAAGGTCCAGGAAGTGCTGCCGGACACTGACATCCAGTACCTGATCGAAGCGAAGATGGGCGACATGCTGCCCACCGCCAAGGGCTGGCTGATCAACACCGTGGTCAGCAAAGTGAAGAAAATGGTCCCGGACTATTCGCTGCCGCAGGCGATCTCGCTCAAGAGTGCGCTGCGCCTGGGCCGTGGTCTGGGGATCAAGCCGCTGAAAGTCGGTCTCGACGACATCGCCGTGTTGCAATACACCGGCGGCACCACCGGCCTGGCCAAGGGCGCGATGCTGACCCACGGCAACCTCGTGGCGAACATGCAGCAGGTGCGCGCGTGTCTTGCGCAGTTGGCGCCGGACGGTCAGCCATTGCTGCGCGAAGGGCAGGAGGTGATGGTGGCGCCATTGCCGCTGTACCACATCTATGCCTTCACGGCGAACTGCATGTGCATGATGGTTTCCGGCAACCACAACGTGCTGATCACCAATCCGCGCGACATCGCAGGCTTCATTAAAGAGCTGAAGAACTGGCGCTTCTCGGCGTTGCTCGGACTGAATACGTTGTTCGTCGCGCTGATGGAGCACCCGGACTTCAAGACCCTGGATTTCTCCAGCCTCAAGCTGACCAACTCCGGCGGTACCGCGCTGGTCAAGGCCACCGCCGAGCGCTGGGAGCAGATCACCGGTTGCCGCATCACCGAGGGTTACGGCCTCACGGAAACATCGCCGGTGGCCTGCACTAACCCGTATGGCGACAAGTCGCGTCTGGGCACCGTCGGTCTGCCGGTGCCGGGTACGCTGCTGAAGGTCATCGATGACGAGGGTGTCGAGCAGCCGATGGGCGAGCGTGGCGAGCTGTGCATCAAAGGCCCGCAGATCATGAAAGGCTACTGGCACAAACCCGAAGCCACCGCCGAAGTGCTGGATGCCGAGGGCTGGTTCAAGTCCGGTGATATTGCGGTGATCGACCCGGACGGTTTTGTGCGCATCGTCGATCGCAAGAAGGACATGATCATCGTCTCCGGTTTCAACGTGTACCCCAACGAGATCGAAGACGTGGTGATGGCCCACCCGAAAGTCGCCAACTGCGCGGTGATCGGCGTGCCGGACGAGCGTTCGGGCGAAGCGGTGAAGCTGTTTGTGGTGGCGCGGGAAACCGGGGTCAGCCTCGAAGAACTGAAGGCGTACTGCAAAGAGAATTTCACCGCTTACAAGGTGCCGAAACACATCGTGCTGCGTGAGTCGTTGCCGATGACGCCGGTCGGGAAGATTCTGCGGCGGGAGTTGCGCGACATTGCCTGATTGGTGAATGGCCGCGCGTGGCGCGGATCGCGGGCAAGCCACGCTCCCACAGGGATCTCCACCAACCTTGTGGGAGCGGGCTTGCCCGCGATGCTTTTTGGGGGGTGAAGGCCCGGAAAACCGGGGCTTTCAGGGTGTTATAGGATTTTTGCTCTAAAATGACTGCTGAAAAGTCTTGAGTCACTAAAGTGACCATGGAGGCCGCTTTTGGCTCTAGTCGGCCCTCGGCAAAGCTGCTACTCTCGGCGCGCTTTGTGACTTCTCGGCCTGTAGAAAAGCCAGATTCACCAATACAAAACACACACCAATAATAATCGCATCAAATGCGGTGAAGAATTCGCGTTGCTGAGGAGTGGGCTTCCATGATCGAAGACTTTTGGAAGGATAAATACCCGGCTGGAATTGCTGCCGACATCAATCCAGACGAGTACCCGAATATTCAGGCAGTGTTGAAGCAATCCTGCCAACGCTTCGCCAACAAGCCGGCTTTCAGCAACCTGGGCAAGACAATCACCTACGGTGAACTGTACGAATTGTCCGGTGCGTTTGCCGCGTATCTGCAACAGCATACCGACTTGCAGCCCGGTGATCGAATCGCCGTGCAACTGCCCAACGTTCTGCAGTACCCGGTCGCCGTCTTCGGTGCGATCCGCGCCGGGCTGATCGTGGTCAACACCAACCCGCTGTACACCGCGCGGGAAATGGAACACCAATTCAATGACTCCGGCGCCAAAGCCCTGGTGTGCCTGGCCAACATGGCGCACCTGGCGGAAGCCGTGGTGCCAAAAACCGGGGTCAAGCACGTCATCGTCACCGAAGTCGCCGACCTGCTGCCGCCGGTCAAGCGCCTGCTGATCAACAGCATGATCAAGTACGTGAAGAAGATGGTCCCGGCCTATCACCTGCCCAAAGCCGTCAAGTTCAACGACGTGCTGAGCAAGGGCCAGGGCCAGCCGGTGGCCGAAGCCAATCCGCACAGCAGCGATGTCGCGGTGTTGCAGTACACCGGCGGCACCACCGGCGTGGCCAAAGGCGCGATGCTCACCCATCGCAACCTCGTCGCCAATATGCTGCAGTGCAAGGCGCTGATGGGTTCCAACCTCAATGAAGGCTGCGAGATCCTGATCACCCCGCTGCCGCTGTACCACATCTATGCGTTCACCTTTCATTGCATGGCGATGATGCTGATCGGCAACCACAACATCCTGATCAGCAACCCGCGCGACCTGCCGGCGATGGTCAAGGAACTGTCGAAATGGAAGTTCAGCGGCTTCGTTGGCCTCAACACGCTGTTCGTCGCGCTGTGCAACAACGAAGGTTTCCGCAAGCTGGATTTCTCCAATCTGAAAGTCACCCTGTCCGGCGGCATGGCCCTGCAACTGGCCGCCGCCGAGCGCTGGAAAGCGGTGACCGGTTGCTCGATCTGCGAAGGTTACGGCATGACCGAAACCAGCCCGGTGGCCACGGTCAACCCGATCCAGAACATTCAGATCGGCACCATCGGCATTCCGGTGCCGTCGACCCTGTGCAAAGTCATTGACGATGCCGGTGTCGAGCAGCCTATGGGCGAAATCGGCGAGCTGTGCGTCAAGGGCCCGCAAGTGATGAAGGGCTACTGGCAGCGTCAGGAAGCCACCGACGAGATCCTCGACAGCGAAGGCTGGCTGAAGACCGGTGATATCGCGCTGATCCAGCCCGATGGCTACATGCGCATCGTTGACCGCAAGAAAGACATGATTCTGGTCTCCGGTTTCAACGTTTACCCCAACGAACTGGAAGACGTGCTGGCGACCCTGCCGGGCGTATTGCAGTGCGCGGCCATCGGCGTGCCGGATGAGAAGTCGGGCGAGGCGATCAAGATCTTTATCGTGGCCAAACCGGGCGTGACCCTGACCAAGGAAACCGTGATGGACCACATGCGCGCCAACGTCACCGGTTACAAGGTGCCGCGTTCGGTGGAGTTCCGCGATGCGCTGCCGACCACCAACGTCGGCAAGATCCTGCGCCGTGAGTTGCGTGATGAAGAGCTGAAGAAGATCAAGGCCAAGTCCGCCGCCTGAAGCAAAAAGCCCCGCAGATGCGGGGCTTTTTGTTGGAGTAGGTGGTGGATCTGTAGTGACTGTGATGCCGCCTTCGCGAGCAAGCCCGCTCCCACATTCAACCGCGTTCCTCCAGTTGGAATACAGTCAAATGTGGGAGCGGGCTTGCTCGCGAAGCTTTTCGGTTACTGCCGGAACGGCGCGAAATTCACGTTGGTTCCCGCCGGACGCATGTCCTGCAGATACGAATCCTTGTCTGCACTCAATTCCAGGCTCAACGCCGCCTTGCGCTTGCCTTCGTTGCGAATCACCAGGCCTTCGAGCTTTTCCCGCAGGAACACGGTCGGCACTTTCAGGTGCAGCAGTTCGTCGGTGGCCGGGGTGTGCATCAGCAGGTGAATCCACTCGTACTGACCGACGGCGAGGCGCGTCACCGGCAGGTCGAACCACCAGATGTTGCGGTTGCGGTTCAATTCGGCGAAGTGGCAGTTGTTGGTGCCGAGCACAGCGCCGCCCAGTTCCTGGTTGCGACGGGCAATGGCCTGCTTTTTATCGAGTTTCATAACATTCCTGCGGGATCTGATCGTTGGCGCACCGCGCCCATAGCTGCGCATTCTCGGGGCTTGCGGGGTAAACATAAAGCCCAACCTGCATGGCACGACGAAATGAACGGCAAAAATAAATGAAACTCGTGGCAAACCCGGCCAGTCAATCATTACGTACTGACTTTTCCCCTTCAATGCACCAAGGAGAAACACCATGAGTAGCGCTGGCGATAAAGTAAAAGGCATGGCTAACGAAGCAGTCGGCAACGTCAAGCAAGGCGTCGGCAAAGCAACCGACAACACCAAGCTGCAAGCCGAAGGCAAACTGCAAGAGAAAAAAGGCGAAGCCCAGCAAGCTGTCGGCAAAGCCAAAGACGCCATCAAGAAAGGTGTCGACAAGGCGTAATTCCGCCTTGAACGAAACACACGAGCGGCCATCCAAGGATGGCCGTTTTTGTGTCAAAACCCGACAGCCATCCACGAAGGTCGCCAAGTAGGCTACCGTGATGTAGAAAACGGCCCCTGAGTCGCCACGACTTCAACCTGTAATGCGGCGAAAGGAGACGCGAATGATTTTTCCAGACATGAAAGGTCTGCCACTGCACCGGGTGATGGTGCGCACGGTCACTGAATTCGTCGACGACGAGATGTCGACCTACGCCTCGGCACTGGCCTACCAGATGCTGTTCTCACTGTTCCCGTTCATTCTGTTCCTGATTGCGCTTATCGGTTTCCTGCACCTGCCGGACTTCTTCACCTGGTTGCGCCTGCAGTCGGAACTGGTGCTGCCACCGCAGGCGCTGGAACAGGTCAACCCGGTGATCGATCAATTGCAGCAGTCCAAGGGCGGCTTGCTTTCGGTCGGTATCGTCATCGCCCTGTACACCGCGTCTGCCGGTGTGCGCCTGATGATGAGTGCGATGAACGCCGCTTACGACGTGGTCGAGGGCCGGCCGATCTGGAAGCGTTTTCCGCTGTCGGTGTTCTACACCGTCGGCATTGCCGGCATGTTGCTGGTGGCGGCCGCACTGATGGTGCTCGGGCCGCAAGTGATGGGCTGGATTGCCGCGCAGGTAGGGTTGGAAGATTTCATCGTCACTGTGTGGACGATTGCGCGCTGGCCGGTGATCGTGTTTCTGATGATGGTCGCCGTGGCCCTGATTTACTACGTGATGCCCGACGTCAAACAGGAATTCCGTTTCATCACCCCCGGCTCGGTACTCGCCGTGGTGGTGTGGATCATCGCCTCACTGGGCTTTGCGTTCTACGTCAAAACCTTCGCCAACTACAACGCGATGTATGGCAGCATCGGGGCGATCATCGTGCTGTTGCTGTATTTCTACATTTCCTCGGCGGTGCTGCTGCTCGGCGCCGAGATGAATGCGGTGATCGAACACATGTCCAGCGAGGGCAAGGACGAGGGCGAGAAAGTCCCCGGCGAACTCGATGAACATCCCAAACAACATGTCTCTGGCCTGGGGCGTGACCACTCGCTCAAGCCGGACACTGACGAAGCCCGACCATGATCCGTGAAATCCTCAAAATGGGCGACGAACGCCTGCTGCGCATTGCTCCACCCGTGCCGCCGGAAATGTTCGACAGCCCCGAGCTGTGGCAACTGATCGATGACATGTTCCAGACCATGGAAAGTGTCGGTGGCGTCGGCCTCGCCGCGCCGCAGATCGGCGTCGACCTGCAACTGGTGATCTTCGGTTTCGAGCACAGCGAACGTTATCCGGACGCCGAAGCGGTGCCGCAGACGATCCTGATCAATCCGCTGATCACGCCGCTGAGTCCGCTGACCGAGGAGGGCTTTGAGGGCTGTCTGTCGGTGCCCGGCCTGCGCGGTGCGGTGGATCGTTATCAGCAGATTCGCTACGAAGGCTTTGATCCCAAGGGCGAGCCGATCGTACGCGTGGCGTCAGGCTTCCATGCGCGGGTAGTGCAGCACGAATGCGATCACCTGATCGGCCGCTTGTATCCGTCGCGGATTACCGATTTCAGCAAGTTCGGCTTTACCGAAGTGATGTTTCCGGATCTCGATCCCACAGCCGATGACTGATCCTGAGAACACCTCTATCCCAATGTGGGAGGGGGCTTGGGGCCCCGGAACCCGCGCCACCGCGCCCCCGAAGGGTGGGGGACGGGGGGGGTGGGCGTGGAACCCCGCCGC
>NZ_JAJSLU010000024.1:0-22049 GCF_023063025.1 Pseudomonas sp. YL2 | reverse complement strand
GGGGGCCGGTGCTCCCTGGGGGGGCGGCGCAGCGCCGTTGTGGCGCCGCGCCCCCACCCCGCGCCCGGGCGCCACACCGCGCTCCCACAAGGGTATCTGTGATCTTAGGTTGAATGTGGTTCCAGCCCCATTGCAATCATCGGCTTGCTCCGCGCATACCGGCTCAACCGCTCGGCCAGTGCGTAGGGCAGGGCGGGATCGAAACTGAAACCGCGCCGCTCGTAAAACCCGCGCAAGTCCGGATGACAGAACAGCCATACCGGCTCCCGCAAATCCTTAACCGCCGCCGTGATCAACTCTCCGGCAATCCCTTGCTCACGGCAACCCGGATCAACAAACAATCCGGTCAACCAGTACCCGCCCGCCACCGGCCGCAAGCACAATGCGGCAACGATGTCCTCTCGACGGGCCACCCATAACTGCGCATCGCGCACCGCCTTCATCGACGATTGGTGGCTGCGGTAAAACTTGTTCATCAACGGCCACAAAGGCTCGTCGAGCAGGACGTATCGGGTATCGGGCATGGGATCGGACTGGGGGCGGGCAAAGCGCCGATTATAAAAGAACGCGCGCCGCGCGATAGGTGTATACCTGAGCCTACATCCCTGTGAGTGGAGTACGCATCATGTCCAAAGGTATGGATTCAAAGAAAGCCGCGAAGAAGAAACCGGTGAAGACGGCGATTGAAAAGCGTGCAGAGAAGAAAGCCAAGAAGGTCGATATTTTCGGTCATTGATCACGTCCTTCGGGAGCCCGTCCCCCGGGCTCCCGTTTCAGCGCAAAAATAATCTGCAAGATTGCTCGGCTTCGTTGCACAGAAGGGGAAGATTCCCGTTCCGAGCCACGCCATGCCGAATTACTTCGACGCCGACCATCGCCAGCAGATCGAAACCCTGCGCCAGCGCTTCACTGCCCGCACCGAGTGGCCGACGTGGCTGCTGCTGATCGGCGTGTATGGCGGCTGGTTCGCAATCATCCTCAACAGCCACTGGCTCGGTCGCGGCTTGAGCACATTGCTGCTCATTCCGCTGCTGGTGCTGTGGTTGTCAGTGCAGCATGAATTGCTGCATGGGCACCCGACCCGCTCGGTGCTTTTCAATAAAATCCTCGGTTATGCACCTTTTGCGGTGTGGTACCCGTATACCTTGTATCGCGACAGCCACCTGCTGCATCACCGCGATGAACACCTGACTGTGCCCGGTATCGATCCGGAAAGCCGTTATCTGACGGCCGCGCGTTGGCAGGGCAGTTCCTTGTTCGAACGCAGCCTGCACTGGCTGAATAAAACCGTAATCGGCCGCTTCATCATTGGTGCGCCGCTGGGATTGATCGCGCTGGCTGCCGAAGAACTGCAACGCCTGAAAAACCGCGAGCGTCAGGCCTGGCTGATGTGGCTGACCCATGGTGCGTTCAGCGTGTTGATGCTGTGGTTTATCGCGCGCTTCAGCGTGTTGCCGGTCTGGCATTACCTGCTGCTGATCAGTGTGCCGGCACTGTCGATCGCGATGATCCGCTCCTACTATGAACACCGCCCGCACGTTCAGCCGGAGCAGCGCACCGTGCTTAACGAAGCCGGCTGGCCGTGGCGCTGGCTGTTTCTGAATCTGAATTTTCATCTGGTGCATCACGACCTGCCGGGGCTGGCGTGGTACGACTTGCCGGCGGCCTACCGGATGCGCCGCGAACAATGGGTGGCGCGCAGTGGCGGGTTTCTGGTGCAGGGTTATGGGCAGTTGTGGCGGCAGCACGGTTTGAAGCCGATCGACAGTCCGCAACATCCTTACCACTAACCTCAAAAACACCACAAAACCCCTGTGGGAGCGGGCTTGCTCGCGAATGCGGTAGAACAGTGAGATGTCTGGTGTCTGACACACCGCTTTCGCGAGCAAGTCGAATCGTCGCACCGCCGCTCCCACAGGGGTAAGTATTTGCAGGGAAATAACGTGTATGACCCAACACCATCTCGAACTGCTGATGTACACCGCCCCTGAGCCCATCCGCTTGGCCAACGAACGCTGGATCTCACGCATTCTCGAACACCTCGGCCATTCCCGCCTCAACGCCGCAAGCCTGTCGCTCCCCGAGCTCTGGTTATCGCCGAATCTGCTACTGACCCAGACCTGCGGCTATCCGCTGATGACCTTGCTGCGCGATCAGGTGCGCATCGTCGGACGTCCACGCTACGAACTGCCCGACGCCAGCGCCGGCAATCACTGCAGCCTGATCCTCAGCCGCGCCGACGATACGCGTAAAACCCTGGCGGACTTTCGCGGCAGTCGCGGGGTGATCAACAGCGAAGATTCCAACAGCGGCATGAACCTGTTGCGCCAGCGTCTGGCGCCGTTGCACCGCGACGGGCAGTTTTTCGCCACGGTCGCCATCAGTGGGGCGCACCGTGAAAGTCTGCGTTGGTTGCGTGAAGCGCGCGCCGATCTGGCGGCGATCGACAGCGTGACTTATGCCTGCCTCGCTCAGCATGCGCCGCAAGAAGTCAGCGGTTTGCGGGTTGTGGCGCGTAGTGCGTTCAGCCCGACGTTGCCGTTTATCACCGCCGCGACTGCCACGAATGAGCAGATCGAACAGTTGCGCCGGGTAATGAATCAGGCGTTGCGTGAATTGCCTGATGTGGCGCAGATCCTCGGCTTGCCTGAAGTGTTGCCCGCCAGCGAAAGCGATTATCAGATCTTGCTCGACTATCAACGTGAGGCTGAAGAGTTGGGCTACGGCCGCTTGCGCTGAACAGCCTTATATCTCCAAAAAGAATATAAGAATGAAATATAAATATTATTAATGCATAAGGCGCCTTGCTACGATCGCGCCACCGGATCACCGGACATTCAGCGACCCCTTACCCAGGAGCCCTTATGTCCGGCGCCGACACCGTTCACCGCAATCATCTCGACGCACTGTTCCGCGCGCACTACCGCTGGCTGTGCACTTACCTGAGCCGACATCTGCACGACGCCGCAGGCGCGGAAGACATCGCTGCCGAAACCTTCGCGCAATTGCTTCAGGCGCCCAGTATCACGGCGATTCGCGAACCCCGCGCGATGCTCACCACGATTGCTCAGCGCTTGCTTTATCAGCGCTGGCGCCGGGCGGATCTGGAGCGCCGGCATGCGCAGCAGGTCGACATCGATGCTGCCACCTCGCCTGAAGACCTCGCGCAACTGAGCCAGACCCTCAAACGCCTCGATCACAGCCTGCAACGCCTGCCGGGCAAGGTCCGTTCGACCTTCCTGCTGGCACGGATCGATGGCCTGACCTATCCGCAAATCGCCGCCGAATTGGGCATCTCCCAGCGTTCGGTCAGCGTTTACATGAGCCGCTCCCAAGCCCTGTGCGATCGCCACAGCGCCAACCAAATCCTGACAGACAAGAGGTCCGCATGAGATCGATCAAAACCCTGCTTGGCCGTTCGTTGCTGGCGCTGAGCCTGAGCGTCGGCGCTGTTTCGGCGGCGGAAAAGACCGCACCGATCCACTTCGGTGACATCACTTGGGAAAGCGGCAGTTTCATCACCGAAGTGCTGCGCCTGATCGTCGAAAAAGGTTACGGCTACCCGACCGACACGCTGCCGGGCAGCACCGTCAGCCTGGAAGCGGCGCTGGCGAAAAACGATATTCAGGTGATCGGCGAGGAATGGGCCGGGCGCAGTCCGGCGTGGGTCAAGGCTGCCAATGAAGGCAAGGTGTTCGGCCTTGGCGACACGGTCAAGGGCGCGACCGAGGGCTGGTGGGTGCCGGAATACGTGATCAAGGGCGACCCCGAGCGCGGGATCAAACCGTTGGCTCCGGAGCTGAAATCGGTGGCCGACCTGCCGCGCTACAAGGACGTGTTCCGCGACCCGGAAGACCCGCGCCGTGGACGCTTCCTCAACAGCCCGACCGGCTGGACTTCGGAGATCGTCAACAGCCAGAAGCTCAAGGCCTATGCGCTGACCGACAGCTACGTCAACTTCCGCACCGGCTCCGGCGCGGCGCTGGATGCCGAGGTGGCGTCGTCAATCAAACGCGGCAAACCGGTGCTGTTCTACTACTGGTCACCGACGCCGTTGCTCGGGCGCTTCAAACTGGTGAAGCTCGAAGAGCCGCCGTTCGATGCTGAAGCCTGGAAAACCCTGGCCGATGCCAACAACCCGAATCCCAAGGGCACACGCTCGATGCCGGCCAGCCTGGCGATTGGCGTGTCGGCGCCGTTCAAGGCGCAATACCCGGAGCTGGTGTCGTTCTTCGAGAAAGTCGATTTGCCGATTGATCTGCTGAACCAGACGCTGGCCGGGATGAGCGAAAAACGCCAGCCACCACGGCAGGTCGCCGAAGCGTTTTTGCGTGATCAGCCGCAGGTGTGGCAGGCGTGGGCACCGGGGGAGGTGGCGAGCAAGGTGACGGCGGGACTTTGAGTTTCTCCCGGTTGATCGGTGTTGTTTGAACTGATGCCTTCACGAGCAGGCTCGCTCCCACAGGGGGGCGTGCACGCCACAAATCCAGTGTGGGAGCGGGCTTGCTCGCGAATGATCTAAAGACTTACACCGCTTCCGCAGCCAACGCCGCCGCCACGGTCGGCCGCTGCTCAATCCGCGCCTGAAACCGCGCCAGTGCCGGCCACTGCGCCAGTTCGATCCCGAACAACCCGGCCCAACGCAACACCACAAACAGCAACACATCCGCCACGCTGAAGCCGCTCGGCAGCAGATACTCCTGCTGCTCCAGCACTGCGACCAACACCGCAAAACGCTTGAACAACTTCTCCTTGATCACCTCGGCCGGCAGCCGCTCATCGAACAGCGCACCAAGACCGCCGTGGATCTCGCTCGAAATGAAATTCAGCCACTCCTGCAAACGCAGCCGTTCAAAACTGCCGGGTGCTGGCGCCAGTCCCGATTGTGGTTGCAGATCCGCCAGATATTGCAGGATCACCGGGCCTTCGGTCAGTACCGCGCCGTCGTCCAGTTGCAGGGCCGCGACGTAGCCCTTGGGATTGATCGCGAGAAAGTCTTCGCCGCTGGCCGTGCGCTTGCTGCGATTGTCGACGCGGATCAGCACGAAGGGCAGCTTCAGTTCGCGCAACACAATGTGCGGCGCCAGTGAACAGGCTTGCGGGGCGTAATACAGCTTCATCGGCAGCTCTCTGGTGAGGAATTGGCGCCAGTGTCATAGTGCGCCGCACCCTCGGTAAAATTAATCTTTCAGAAACCTGCCATAAGGACAGCTACTGCCATGATGAACCTGATGCATTGGCGGCTGGTGGTCGCCGTCGCCGATCACGGCAACATCACCCGCGCGGCCGAGCGGGTCGGCATGACCCAGTCCGGCGCGAGCCAGGCCTTGGCGCTGATGGAAGAAACCCTTGGCGTGCAGCTGTTCAGCCGCGAAAGCCGACAGACCCTGCCCACCGCCATCGGCCGGCCGGTGATCGAACAGGCGCGGCTGATGCTCGGTGCGCTGGAGACCATTCGCCAGACCGTCGACAGCGTGCGCCCGATGCTGCGCGGGACAATTCGTCTGGCGAGTTTTCCCATGGTGCTGGCGAGTTTTCTGCCGCCGCTGTTGCGCCAGTTTAATCGGCTGTTCCCGGGGATCGAAGTGGTGGCGCTGGAGGTCAGCGACGATGAGGTCGAAACCCTGCTCGCGGCCGGTCTGGTGGATGTTGGCGTGGTGCTCAACCCGGCACCCGAGCGTAACGCCGGGCCATTGGGTCGGGATGAATGGGTAGCGGTGGTGCCGGCAGGGCATCCGCTGGCGCTGCGAGGAACCGAGCAGGGCGTCAGCCTGCAAGAACTGACGGCGCTGCCTTTTGTGTTGGCCACCGGCGGTTGCTCGACCAACGCCCGCAGCCTCGCCGCCGAGGCCGGGTTGCAGTTGCAGGATGTGCGGGTCGAAGTGCGTGAATGGAGCAGCGCCTTCACTCTGGTGCGGGAAAACCTCGGCGTGACCTTGGTGCCGGAAATGACCTTGCCGGCCGAGCGCCAGGGCTTGCGCGTGATTGCCCTGCAGCCACGTATCGAACGGGTCTTTTCGCTGGTGCTGCCTGCGGGGCAGACGCCGTCAGCGACGGTGCAGGCGTTGCTGGATCTGGTGGCGGAGACGGCGGTCGCGACAGCTCGCTGAACCGTTTCTTGTGCAAAAAGTGCCAGATACTGGCCGACTAGTGGCCTTGCGCACGGCATGGCGATGGCTATGCTAGCTGTAACTAACTATGTCGACCGTCATCTGTTAGCCGTGATTTCAACGCTGCCAGAGTGCGCAACCCAAGGCACCGGACACTGAACCAACAAGGAGCAAGTTGTACATGGAAGTTTTCTGCACGTTAGGGCTGGCCCGCTGCTGGGCTATCAAGAGAAGGATGTCTTGATTAGAGCGTCGCTGCATGGACCCTCGGATTAAACATCATTTATCACCTGACAACTTCCTCCCGTGGAGGAATGCGTGTGCCTGTTCTGTGGAACGTAGTGGTGGATGCTGAAAGACCTGACTTTCATCAAATCAAAAGACCGCGCGGAAGGTGATACAACCATGTTCAACCTACATCACAAGGCTGACCTGCAGGAAATCGAGCGTTTCAGCTGCGCCTTGACCGAAGCCAACGCCAAGCTCGAAGCGATCAGCCGCTCCATGGCGATGATCGAATTTACCCCCGAAGGCATTGTTCTGGATGCCAACGAAAACTTCTGCAAGACCATGGGGTACAGCGCCGAGGAAGTGCGCGGCAAACATCACCGGGTGTTTTGCGAAGAAGCGTTTTACCGCAGCGAGGAGTACGCCAAGTTGTGGCGCGACCTGGCCCGGGGTGAGCCGATCAGCGGCACGTTTCTGCGCTTGAACAAGTCCGGCAAGGAGATCTGGCTGGAAGCCAGTTACATGCCGGTGTACGGCGCGGACAAACAAGTAAAAAGTGTCATCAAGGTCGCGTCGGATATCACCGCCCGGGTCAACAAAGAACACGAAGAGGAAAGCATGCTGGCGGCGATCAGCCGTTCGATGGCGGTGATCGAGTTCACGCCCGAGGGCAATGTGATTACCGCCAACGACAACTTTCTGAAAACCATGCAGTACTCGCTCAACGAAATCGTTGGCCATCACCACAGCATGTTCTGTCACCGTTCCGAATCCGAATCGGCGCAGTACAAGGCGTTCTGGGCGTCGCTCAATCGCGGCGAATATCACTCGCACCGTTTCGAACGCAAGAACAAGTCCGGGCAGATGGTTTATCTCGAAGCCTCGTACAACCCGCTGTTCGACACCAAGGGCCGTTTGTACAAGGTGGTGAAGTTCGCCAGCGACATCACCCAACAAATGACTACGCTGCAGAACGCCGCGGAATCGGCCCACAGCACCTCGGTACAGAACGACGCCTGCGCGCAAAAAGGCTCACAGGTGGTGCAGCAGACGGTGCAGATCATTCAGGACATTTCCCGCGACCTCAACGAAGCGGCGCTGAGCATTGATGCGGTCAGCAAGCAGTCGGACATCATCGGCACCATCGTCCAGACCATTCGCGGCATCGCCGACCAGACCAACCTGCTGGCGCTCAACGCGGCCATCGAAGCGGCACGAGCCGGTGAACACGGACGCGGTTTTGCGGTGGTGGCGGACGAGGTGCGCAGTCTTGCAGCACGAACCAGTCAGGCGACCCTGGAGATTGTCGAAGTGGTGCGCAAAAACCATGACCTGTCGCTGAGCGCGGTGTCGAGCATGCAGTCGAGCCTGAGCCGCACCGGGCTGGGTGTGGAACTGGCGAACGAGGCGGGGGAGGTGATTCTGGAGATTCAGCAGGGATCACGGCATGTGGTGGATGCGATCGGGCAGTTCAATGCGACGTTGCAACTAAACTGACACCCATCAACAACGGTAGGAGTGAGCCTGCTCGCGATTGCGGTGCGTCAGTCACTGGATAAGTAACTGATGTATCGCTATCGCGAGCAGGCTCACTCCTACATTGGTTTCTAAGCAACTTTCAGATCACAGCGCCGCGAGGAACTTGTCCGCCAGTTTGTCGCTGTCTTTGACGTCATTGACGTTGTCTTTTTCCGCTTGCGCCAGCTTCATTTTGTCCTGCAGACGCTCGGCGATCTCTTTGCCGATAGCCAGTTGTTTCTCCGGCGGCATGGCTTTGATGTCGTCTTCGGTGATGCCCATGCTCTGAAGGATACTGTCGCGCAGGCGCTGTTCCGGCGACTTGCTCATGTAGTCCTTGAACGCGTCAGTGGCCGAGGTCCCGGTGGTGGTGCCGGCCGCGGTGGCGTCGGTGGTTTGCAGGCCGACACGGGTCTTGGCGAAGGCTTCGTCGACGTTATCGCTGATGCGCGTGGCGGCGGCCACTTGCTGGGTGGCGATCTGCGTGGCCGAATCCTCGACCCTGGAGGTCGCGTCGGTGGCCTGCGACTGGGCCTGGTTCTGCAGCGATTGCAGCATGGCGCCGTGCAGGCCGCTTTGCAGACCGGCAGCGGCGGTCGTGGTCGCATCATCCGCCAGCCGCTTGGGCAGGTGGATGAGCTGCTGCTGTTTGGCACTGACCAACATCATGATGGAGACCTTTGGATAATTGCTGACGGGCATATCCGAGCAATTACCGTGCCTTTAAAGAAAATTCTTTTATTTCAACGCGTTACTGCTCTGGCATGTGCAACAAAGCGGTCATCCCTTGCCGTCGGGCGGCAGAGGATGACCGTGTAGCCTCAGCGGTGGGCAATGTTTTCCAGCGCCAGATTGCGCGTGCGCGGGCCGAACCAGCCGATGGTCAGCATCACGATCAGCATGCTGCTGACAATGAACGCGAGCACCCCGGGCGTGCCGAAGTTGTCGAGGAACAGCCCGATCAGCAGGCTGCTGAACACCGTCGACAAACGGCTGAACGAATAGCAGAAACCCACCGCTCGGGCACGGATGTTGGTCGGGAACAGTTCGCTCTGGTACGAGTGATAACTGAAGCTCAGCCAGGCATTGCAGAAGGTGATCATCACCCCGCAGAAGATCAGGCCGAAGGCACTGGTCTGCAACGCGAACAAGGTGCCGAAAGTCATGGCGCCAAGGGCCGAGCCGACGATCTGCCACTTGTTCTCGAAACGGTTGGCAAACTTCACAAACAGCAACGGCCCGAGCGGGTAGGCGAGGGTGATGATAAACGCGTACATCAGGCTGTGGGTGACGCTCACACCCTGGCCGGAAAGCAACGCCGGCAGCCAGTTACCAAAACCGAAGAAACCGATCGCCTGGAACACGTGAAACACGATCAGCATGAATGCGCGACGCCGATATGGTGGTTGCCAGATGTCGGCGAAACGACCCTTGCCCTCGACATCGACGGGCACCGTTTCTGGAGCGTCCAACGGTTGGCGATGATCCTTCTCGCAGCGGGCTTCGATGTCGTCGAGAATCCTGTTCGCTTCATCGAACCGCCCGTGCTGCGCCAGCCAGCGTGGCGACTCGGGAAGACGCTTGCGCAGCCACCAGATGAACAGTGCAAACACCGCGCTCGCCAACACCACCCAACGCCAGCCGGACACACCGAACGGCGCCTGCGGCACCAGCCACCAGGACATGAGTGCCACTGCTGGCACCGAGAGAAACTGCACGAAAAACGCGAAGGCAAACGCCGAACTGCGCATGCGTTTGGGCACCAGCTCCGAGAGGTAGGCGTCGATGGTCACCAGCTCGATACCGAGGCCGATGCCCACCAGAAAGCGCATGCATATGATCCCCAGCGCCGAGCTTTGAATCCCCATCAGCACCGTGGCCACGGTGTACCAGACCAGCGCAAAGGTGAAGATCGCGCGACGGCCGAATCGATCGGCCAACGGGCTGAGCAGGCTGGCGCCGAGGAACAGGCCGAGGAAGGTCGCCGACGCGAACGCTGCCTGATCGGAGAAGCCGAACACGCCCTGATTGCCGGTGGCGAAGATCCCGTCACGGATCAGCCCGGGGCTGATGTAGGCGGTCTGGAACAAATCGTAGAGTTCGAAGAAACCACCAATCGACAACAACGCGACCAATCGCCAGATCGTGGCGACGGCGGGCAGGCGGTCGATGCGGGCGGAAATCTCGGCGGCGCGTATCGGGTCGATGCCGTCGCGTTGCGCGGCGGCGGGGGCGTGAGCAGTCATCTGCGGATCCATTTTTTTATTGATGGAAAAGCTTAGCCTGCTATCGGAGTTCACGGATTGTGAATTTCGGCGGTTAGCCGCGGAGACCCGCCGATTTCTTGCAATAACTGCTTACCAATTAACGATTTATGCCGCAGCGGTCGAATCGGGCAGCGCCGACGTCGGCAAGCCGAAAATGCGATCGAACAGCCAGTTGAAGGCGAACGTGTAGCACGGGATGAAGATGATCAGTGCCAGATCCAGCAGGAACGCCTGCACCAGACTGATATTCATCCACCAGGCGATCAGCGGGATCAGGAACACGATCAGTGTCAGCTGAAAACCGACTGCATGAGCGACGCGCCGTTTGACCGTGCGGGTGCGCGATTTCTGGCGGCTTTCCCAGTGCTCGAACAGCGAGGTGTAGATGAAATTCCAGGTCACGGCGATGGTGGTGATGATCACCGCCAGTGGGCCTGTGCTGCCGGGCGACGTGCCGGACAACAGTGCCAGGCCGAGGGCGGAGAAGGTCATGCCGATCACTTCGTAGAGCGACACATAGACCAGTTTGCGTTTGACGCCTTGCATGGGGATTTGCCTCTGTATTGAACTCGATGGCCAGCGGGACTGGCGAAGGCGGCGAAAGATAGCTTCAATAGACGTGACAGAAAAAGTCAGAAGCTTTCAGTTTTGGTGATAGGTAGGTGAAGTGAATTTCAACAGCGACAGCATCGAACTGTTTCTCGCGGTAATCGAACGTGGTTCGTTCTCCGCAGCCGCCCGCGCTTTGGGGCGGGTGCCGTCGGCGGTGAGCATGGCTATCGGCAATCTGGAGGCGGAGCTTGGCTATCCGCTGTTCGACCGCAGCCACCGCGAACCGCAGCCGACGGCCATGGCGCTGTCACTGGTGCCCCACGCGCGGCTGATCGCCGAGCAGCTCAAGCAACTGCAGGTGCACGCGGTGGAGTTGTCCCTGGGGCTGGAGAGCAAGTTGTCGATTGGCGTGGTCGCGGACATCGACCGGCGCCGCTTGCTCGCCGCGATCAAGGTGATTGCCGAGCGTCATCCGTTGCTCGACATCGAAGTGCTGACCGCGCCGCAGGACGATGTGCTGGCGATGCTGCACAGTGGCCGCGTCAGCGTGTGTCTGGCGTTCGCCGGGTTGAGCATGAACGTGCTGGAGCGTTTTCAGTTTGTCGGCAGCGAACGGATGATCGCCACGCTCGCAGCGGACAGTCCGCTGTTACAGGGGCAGGATCTGTTTCTTGAAGACCTGGTACATGTGCGGCAGATCTTCGTCGCCAGCCGCGACTTGCCGATCAGCGAAACCCGGCCGCTGGTGGCCGAATCGCATTGGCGCACCGACACGCTGGAGACCGCGTTGGAGATGGTCGAGGCAGGGCTGGGCTGGGGCAATTTCCCGTTGTCGGTGGTGCAGCCGTGGCTGGACAGCGGGCGCTTGAAGCGACTGAATTTTCGCAACATCGAAAACGGCCTGGTACTGCCGGTGCACGCGGTGTGGCTCAAGAGCCAGCCGCTGCAGAAGGGCGCGCTGGCGCTCGTCGAACTGCTCAGCCACAGAACCCGACTCAGACCTCCTGTGGGAGCGGGTTTGCTCGCGAAGGCGGTGTGTCAGAAAAGTATGTGCTGACTGATCCACCGCTTTCGCGAGCAAGCCCGCTCCCACAGGATTTTGCAGTGTGCAGGCGATCCTTGTAGGAGGTTTCAGGTACTCTCGCGAATCTTCAATTCAAAACCCATATCTTCAACGGGCCGCGCCACGCTGTTGCCCGCCATCAACGTCAACATCTGCTCCGCCGCACGCCGGCCGATCGCTTCACGCGGGGTGTTAATGCTGCTCAGGCGCGGCACCATGTGTTCGGACATCGGCAAGTCGTTGAAGCCGAGAATCGCCACCTGCTCGGGGATCTTGATCCCGTTGCGCAGCGCCTCCAGCAGCGCACCCTGCGCCAGGTCGTCGTTGCCGAAGAAGATCGCATCCACATCCGGATGCGCTGCCAGCAGTTGCAGGAACAGCTCACCGCCCAGGCCCACGGACGAGGAGCGCGGCGTCAGCACTTCCAGATCCGGGTCGTAGCGCCCGGCCTTCTGCAGGGCTTTGCGGAAACCTTCACCGCGCAACAAGGTGCGCTGATCGAGTTGCGCACCGATGTAGGCCAGACGCTTGCGACCGCGCGAGAGCAAATGTTCGGCCGCGGTTTCGCCGGCGCTGAGCTGGGAGAAACCCACGCAATTCACGCCGGCGGCGCTGTCTAGTTCCATCATATACACGCAGGGAATATTGCTGGCCTCGATCATCCGCCGCGAACTTTCCGTGCGATCAAACCCGGTCAGCAGCAAACCACGCGGCTGATAAGCCATGTAGTTGCGCAGCAGGTTCTCTTCTTCATCGCGCGAATAGTGGAAGTTGCCGATCAGCACTTCGAAGCCCTTGGGTGTCAGCACCCGATGAATGGCTTCCAGCGTATCGATGAACAACAGGTTGGACAGCGATGGCACCAGCACCACCACTGAATGGCTCTGCGCCGAGGCCAATGCGCGGGCGGCAGGGTTGACCACGTAGTTGAGTTCAAGCGCGGCTTTCTGCACTTTTTCCACCAGTTCCGTGGCGACCGTGCTGACCCCGCGCAAGGCGCGGGAGGCGGTAATCGGGCTCACGCCGGCGAGGCGGGCAACTTCATTAAGGGTGGGACGGCCGGTGGTGCGAGTGTTTTTATCGTTTTTAGGGGTGGTCATCGGGCGGCTTGCCAAACAAAAATCAAGGCACTAAGGTAGCGCTGTCCTGATGCAGCTGCAAATGCGTAAGCGAGGTCCTGCCTGATCTTCGCTTTTTGGCGTTGGGAACAAACCTGCTGCAACCCAAAAAAACGACAAGAAGGCGTCGGCAACTTCTGCCTGTGCACTAGAGTCATAGCTAGCAAAGGTAGCGCTGTCTGCGCGCTGAGGTGTTATATGAGTCATCCCATCACCGCCCTGGTCATCATGGGCGTTGCCGGTTGCGGCAAGACGTGCGTCAGCGAGGCCCTGTGCCAATTGAGCGGCGCCACTGCCATTGAAGGCGATACTTTTCATCCGGCCGCCAACATCGAAAAGATGAGCGCGGGGATCCCCTTGAACGACGACGACCGTGCCGGCTGGCTCGACAGCCTGTGCGATGAACTGCGTCGCGTCGATGCATCGGGTAAACGCCCGGTGCTGACCTGCTCGGCCCTTAAACACAGTTATCGCGAAGTGCTACGCAGTGCCTTGCCGGGCCTGGGCTTCGTGTTTCTTGAGCTGACCCCTGAAGTGGCCGCCGACCGCGTGTCCCATCGCCCGGGACACTTCATGCCGGCAACGTTGATCGAAAGCCAGTTCGCCACCCTCGAATCGCCGGTAGGTGAGCCGTTGACCCTGGCGCTGAATGCTTCGATCCACAGCGTTGAAGAACTGGCGGCCCAGGCGCACGTCTGGTGGCAGGCCCACGGTTTGAAACAGGCGGTATGAGTGTGTTGAAAGAGCTAGCGCTGTCCTCACGAATTCTGTTTAACCCGCTTTAATAACAACAACAAGCCAGGAGACACCCCCAATGTTTGGCATGTCCCACGACGCCTACCTGCTGCTCGATGCAGTGGTCACGGTAATCGGCCTGATTATCCTGATCACCAAATTCAAGATTCACCCCTTCATCTCGCTGACCATTGCGGCCGCGTTCCTCGGCCTGACGTCCGGCATGCCGATCGGCACCATCATCAAGGCGTTCCAGGACGGCTTCGGTGGCGTGCTCGGTTTCGTCGGCATCATCCTCGCGCTGGGCACCATGCTCGGCAAAATGATGGCCGAATCCGGTGGTGCCGATCAGATCGCGCAGACACTGATCCGCGCCTTCGGCAAGGACAAGGTGCAGTGGGCAATGATGTTCGCCGCGTTCCTCGTCGGTATCCCGCTGTTCTTCGAAATCGGCTTCGTGCTGCTGATTCCACTGGTGTTCATCGTTGCCCGCCGCACCGGTGTGTCGATCATCAAGATCGGTATCCCGCTGCTCGCAGGTCTGTCCGCCGTACACGGTCTGGTGCCACCGCACCCGGGCCCGCTGCTGGCCATCGGCGTGTTCGGCGCTGACATCGGCAAGACCATTCTCTACGGTCTGATCGTCGCGCTGCCGACCGCCATCATTGCCGGTCCGATCTTCGGTACCTTCATCGCCAAGCACATCCCCGGTCACCCGAATCAGGAACTGGTTGATCAACTGGCCCGTGAAAGCGACGACTCAACCAAGTTGCCGAGCTTCAGCATCACCCTGATTACCGTGCTGTTGCCGGTGTTCCTGATGCTGCTGAAAACCTTCGCTGACGTCGCGTTGCCGGACGGTCACTTCTTCCGCACCTGGATGGACATGATCGGTCACCCGATCTCGGCACTGCTGCTGGCCTTGCTGCTGTCGTTGTACACCTTCGGTCACAAGCAGGGCATCGGTTCGCAGCAGATGCTCAAGTGGCTGGACGCGAGCCTGGCGCCGACCGCCGCGATCATCCTGATCATCGGTGCTGGCGGTGGCTTCAAGCAGATGCTGGTGACCAGTGGTGTGGGCGACGTGATCGGCCACATGGCAGTCAGCGCGCAGATCTCGCCGATTCTGCTGGCATGGCTGGTGGCGGCGGTGATTCGTATCGCCACCGGTTCGGCCACCGTGGCGACCATCACGGGCGCCGGCATCGTGGTGCCGGTGGTGGGGATGATCCCGGGCGTTAACCGTGAGCTGCTGGTGCTGGCCACCGGTGCCGGTTCGTTGATTCTGTCCCACGTGAACGACGCCGGTTTCTGGCTGGTGAAGCAGTACTTCAACATGACCGTGGCCGAAACCTTCAAGACCTGGACCGCGATGGAAACCATCCTGTCGGTGGTGGGCCTGGGCTTTATCCTGCTGTTGTCGCTGTTCGTCTAAGCAGCTTCTTGCAGACACAAAAAAACCGCAGCGATGCGGTTTTTTTGTGCCCGACGATATCAGGATGAATGCATTACCCCTGTGGGAGGTGTCAGGCAGTGGTTTTCGGGGCCAGGCCATCCGCCCGGAACATCCCGCGAATCCCGCGCACCGCCTGACGAATCCGGTCCTGGTTCTCGATCAGCGCGAAGCGCACGTGATCATCGCCATACTCACCAAAACCCACCCCCGGCGAGACGCAGACCTTGGCCTCGGCCAGCAGCTTCTTGGCGAACTCCAGCGAACCCAGATGCGCGTACGCCTCGGGAATCTTCGCCCAGACATACATCGAAGCCTTCGGATTCTCGACCATCCAGCCCAGCTCATGCAGGCCTTTGACCAGCACGTTGCGGCGCTGGCGGTACTGCTCGGCGATGTCGCGCACACATTGCTGATCGCCTTCCAGCGCGGCAATCGCCGCCACTTGCAGCGGAGTGAAGGTGCCGTAGTCGTGATAGCTCTTGATCCGCGCCAGGGCGTTGACCAGCTCCGGGTTGCCGACCATGAAACCGATGCGCCAGCCAGCCATGTTGTAGCTCTTGGACAGGGTGAAAAACTCCACCGCGATGTCCTTGGCGCCGGGTACCTGCATGATCGACGGGGCTTTCCAGCCGTCGTAGACGATGTCGGCGTAGGCCAGGTCGTGAATCACCAGCACGTCGTACTGCTTGGCGAGGGCGATCACCCGTTCGAAGAAATCCAGCTCCACGCACTGCGCGGTGGGGTTGGACGGGAAACCGAGGATCATCATTTTCGGCTTGGGGATCGAACCGCGAATCGCCCGCTCCAGTTCATCGAAGAAGTCCACGCCGGGCACCAGCGGTACCGAACGCACCTGGGCGCCGGCAATCACTGCGCCGTAGATGTGAATCGGGTAGCTCGGGTTCGGCACCAGCACCGTGTCGCCCTGATCCAGGGTGGCCAGCATCAAATGCGCCAGGCCTTCCTTGGAACCGATGGTGACGATGGCTTCGCTTTCCGGGTCGATGTCGACCGCGTAGCGTTGCTTGTACCAGTTGGAAATCGCCCGACGCAGGCGCGGAATGCCCTTGGACGTGGAGTAACCGTGGGTGTCTTCACGTTGGGCAACTTGTACGAGTTTTTCGACGATGTGCGGCGGTGTGGCCCCGTCGGGGTTGCCCATGCTCAAGTCAATGATGTCTTCACCACGACGCCGCGCGGCCATCTTCAGCTCGGCGGTGATGTTGAAAACGTAAGGGGGGAGTCGATCTATGCGCGCAAAGCGGCGCGGCGAACCTTGTTCAGCCATTGTTGCCTCGGATAACGTAAGCGCCCGGAACCGTCCGAGCGACGCTGGTCACTGCGGTGACCTGTGGCGGAAGATAAGGGCTGTGATGGCAGGCTGTCCAGCCTGCATGCAAACAAATTTTTCCCAAGGAAATCGGTAGATGGAATTCACCAGTGGCTTCTTGCTGAGCCTTTCGCTGTGCCTGGACATCGGCGTGGCCAACATCGCAATGATCACTCTGGCGATGCAGCGCGGATACTTTCAGGGCTTCGCGCTGGGCCTCGGCACCTGCGTCGGCGACCTGATCTACGCAGTGCTGGCGCTGGCCGGGATGACCGTGCTGCTGCAGTACGAAAGCGTGCGCTGGGTGCTGTGGATCGGCGGGTCGGCGCTGCTGATCTATTTCGCGGCGAAGATGATCTATTCGGCGATTCATCACGAAGCGCAGCTGGCAGCGACGGCGGAGGTGGGGCAGAACTCGCATCGCAAGGAGTTCTTTCGCGGGATCTTCCTCGCCATGTCTTCGCCGAGCGCGATCCTCTGGTTCGCCGCAGTTGGCGGCACTCTTATCGCCCGTTCCGGTGGCGGTGGCCCGGTGAGTTCGGCGCTGTTCCTCGGTGGTTTCCTCTGCGCCGGTCTGCTGTGGTCGGCCGGTCTGTGCTTTGCCGCGAGCCACGGCGGCAAGTTGCTGGGTGACAAGCTTCTGCGCTACTCCTACATGGCATCGGCGGCAATCTTCTGCTATTTCGCGGTTTACGTGATCGTATCCGGTTATAACGAGTTCGTTGGCTCCGGGGCCGCCGACCAGTTGCACGCCTTGTGACATTGCGAATCGGGTTTGGCTTCTATACTCAGCAGCCGAACCCCTACTTTTGTTCCAGGAGTCGAGTCATGGATGAGCAAAAACGCGTCGAAGTGGCGGAACCTCGCTTCGAACATGGACACTTCCTGCTGATCGCGGGATTTCGTGGTCGATTTACCCAGGGCACTGCTACCAAGGACATCCCCGCGCTGTGGGAAAAGTTCTTGCCGCACTTGGGAAACATACCGGGACAAAAGAACGAAGTGACCTACGGCGTCTGCAGCAATTTCGACGGCAAGGGTGGCTTCGACTACATCGCAGGGGTAGAAATCAGCAAGCTCGATGACCTCGACCAGAAGGTCTATCAGTGGGTCGAAGTGCTGCCCCGGCAGTACGCGGTGTTCGAGCACAAGGGACCGCTCGACCAGTTGCCCCAAACCCTGCAATACATCTACAAGACCTGGCTACCGACTTCCCATTACGTGGAACTGAATGCCCCGGAACTGGAACGCTACAGCGCCGATTTCAATCCGCGACTGCACACCGGCAAACTGGAAATCTGCGTCCCAGTCGACAGCAAAGCCTGAGCCCATGACGATGAGGCGGATCACTGATCCGCCTCATGCTGTTCAACCGCGTTTGCCCTTGCCCAGCCGTCGCGCCCGCAACAGGTCGATGCCCAAGGTGATAAAGCCGAACGTACTGATGCCCAACACCATCAACAGGCCGATTTCAACGCTGCTCATAAGCGGTTACCCCCAAGGATGATCAGAGACACACCGCAGGAATAGCCTGTCACCGGCACGAAGAAAAGCGCTTATACGCAGGCTTTACACCCCTGGCGCGGATCGATATGAACACCTTATTCCTTTATGCTTTGCGCACTTTTCTCCGCTGATTTTCGAGCTGCCATGAACACCGTCATCCGCAACGTCACCGCCGCCGACCTGGACCGCTGCTACGCGATCGAAACCGTTGCCTACGAAGGCGATGAAGCCGCCACTCGCGAGAAGATCGCCACGCGCATCGCCACCTGGCCCGAGGGTTTCATCGTCGTCGAAGTAGACGGCGTAGTCGCCGGGTTCATCAACTCGGGCGCGGCGTTTGATGTGCAAATGTCCGACGAGGCGTTCAAGGAGCTGATCGGTCACGACCCGCAAGGGCCGAACGTGGTGATCATGTCGGTGGTGGTGCACCCGGACTATCAGGGCCAGGGTTTGGCCAAGCGACTGATGGCCGAGTTCATCGAGCGCATGCGCGGGATGGACAAGGCGACGATTCACTTGATGTGCAAGGAACAGCACATTCCGTTGTACGCCGGGTTCGGCTTTGCCTACATCAAGCCGTCGGAGTCGGATCACGGCGGGATGGCGTGGCACGAGATGATTCTGACCCTCTGAAAATCGCTGCAAGCCCAAATGTGGGAGCGGGCTTGCTCGCGAAGGCGGTGTGTCAGTTGCCAATGATTTATCTGACACGACGCCTTCGCGGGCAAGCCCGCTCCCACAGGGGAGCAGTGGTGACTCGTTGATAGGTGTCAGTAGAGAGTGTCGCTTACTCTTTTTGGTGCTTCGCGGTCGTAGGTCTCGGCGTCAAACTGCCCGTCATTCAGGCGCTTGTGGAAGGCGCCGGCAGAGGGCAGGGCCGAGCGCGGCAGGTGGGTTTCCGGGTTCCAGGCGTCAGAGCGCACAAAGGCTTTCGAGCAGTGGAAAAACGCTGCCTCTACCGTCACCAGCAACACCGTTTTCGCCGGTTTGCCGTTCAACGCAAAGCTTTCCAGCAGCTCAGGATCGGCGTTGATGGTCGCGGTGCCATTGACCCGCAAGGTCTCGCCAATGCCCGGAATGATGAACAGCAACGACACCCGTGGATCGTGCAGCACATTGCGCAGTGTATCGATGCGATTGTTGCCCGGGCGGTCCGGCAGGGCCAGGGTGTTTTGGTCAATGATCCGCACGAACCCGGCTTTGTCACCGCGCGGCGAATTGTCGAGACCGTCGGCGCCCACCGAGCTGACGATCACCAGCGGCGACAGGCGCACCATCGCCTGATAATCCTCGTTGAGAAAACCGATCTGCTTGCGCACCGCGCGGTCGTGGGGCAGGCCGTAAATAGCTTCCAGTGCTTCGATTGAATCGATCATCGTGCATCCCTCGATGATTTAGAAAAACAGTCCCATACGCCGTTCGTAACCGACCCGGCCCTTGTACGCTTCGCCGCTGTCGACGAAACCGTGTTTGGCGTACAGCGCGATGGCGGCATCGTTATCGGCATCCACCGACAGTTCCAGCCCCTTGATCTCCGGCCATGCTTCACGCGCCACCTCGGGCAGCGCCTGCAGGCAAGCCTTGCCGTAACCTTTGCCCTGCGCCCGGTGATCGACCTGCAAGGCGTGCAGGGTGGCGCTGTGTTCATCGGCCCAGTCCGGCAACACCGGTGGGCGCTTGAGCAGCAGAAAAGCCACCGGCACCTGATCGGCCAGCAGCGCGAAACCTTTGACGCCGGGGCCGGGTCTGGACAGCAGCGTGTGCAGCGCGCCATGGATGTCGCCGGAGAACTTGATCTGCTCGGGATGGATTTCAATCGCCTCGACTTGCTGACGCTGCAAGGCGTTCAGGCTGTCGTACGGCACGAGTTGGGCTGACACGGGAATTTCCTTTTTCCTACAAAGATGAGCCTCGGATTCTAGCGATTTTGTGTTCGGCAGAAATTTTTTGTTTCGTCTGTCGATCCGTACGATGGCCGAACGACTAAGGGTGTCTTCAGCACAAAAAACACGGAGAACACCATGAGCGCACAGACTGAAATCCAGACCCTGATCAATACCTACCGCGACGCGGTAATGACCAAGAACGTCGACAAGGTCATGACGTTGTACACCGACGACATCGTCTCCTTCGATGCGATCAAGGCCCTGCAATTCAAGGGCAAAGCGGCCTACCGTGCCCACTGGGAAGCCTGCATGGAGATGTGTTCCGGCCCGCACGTTTTCGAGTTTCACGAGATCGCCATCGAGACCGCCGACAACCTCGCCTTCGCCCATTGGGTAACGCATTGCGGCGGCACCAACGACAAGGGCGAAACCCAGAGCTGCTGGATGCGCGCCACCGCGTGCTATCGGCAGGTCGGCGGGACGTGGAAAATCGCTCACGAGCACTGGTCGGCACCGTTCGATCCGATGAGCGGCAGCACGCTGTTCGATGTACAACCCTGATCTTCAGCCATAGTTGATCCGTTCGAATCAGGAGAAAACCATGAAGTATTTATGCCTGGTCTACAGCGATGAGCGCCTGCTGCACACCTCGCCCGACAGCCCGGAAGACGCCGAGTGCTGGGCCTACGCCGAGTCGATTCAGGGCAGCGGGCGGATGGTCGCGGCCGAAGCGCTGGAGTCGGTGCAGACCGCGACCACCGTGCGCATGCGCAACGGCAAGCTGTCGATCACCGATGGCCCGTTCGCTGAAACCAAGGAGCAACTGGCCGGTTTCTACCTGATCGATGCCAAGGATCTCAACGAAGCGATTCAGGTCGCCGGTAACATTCCGGCGGCCCGGGTCGGCAGCGTTGAAGTGCGTCCGGTGCGGCAGTTGAATGTTTGAAGTCCGGGCGCGGGTCGAGCAGGTCTATCGCGAAGACTCGCGGCGGATTCTGGCGACCCTGATTCGTCTGCTCGGGGATTTCGACCTCGCCGAGGAAGCCTTGCACGAGGCGTTCTTCGTCGCGGTCGAGCGCTGGCAGCGCGATGGCGTGCCGGACAACCCGCGTACCTGGCTGGTGTCCACCGGGCGCTTCAAGGCCATCGATGTATTGCGCCGGCGCGCCCGGTTCAAGGCCTCGCAGCCGCTGTTGCTGGCGCAGCTCGAAGAATTGGAACAGGCCGACTGGAGTGGCGAAGACGTGGAAGACGACCGCCTGCGGCTGATCTTCACCTGCTGTCACCCGGCGCTGGCGGCGGATGCGCAAGTGCCGCTGACCCTGCGTGAAGTCTGTGACCTGACCACCGAGGAAATCGCCCGCGCGTTTCTCTCGGCACCGGCGGCGATTGCCCAGCGCATCGTCCGTGCCAAGGCGAAGATTCGTGACGCCAAAATCCCTTATCAAGTACCGAGTCTGAGCGAGTTGCCGGAGCGCCTCGACAGCGTGTTGCGGGTGATTTATCTGGTGTTCAACGAAGGCTATTCGGCATCGATGGGCGCCGAGCTGACCCGTGAGGATCTGACCCGCGAGGCGATTCGGCTTGGGCGGTTGCTGATGGAGTTGCTGCCGGAACCGGAGGTCATGGGCCTGTTGGCGTTGATGTTGTTGCATGAGTCGCGGCGGCCGGCGCGCACGTCACCCAGCGGAGAATTGATCCTGCTGGATGACCAGGATCGCTCGCGCTGGGATGCCGGGTTGATTGCTGAAGGTTGTGCGCTGGTGGAGCGGGCGCTGACCACCCGAAGGTTCGGGCCGTATTGCCTGCAAGCGGCGATTGCCGCGGTGCATGCCGAAGCGCCGTCAGCGGCAGAAACCGACTGGCAGCAGATCGTCGGGCTGTATGACGTGCTGTTGCGCGCGGTACCGTCGCCGGTGATCGAGTTGAACCGCGCAGTGGCGGTGGCCAAGCGCGATGGGGCGCTGGCCGGGCTGACGCTGATCGAGGGAATTCTGGATCGCGGCGAGTTGCAGGATTACCACCTGGCGCATTCGGCGCGGGCGGAGTTTTGTCGGCAGTTGGGTCGGGTGGAGCAGGCGCGGGCGGCGTATCGGCGAGCACTGGAACTGACCCGGCAAGAGCCGGAGCGGCGGTTTATCGAGGGGCGGCTGAGCGAACTGGAATGATCCGAGGAATTCATTGGCAATACTGGCCCCTTTGCGTGGAAGGCCCCTTCCCCCGGGGGGCGCAATCCCAACGTGGGGGGGGGGGTGGTCGCGGAGGGGGCAGGGGAGGCGG
>NZ_JAJSLU010000023.1:0-110610 GCF_023063025.1 Pseudomonas sp. YL2 | reverse complement strand
GTTCAGTCGGTTAGAATACCGGCCTGTCACGCCGGGGGTCGCGGGTTCGAGTCCCGTCCGCTGCGCCATATCTGTTTCAAGGACCACTGAACGCCTTGAAACACCGAAAGCAGCCGTTGGTTGTTTCGGAATCGATAGCAAAGACCCTGGTCGAAAGACCGGGGTTTTTTGTGTCTGAAATTTGGCTTTTCCCTCCTTTGACTCGTGCCTCCACCCTGGAATCCAACACAAATCCCCCTGTGGGAGCGGGCTTGCTCGCGAAAGCGGTATGTCAGTTGAAAAAGGGCTGCCTGACACCACGCCTTCGCGAGCAAGCCCGCTCCCACAGGGGGTTGTCTGTGTGCCCTGCGATCTGCTGCGGTGCCACGTCGCATTGATTTTTTGATTCTTTAGTCAAATTTTTGTAACTGGTTGTTTGCCGGACGCTCAGAAACCTTTAAAGTTAACCTTTCGGTCAGCTTTGCACTGTCAACACGCCCTTTGTTTCGCCAAGAAGGGCTTCTGCAAGACTCGAGATTCCCAGTAGATAACCAGAAGGGCGGACACATAACCGCCCAGAGGATGATCCATGTCCAACCGTGATATATCCCGGCGCTCGTTCCTCCAGGGCGGGCTGGTGGCGGGTGTGAGCGTCACGCTCACGCCGCTCAGCAGTCAGGCGCTGGCTGCCTTGATGGAAAACAGCGTCACCGTGCCGTCCGAGAAGTGGCTCGGCAACAACGGCAAGGCACGCCAACGTAACGACGCCCTGTCCAAGGTCTGCGGCAGCAAAGTATTTGCTCGCGACATTCGCTCCAAGGACATGCCGGGCTGGCCTGAGCAGCAAGGCCACGCCATGTTGCTGAAAACCATCAAGGCCGACCGAATCTACGAAGGCTACGACCTGTCGTGGCTGGGCGCCGACTTGCAACCTGACCGCATTGTCACAGCGGCCGATCTGGACAAGGACGGCATCGTGTTCCCTGAAGAACACGCGCCGGATCCATTGCTGCCGGAAGGCAAAGTGCCGATGTTCATCGGCCACCCGGTGGCGATCCTGATCTGGAACGATTTCGAGCGTTTCCGCCAGGCCAAGAACAAACTCAAATTCAATGACAAGGCGATTCGTTACGGTGCACAAGTGCCGTACTACGAAGGCGACCCTTATGGCAGCTTCCGCTACGTGCGCGTGGGCGGCGCGACCTCGGCCGACGAAGACGAATTCGCCAGCCTGAAAGACTCGATTCTGTTCCCGATGCTGAAAAACCGGCGTCCGGTGTGGAATTCCCAGCCGAACCTGCACGGCAACCTGACCGAGCGCGGCCTGTTCTACGCCGACCGCATGAAAAAAGAGATCGATACGCCGCCGGACAACTGGCTGGTGTTCGACGAGCGCTACAAGACCCCGTCGATCGAACCGGCCGCCATGGAGCCGGACAACGGCAACGGCTGGTACGACCCGAAAACCAAGACCCTGCACTTCGTGGTCGCCACTCAGTGCCCGCTGGAAGCGGCGACCGAGACCGCGAAAATGATCGCGCCGTCGCGCTTCGGCCTGGCCAACCTGAACATGCACCCGGGTTACACCGTGGGTTACGGTTCCAAAGACCACAACATCTTCGTTTACTACGCGGCCCTCGCTGCGCTGTACGGCGCCGGTGTCCCCATCCGTCTGGCCAACGACCGCTATGAGCAGTTCCAGAGCGGAATCAAGCGTCACGCGTTCGATATCCGCTATCAGCTCGCAGTGGACAAGAACGACTACAGCTTCAAGATTTTCCGTGCCGAGATGAGCGTCGACGGTGGTGGCCGTATCAACTACAGCCCGTCGGTAGCGGCAGTCGGTGCCACGGCAGCGCAGTCGATCTATTACATGCCGCAGAACGATCTGCAGGTCACCGCTTATCACTCGCGTGGTGTTGAAGCGGGTTCGATGCGCGGTTACGGCACCCTGCAAAGCATGGCGGCGACCGAAATGATGGTCGACGAAATCGCCAACCGCCTCGGCGTTGACGCGATTGATCTGCGTCGCAAGAACGCCTTGCGTTCGGGCATGAAAAACACCCAGGGCGCGATTCCGGCCGGTGCCCTGCGCCTGCACGAGATTCTCGACAAGGCCTCGGTGCACGAAGTCTGGAAAAACCGCGACGCGATCAAGAAACAGCGCGAAGCTGCCGACCCGGACAACTGGTACGGCGTCGGTTTCGCCATTTGCCAGAAAGACTTCGGCACTGGCTCCGAAGCGCCGATGGCCAGCATCGAATTCACTGCTGAAGGTCGCATCACCCTGCGTCACATCGGTATTGAAATAGGCACTGGCATGTCCACTTCGCAGGCGCTGGTGGTGGCCGATTTCCTTGGCAGCCCGGCGCACGACGTGAAGACCGGCGAAACCGAATGGAAGGAAATGCAGCTGATCACCAGCGGCAACCCTTACATCATGAGCCAGGCCGAACAGGACAACCTGCTGCGCAACCCGCGCTGGGTTGGCAAGCTGGCCTCGGCGTCGTCCGCGACCAACTCGGCCTACTACTTCAGTCACGCCACCCGTGAAGCGGCGCGCGTGCTGTTCAACAACGGTTTGTGGCCGGCGGCCATGGAAATCTGGCGTCAGGGCCCTTACGGCGGTCAAGCCAACCCTTACGTGGTGCGTCGTGAAGATGCGCATTGGGTCGATGGCAAGCTCACTGCCAACGGCATGCAGCCATTGAGCTTCGAAGAGCTGGCCAAACGCGCTCACGAACGTGGTCTGGTCACCGGCGCCACCGTTCACGCGTTCAACCGCTGGAGCTGGGCCGAGGCCGAATACAGCATCGACGGCGTGCGCGAGCGTCTGCCGCTCGACGGTCTCGCAGTGAAGTACGGTGATGGCGCGCCGAAGGCGAAGAAAGCGTTGATGAGCACGGCGGGTTTCCACCTGCTGGATCGCCAGAACATCAACTATCCGGTGGTCCAGTTGAACAACGCTGCGGTGACTTACTACAGCCCGGTGGCCACGTTGGTCGAGCTGAAGGTCAATAAAGGCTCGGCGGAAGTCGAAGTGCTCAACCACCATTCGTGGGTCGAGTGCGGTCGGGTGCTGGTCGAAGAACTGGTCAAGGGCCAGCTCGAAGGCGGGATTGCCATGGGCATCGGTCACGCGCTGATGGAAGAGATGCCGCTGTACGAAGGCGGACCGGGGGAGGGTGACTGGAACTTCAACCGTTATCGCCTGCCGATGGCCCGTCACGTGGCGGTGTGGAAGCAGACCGCGGAGATTCTGCCGCCGCTGTCGCCTAGCGATCCGTCCAAAGGCATCGCCGAAGTGGTGATGATCCCTGTGGTTGGTGCCATCGGTAACGCGGTGGCGCATGCCATCGGTAAACGTGTTCGCGATCTGCCAATCACTGCTGCGCGCATCAAGGAGGCCCTCAATGGCTAACCGTCCGCTTCAACTGACCCTCAATGGTCAATCCGTCGGCCCGGTGGACATCCCTGATGACCTGCCGATGATCGACTATCTGCACGAATACAAGAACCTCACCGGTTCGCGCCTGGGCTGCGGCCAGGGCATCTGCCACGCCTGCGTGGTGATTGTCGACAACCCGGACGGCACCAGTGAAGAAGTGCGCACCTGCATCACCGGCGCGCATTACTTCGAAGGCAAGAAAGTCCGCACCATCGAAAGTCACGCCAAGCGTGATGAGAGTGGCCAGGTCACTGAGCTGAACCCGATCCAGCAGCGTTTCGTCGACGAATTCGCCTTCCAGTGCAGCTACTGCGCGCCGGGGTTCGTCAACGCCGCGACGGTGCTGGTGGAGAAGCTGCAGCGCCAGCCGATCGTCAAAAGCCAACTGGAAAAAGTCATCGAGGACAGCCTCGGCCACCACATCTGCCGTTGCACCGGGTACGTGCGTTACTACAACGCCACGCGCAACGTGCTGACCGATCTCGGCCTGGTCAAGGAGGGTTAAGCATGAAGCATCTATTGACCCGCCTGACCCTGGCGGTCGGGCTGGCTGCGCCGGTGTTGTTTGCTCACGCTGATGATCAGGTCAAGCGCGGCGAATATCTTGCTCGCGCTGCCGATTGCATGGCGTGCCACACCGCGCCGGGCGGCGCGCCATTTGCCGGCGGGCTGCCGATCGTTTCGCCATTCGGCACGATCTACGGCACCAACATCACCCCGAGCAAAGAGCACGGCATCGGCCTGTACAGCGATGACGCATTCTTCGCTGCACTGACCGAAGGCAAGCGTCGCGACGGCGCCAATCTGTATCCGGCGATGCCGTACACCTCGTATCACCTGATGCCGCGGGAAGACTCGGATGCGATTCACGCGTATCTGAAAACCATCGAGCCGATCGAGCGCGCCGCGCCGGTCACCAGTCTGAGCTTTCCGTTCAACGTGCGTCCGGGCCTGATCGGCTGGAACATGCTGTACGGCAAGGCCTTGAAGCTGGAATCTGCCGAAGGCAAAAGCGAAGCCTGGAAGCGCGGCCAGTACATGGTCGAAGTGCTCGGTCACTGCGGCGAATGCCACACGCCACGCGGCCTGCCGGGCGCGATGCAATTGGACAAGCGCCTGACCGGCGGCATCCTCAACGGTTATCTGGCACCGAGCCTGCTCGCCACCGATCTGGCGGCGCGCGGCTGGAATCAGCAGGACCTGAGCACGTTCCTCAAGCACGGCATGAGCGCCCAAGGCACGATGTTCAACGAGATGTTCCCGGTGTTCCACAACAGCACTCAGGGCCTGAACGATCAGGATCTGGCGGCGATGGCGACGTTCCTGCTTGGCGACAAACCGCCAGCGGCAAAAGAGCTGACTGAAGTGTCGCTGGACAAGCTCAGCACGAGCGCCCAGCGCGGCCGTCAGGAATATTTGAACGTCTGCGCCGGTTGTCATGCCGCCGGTGGTGAAGGCAAACCGCACATCGCCGTGGCCATGCGTGGCAATACCACGCTGCGCCTGGAAGATCCGCGCAACCTGGTGCGGGTGATCGAGGACGGTATCGGTGAGCAGAAATTCGCCGGGTTCGAACATATGCAGCCAATGCCGGGTTTCGCCGACAAGCTCAAACCTGAGCAACTGACTGATCTACTGAACTACCTGCGTCAAGGCTGGGGCGGTCAATCGGCTGAACTGGCGGTGAGCGACGTGCAGAAATTGCAGGCTGACGCTCCGGCCGTCGAGCACAAGGCGCACTGACATGCAGCATCTCGATCTACAGGTTGTGCGGCGGGCACTGGAGTGGTCGGTAGCGGGGCAGCGCATTTGGCTCTGCACCGTGCTGACCACTTACGGCTCGGCGCCGCGTGCGCCGGGTTCGCTGCTGGCGGTGAACGATAGAGGCCAGTGGATCGGGTCGCTGTCCGGTGGCTGTGTTGAGGAAGACTTTCTCGAGCGCGTCGCTGAAGGTGCGTTTCTCGATGCGGTCAACGTGGTGCGTTACGGCGAAGGTGATGATCCGCGCTCGCGGGTCAGCCTGCCCTGTGGCGGCATTCTCGACGTACTGGTAGAGAAGTTTGACGCCGACTGCGAGGTGCAGGCGCATCTGCGTGAGCTTGAATCGGCATTGCTCGGCCAGCGCCGTTTGATTCGCGAGGTCGATCTGGCCAGCGGTGCGCGCAGTCTGTTCACTGATCGCGAGCAGGGTGCGCGCATCGAGCGCGAGATTGATCGGGTGCGGATTCGCGTCGGTGCTGCTCAGCGTCTGTTGCTGGCGGGATACTCCAGCGTGGCGCAGGCCTGTGCCGAGTTCGCGGTGGGTCTGGGTTTCGAAGTGATTCTCTGCGATCCGCGCGATGAAGTGCTCGAAGGCGTGGTGCTCAACGGCGTGGAGATTCGTCGACAGTTGCCGTCAGTGTTCATCGCCGATGGCGGCTGTCATCGCGATACCGCGGTGGTGGCGCTGACCCATGATCCGCGCATCGACGATCTGGCGATGATGGAAGCGGTGCGCACCGAGGCGTTTTACATCGGCGTCATGGGCTCGCAGCAGACTTCGCAGAAACGTTTCGAGCGCCTGCGCAGGATTGGTGGGCTGGGGGAGGTCGAGCTGGCGCGGATTCATGCGCCGATCGGGCTTAACCTCGGCAGCAAGACACCGGCGGAGATCGCTTTGGCGGTGCTGGCGGATATCTTGCGGATTCGTAGCGGGATTGCCCGGGATCAGCTCTGATCTGGATTTTGCAAATTTGTGGCGAGGGAGCTTGCTCCCGCTGGACTGCGCAGCAGGCCTTCTTTCTAGATAAAAGAGGGGCCGCTGCGCGACCTGGCGGGAGCAAGCTCCCTCGCCACAGTTGTTTGCCAGTCAAGAAAACTGATCAGAACCCCAGCTTGTCACGCAACCCGTAATACCACGCACCCAATGCCGCAAACGGCGTGCGCAGCAACTGCCCGCCGGGGAACGGGTAATGCGGCAGATCGGCAAACGCATCAAAACGCTCGGCCTGACCGCGCAACGCTTCGGCCAGTACCTTGCCGGCCAGATGTGTGTACGTCACACCATGGCCGCTGCAGCCTTGCGAATAGTAGATGTTATCGCCCAGACGCCCAACCTGCGGCAGGCGCGACAGGGTCAGCAGGAAGTTGCCCGTCCATGCGTAGTCGATCTTCACGTCCTTCAGTTGCGGGAACGCCTTGAGCATTTTCGGGCGGATGATCGCTTCGATGTTCGCCGGATCCCGCGCACCGTAAACCACGCCGCCGCCGAAGATCAGACGCTTGTCGCCGGTCAGTCGGTAGTAGTCGAGCAGGTAGTTGCAGTCTTCGACGCAGTAATCCTGCGGCAACAGAGTTTTCGCCAATTCATCGCCCAGCGGTTCGGTGGTGATCACCTGGGTGCCGCACGGCATCGATTTGGCCGCCAGTTCCGGCACCAGATTACCGAGGTAGGCGTTGCCGGCAACGATGATGAACTTGGCCCTGACCTTGCCTTGCGGCGTGTGCACCACCGGGTTGGCACCACGCTCGATGCGCACGGCTGGCGATTGCTCATAGAGGGTGCCGCCGAGGGACTCGACCGCAGCAGCTTCACCGAGCGCCAGGTTCAGCGGATGAATGTGGCCGCCGCTCATGTCGAGCATGCCGCCGACGTATTGATCGCACGCCACCACTTCGCGAATGCGGCGCTGGTCGAGCAGTTCCAGTTGGGTATGGCCGAAGCGCTCCCACAGGCGCTTCTGCGATTCCAGGTGTCCCATCTGCTTGGCGGAGAGCGCGGCGAACACGCCGCCGTCCTTCAGGTCGCACTGGATGTCGTACTTGGCCACGCGCTCCCGAATGATCCGGCCGCCTTCGAAGGCCATCTGCCCGAGCAGTTGCGCCTGCTTTGGGCCAACCGTGCGCTCGATGACGTCGATGTCACGGCTATAGCTGTTGACGATCTGCCCGCCATTACGCCCCGACGCACCGAAGCCGACCTTGGCAGCTTCCAGGACTGTCACGCGAAAACCGTTCTCCAACAGAAACAACGCCGACGACAGCCCGGTATACCCGGCGCCGATCACACAGACATCCGTCTCCACATCATCCTGCAAGGCCGGACGTGGCGGTACGGCATTGGCCGACGCAGCGTAATAAGACTCTGGGTAAGGGGTGTTCGCCATCCTGCAGCCTCTGTTTAATATATTTTACGAGTGCGTCGATCCTACCCGAGTTGAAAAGCCTCCGCCAGCCACCGGAAAAATCTTATCTGCTGGCCCGAAATTAAATATTTTGCATATTCATAGGGTTAGGTGAAAAAAAGGTGTTGACACCCCTCCGGAATTCCGTAGAATGCCGCCTCACAGCAGGCACGTAGCTCAGTTGGTTAGAGCACCACCTTGA
This sequence comes from Pseudomonas sp. YL2, assembly GCF_023063025.1. Taxonomy (NCBI): domain Bacteria; kingdom Pseudomonadati; phylum Pseudomonadota; class Gammaproteobacteria; order Pseudomonadales; family Pseudomonadaceae; genus Pseudomonas; species Pseudomonas sp. YL2. Next base: position 102,818 of record NZ_JAJSLU010000023.1, on the reverse strand, counting down.
CATGGTGGGGGTCGTTGGTTCGAGTCCAATCGCGCCTACCAAACAAAATCCGCTCTGCTGGGCGGTCTAGAAGGGCTCACCGAAAGGTGGGCCCTTTTTTGTTGTCTGGTGTTTGGGCAAACTTTGGGAATATTTTGGGCAAACGACCACCGATTACACCTTCAGGTCGGCGCTCACCTTCATGTACACCACGGCGTCATCGCCATGGCCCGCCTGGTAGTGTTCAGTCATCTTGACGTCCGCGTGACCCATCAGCCCTTGAATGTACTCCTGCGGGAAACCCTGCTGCTCGTACAGCCACGCACCCAGTGCACGGATCTCGTGAAAAGTGGGTCGCTCGCCGGCGGGCATGTCCTTGTATGCCTCGGAGTCATCCCGGGCCTGGGCGAATGACTTTGTCAGGTAATCGGGTGTCACGGCGTTCCAGTGAAGCTTGGCGTCGAGCTGCGACCGTTTCCGGGCCTTCGGCGAGTAGTGGATCAGGTAAGGGCACACGACGGGTGACCGCATGCACTCCGCGACTACCTCGCGCAGCGCCGGGCCCATGGCAATCTCCAAGTGCACCGGCTTCCCGTAGTTCTGCGTCTTCCCGGGCGACACCTTGATAGTGTTCTGCTCGAGGTCAACGGCCGACTTTGGCCACATCACGATATCTTCCCGCCGCTGAAGACTCAGCAAACCCAAACGGATCGCGCGCTTCAACCAGATCGGCGTCCCCACGTAATTCAAAATCGTGTTCAACCCCTCAACCGTGTGGCGCTGACGCTTCTTCTCGGCTTCCTTCTTCACCAGCGTAAGCTCGGCCGAGTTGCGTTCGCACAAGCCTTTGGCCACGGCGAAAGCGAATATCTGAACGAGCAGGCCGCGGTGCTTGGTGTAGGCGTTGTTCTCGAATCCGTCGAGGTATTCGGCCACGGTCAGCACGTCGAGCTGCCCCATCATCAAATCGCCCAGGTCTTCGCGGTACCGTGCCAACTTGAATTTGATTTCCTTCAGCGTCCGCTCGGCATAATTCCGCGTGCCCAGCCATTCATCCTCGAAGCGCTCCAGGCAGCGGCTGAACTTCGGCGCCGCCTCGCCGGTGAGCATTGCCAGCAGCGCGCCGTCGTCAGCCAGCAGGGGCAGCAACTTCGCGTTGGCGGCGTTGGCCAGCTTGATGGCCTCCGCCATCGGCTTGTTGATGCTGGTCTTCTTGCCGGTGATCGGGTTCTTGTACTGCCAATATTTCCCGTTCGGGTAAAGGTTGGCCGGCAGATCCCGGTTCTTGATTGTCCTGGCGCGCGGCGGAGCCATCAGCCCACCTCCATCATCTTGGCGAGCAGGGGATCATTCGACCCCAGCACGACTGCCTGCAGATCCACGAAATACATCCCGCCTTTTACCTCTCCCACAACTTCGCCTTCCTCAATCCATTTTTTCAACTGCTGCAGACTCGGCTTCCCGCCGGCGTACCGCAGCTTCCTGTATTCGCCCGCCTCCATGAGGCGCGGCAGCCTGGCCGTAATTTGGGCAATGACCTTTGCCATGATGATGCTCCATGCCGCGCGTGGCGGCAGAAGGTGGTGATGAGTTATGCGCCGGCCTTGGCCAGAGCTGCGTCGGCAACTGCCATTGCGGCTTGGGCATCGTTCACGTATGCGGGATCGAAGTAGCCGGCCAAGTGGATGGTCGCCTGACAGGCACGCAGGTTCTCGCGGGTGAGCTTCAGCGCGGCGACGAGCTCTTCGTGAAGTCCGCGCTCCTCGCGGCCGATATCCCAGAAGCGCTGGCCCCAGTGCCCGGCCGGCGGCGGGTTGTTATTCTGCGCGCCGAACGCCAGTGCACCGACTACAGAGTCCAGCAGGTCGCGCTTGTAGGCGTTGTCGCCGTCGATGCTCAGGCCACGCCGGCGCAGGGTGGAAACCACCTCGTTCAAGTCGAGCCCTTTGTCCTGCAGCACGATGTCGAGTTCTGGTTTCTCTGGGGTGTAGATGGTCAGGCAGAGCTTTGCGCCTTCAGGAAGGCTGGCGCTGATCTTCTCCAACGCATCGCTCGCAGTTTCGTGGAAGCGGTTCAGTGCGGACATACGAATACCTCGCCCGCCGTACACCGGCAGGCTGTTGAGTTGGGGGAGGGAGTGAGGCTGCAGGTCAGTGCTTTACTTCTGAGTCAGCCTTGATGCTCTCGACTTGCTGCGCGATCGCCGCGAGTACAGCCATGGTGGATTCATAGCCAGTCTCGGCCATCATTCCGCCGCACGCGGCTGCGATGAATCCTGCGAAGGCCTGCGCTTTTTCCGGATGATTGCCAAAGCCATCGAGCGCTGTCGCTTGATTGAATGTTGGAGCGAGAAGCAGCCACAGCTCCTTCCCGTATTTGGTCGCATCAGTCATCGCCACGGCCCCCTGTAGATCAGGTAGGCCATGTAGAGCGGGGCGGCTATTGGTATCAAGATCATAGTAGGTGCGCTCCTGCTTCGAGTAGGCCGTCGCGGTCTTCGCGCAGGTTGTCGCGCTCGGCCTTTAGCTGGTCGCGCTCCCTGATCAAAGCCTTGATGGCTGTCGAGATGTTGCGGTGACCCAGCGTGATGGTGATGGCCTGGGCCTCGTCGAACAGCTTGACCTTCTGGTCTCGGTCGTCCGCTGCTCGTGCGGCCAGTTCTTTTTCGTGGATCTTGAGGCAGCGCTTGCAGGTGACATACCGCCAGTCATTGGTGAGCTGCTCGTCGGCCATGTCGCCGTCGGTGCCGCAATAGACGTGCTCTGGCGGATCCTGATCAGCCTCGGTGCCGCCGTCCCACGGGTAAAGGTGAATCGCGCGCTTGGTCATGGCGTCACCTCCAGGTTGCCGAATCGCTTCAAGAGTTCAGCCTCGAGCTCTTCGACCTTCTCTCCGAATTCATCTACTTGAACGGTGCGCATGCGCTTGCGCTGTTCGTCAAAGCCTTCAGGTACGCCCTTATCGCGCCACCACTGGCGAGCAAACTCGAACACATCCTTCGCGCGCTGGTCGTCGATCCAGATGATCGAGCCGTTGAAGTCGGTGCGCCAAGGAATCGAGCTGCCTTTGATCAGCGCGAGCGTGCGGCGCCGCAACTGCGCATAGCTCAGCGGCACGCCCCACGCTCGACGGCTGATCATGTGCAGTCCTTGGGCGTACCGTTGGCTACCGCTACCGCTACCGCTACCGCTACCGCTACCGCTTAGTGCTTTGCCGCCGCCGACGTAATTGGTGATGACGCCATTTGCAGTTTTCTTCACCTGAGCGCGCCAGATGGCTTGCAGGATTTCTTCGTCGGTGACTTTCATGGCGTCACCTCGCGGCGTGCCCACCAGCAGACCGGGCCATCGTCGGTGTCGTGGATCGACAGGCAGAACCAGCCTTCACCATCTGGACGATCCGGCTCCCAATAGCTGCAATCCGGATCGTGGGAGTCGAAGTAGCGCTCCGATATCTCGTCAGGCGCATCCTCAATACTTGTCATCTTCACGACCAAGTGCTGCTCGGCGAGCCACTTCTTGCACTTCTCGCCATCACCTTCATCAAATTGCGGCATTTGCGGGTGCCAGAACATGCCGTTTTCATCGCGCACAACCGGCACCGGCTGAATCAGTTTTAACGTTTCCATGGGCGAGCTCGTCCTTGCCGCTATAGCGGCTGACTTTTAAGGGGGAGGGAGTCAGTGGTTACTGCGGGAGTTTGCCGAGGTGGTCTTCGAGGAACTGCTCGGTGAAGGGCTGAGGTGGATCGAGCGGCGCTTCCACACCTCGTTCCAGCTCATCAATCCGCTGATCCGCTGCGGTCAGACGCTGCTGCAGGGCGTCACGCTCTGCGGTGACTCTGTCGAAGTCCATAGCCACAACCCATTCGCCGTCCGGTGCTTCGTACATCGGCGACGTTTCGGCATGCGTCAGGGCTGCCGAGTACCGTTTTACTTCGCTCATCCTGCAATCTCCATCGATACCAAATCATGGGCATTCACGACCTTCATGCCGAGCTCCTTGCCGATATGAACTTCGAGACTGGCGCCGCGGGAATCCTGCCAGCCGGGCAGGGTGGCTACGGTGTCGCATTCCATCAGCGCTGCGATGTCACGGCGCATGCATTCGCTCCAGGTGCCCGGGTCTGGGTTGAGCTCGGCGGGGTTGATGACGCTGTACCCAGCGGCGCGCAGGGTGGCAGCCGTGGAATGGAACAGCGGGAAATTCAGGTTCAGCATGTTGGTCATGGGACCGCTGAGGTAGATACGCTTCATGCGGCCTCCTGCTGCTGTTCCTGGCCCAGAGCCTGTTGAGCCGCTGCGATGATGCGGCACAGGTAGTGCCAATCGGGATTGGGCTCGACGGCTTTCGCGTCAACCAGATGCCACCACTCAGGGCCGAACAAGTCGGTAAGAAGTTCATCCTGCCGGTGCCCTACCGAAATTGACTCAACTCCGCGAAGGTCGTCGATCTGGTCGAAGAGGTCGCGGGCATCTTCCTGATCTAGGCTGTCACCAAACTCCCAATACCCTTTTCGCATCCGGCGCCGGTCAATGACCGACTTCTTTGCCAGAGTAAGCAGAGCGTCATTGGAGAACCTCATGGAACCGAGGCTTGGCGAAAAATAGCCGATGATGTAGTGCTCATCGAGTCGGCAGAAGAACTGAGCGATGGTGAGACCGTCCCACATCCCACCCCAGTAGGCGTGCCAGCTCTTGTCGTAGCAGCTGATCGTGATCTTGCCTTTCCGTGGCGCCAGGTCTTCGAGGAACACTGTGATCGGGTCGAGGTTCGGCGCACCGGTGATCACCAGCTTCGTCACAGTCGAGCGCTCAATCTGCAGTTCGGCCGGTTTGTTTTCTGTGAGCATGGGGCGTCCTATGCCGGGGCATGCCCGGGCGGTGGAGGGTGGGAATGGATCAGCTACAGTTGAATGGTCATTCACAAGGAGGATGCAAAATGACCTGCTTAATTTGCGGTGCGGATGCCGAAACTGTTCAACCTATCGGCGACTTCCACGAGAGAAACTGTGCGGATGGCTGTGGGCGTTATCGCGTTGCTGACACTTTGTTCGTGACCATGAAAAACAAAGGTCAGAAGTTTGATGTGCAGAAAACGCGGCAGTGGCTGGCTGTTAATCGAGTTGCTGAGCCAGTTCCAAAAATCACGACATCAACAGCGATTTACGCGTGAATCCTCAAACAGCTGCTCAATCGCCACAGAAGCAATCGATGTCTTCGGAGTAGCCAAACGCATCCATCTGGCCTTTGTAGTTTTCCGCGTACCAGGCCAGGTGGGCGTAATTCGGACGGTCCATCCGGAAAACCTGGTTAAACTTTTCTTCGGCCCCCGACCAGAAGATCACGCGCTCGGGCTCCGCCTGGATTGCCTTAAAGAGCTTGTCTTCACCTTTCTTCCAGCACAGGTCGCAGTTGCCGAGGTCAGAGTCCATGCCCAGATCAAAGTCTTGTTTCTGCCAGAATTCGGCGACGTCTTCCTTTGTGATGCCCGCGGTGTAGGAAGGGCAGACGTTGTCCCATCGCGTGCCGCCTTTTGCATTTGCGGCCATCATTCGGTGGTAGCGTCCTGCTTCGTCCTTGCGGATGCCGATCACACAGTCCCACTCGTCGTAACCCAGAGCCCGCATGTGTTTTTCGCCGATTTTTATCTTCAAGTACGCTGTGCACATGTTGTTCGAGAAATTCGGCAGCACCGGTGGTAGGTTCTTTTCTGCTTTCCGGTAAGCGGCGTAGTACTCGAGCATCATGGTGAACGGCTCGCCGTTGCGGCTGGCCGTCTCGAAGTCCACCAGCTTGTACCAGGGCGCGTCGTCGGGTTGGCCGTACACGCGGCACCACTCCATCCAGACGATGTTCACGTTCCAGCGCCTGGCGATCTGATCGATGAAGACCAGTGTTTCCTCGCGCTCCTTGCCGGTGTTTTGGAAGAACAGGTGCACATCAGGCGGGAGAGTGCCGCCGTGTGCTTCGAGGATCTTGTGGACCATGTGCCCGCTGGTGCGACCACCGCTGATGCCGATCTGGGCCGGGCCGGTGATCAGGTAGGGATTCATAATTGCTCCAGACAGCCGATTGCCTCGCCGGCTGGCGTGATTCGTAGAAGTGGGGTATTTGTGTTCGGCCCGGCATGGAGCCGGATCAAGGAGAATTGAATGAATCTGCGTGAGTATTACGAGCAAAACCGAAAGCTTTGGGATGAAGTGGATGCGCGTAACAAAGCTGTCGACGATTTTGTAGCTGACAACCCCGAACTAGGTGACGATGCTGTCTACGAAAAGTTTTGGGATCTACAGAACGAAGCAACCAAAGCGATAGGTGACGTTCAAGACTTCCAAGCGAATAACCGCCACAAAGTGAAGCGTTAAGGCGTAGGGGGCACTACCTCGTCGCCTGGGTCGGCTTTTAGTTCGGCCATGCTCTTGTCGTAAAATGCTCGCGACACCTTTTCGCTAGGTTCGTAAGGTGTCGTGACACTCCGAAGCATCCACGCCTGTGTTTCGAAGTCGGCGGCGATCAGGTTGCGCAGCAGGTTCTGATACACCTCCTGCTGGTTGTTGAAGCCATGGGCGGCCATGACCCGCTTGAGGTCAGGCTTGAACACCCCGGCGACCTCAACAGTAAACTTCTCGACGCCCAATGCAGCGTCCTTCGCTGCTGCCTTCTCGCGCTTCCTGCGCTGCTTGATGGCTTCCGCTGTCAGCTGCGGCTCTTCCACCGTCAGTTCCTGTTCTTCGGCCATGGCCTACCTCTTCAATTCCGCTGGCCGGCAAGTCCAGCCAGGTCTGTCGGCGGCGCGTGGCCGCCCGGTTGATGGTTCGTTTCACGCTGCGACCTTCACCTGATGCCAAGCGCCGGCGGCGTAGAACAGCTTCGCGGCTTGGGCTTCATCCATCGAAACCTCGTCCGGAATCGCGATCCAGCCTGACGCCACCAGATGGTTTGGGTTCGCGCTGTTGCGCAGCTCCAGGTAGTAATGCTCGATGGAATCGGTCAGGCGCTCGACCTTGTAGATGCCTTCCGGCGAGATCTCCACCGACTTGATGTACTCGGCGCCGCGCTCGTCACGACACATGGCACCGATGTAGATCGTCCAGCGGTAGGAGAAGTCGAATATCGCGTTGGCGATCGCCAGACTGCGGATCTGCCGGCAACTCTTCCAGTTCGCCATGATCTGGCTTCCGCTGGGGTCGATGTTCACCACCGCGACGTGGTTGGTGCGCAGCAGCGCCCGGCAACTGCGTTCGGCCCGGGCGAAACCGTTGTTGGGTTTGCGTTTCGACTTCATGGCGAGTCCGCCATTTTGCGCAGCGCTTTGCGGTCGGCAGCCGATATCGGCTTCGGTCGCCGCTTGAGGACCGTTTCAGGGTCTATTTTGTTGGAGCGGGGCGGTGGCAGCGGGTTGCGTGGCGGGCTTTTCAGTTGATCGATCCGCCCGCCAGCGGCCAGGTACTGGGCGATTCGTTCAGAGATCGCCTCAGCGTCCGGCCGGTGCTGCTCAACCAGATTGAGGTGGTTGCTGATCATGCCGCCACCTTGACCAGCTTGACGCCGGCCATGCTGAACTTGGCGCCCTGGGCTGCGACCATCGCGTCGAGCGCTTCCCAGTCTACGGTCAGCACCGAAATAGGGGCTTGGCCGTAGGCGACAGCTTTGATCAGCGATTCCAGATCGAACACTTCAGCCTGCAGGTTCACCGGCGCCGCGGTTGTGGTCGCTGGCTTCAACGCAGACTGAACCGGCGCGGCGGCTTTAACCGGTGCCGGGCTGGCAATTGGAGCCTGTTCGACCGGCGCCTTGGCTTTCGCTTCATACTCGATGCGCTTCAACTCCTGCTGACGGATCTGCTCGCGCTGCGCTTCGGCTTTCTGCTCCTCCGCCTTCTGGTGTTCCGATATCCGCAATTTGATCAGCGTGACCAGATCGTCGTTCGCCTTCATCACCAGTTGCTGAATATCGTTGAACAGGAAAGCGTAATCGGCCGCCAGCTCGGCCAAGCTGGCCAGGTTCAGGCGAATTGCGTCGGCGGCTTGGCTCGCGGCGATTTTCGCGCGGGCCAGCTCAGTATCGACAGCGTCCTGCAAGCTGGCGATCGTTCGCTTGTTCTTCATGACGCCGGCGAAGTCTGCGGCGACTACCGGCAGGGTGACCCGGCCCAGCGTCTTGTTGATCGCAGCGACGTGCTCTGCCAGCGACTGCTCTGCTTTCTGCTTGATGTTGGTTTTCACCAGCAGTTCTTGAGCCTGCACCAGTTTGTTGACCTTCAGGCGAGTGTCCCGGGCGTGAGCGCTGATCCGGGTCAGTGCAGAGAATAGCTCGTCGATGCTCTGGGTCTGCGATAGCGCCTGCTTCTTCGCAGTGTCGACTGCCTGCTCGACATCGCCGCACCATTTCACGGCCTTCTTGGCGTCGGCAAAGTCCTGGTCTGTAACGAGCGTGGTCTTCACCGAGTCGATGACCGCTAGCGCCGATTCCTCAAACACCTTGAGGTTGCTCGCGGTAACCATGCCGGTCAGCTCGATCCGCAGCGCTGGCAGCTCGTCCGGGGCCTTGCCGACGACAATTGACGGCGCCTCGGCCATTTCGAAGGTGGCCAAATCGGCCTCGAACTGTTTCCAGCCTTCGACCAGCTGCGCGGCGCGGCCGGCAACAGGACGGTACTCCATGTGCACGAAGTTTTCGGCGGTGCCGTCGGAACAAACGAAAATCACGCGCTCGGCGCCGCTCACCAGCAGCTGCTGCTCGAGCTGCCAGTAATAGTGCGGATCAAGATCTTCGGCCCGCACCTGGGCAGCCAGCGATTCGTTCCAGAGCTTGTGTTCGAACAGCGTCTCGCCGAGCATCGTCGCGCCGTCCATGGAAGCGAGCAGGTTTCCGTCTGTACCTACAACCGGGTACAGCTCTTCGCCGATCATCACTTCAACCAGTGGCCGAGCCAGCGCCTCAGTGGCATGACCTTTGTCGAAGATGTACTGCTGAGCCTGGGTGACCTCCGGCGCAATGCCGGTTTTCTTCATGGTCAGCAGGTCGGTGCGGGTCTGGTACTTTGAAGCGCCCATCATCGCGGGCGCCTCCGAGGCGGTGAAGTGCTGGGCGCGGAGTGCGTGCCACTCGGCGGAGCCTTGAGCTATGTTGTGAATTTTCATGCTGTGTCTCCGTCGATGGCTTTGAGGTTATGGATGGTTTCGATTTGGTCGTCGCGCAGTGAATATTTGCTGCTGACGTTGAGGATGATGTGTTCCGGATTGGTTCTGCCTGCGTCGATGAGCGGCCGCCACTTTTCGATGTTTTCCGTAAGAAGATCATCGGGGTAGGGTGGAAGGGCTTCTGGCTCAGGTTCTGGCTGCCGTTGCGGACTCACATCACGCGGCGCCTCATCGAAGATTTTTCCTTCCATCTCGTCAGCAGTCGGCGCCGATCCAACCTCGGGGAAGGCCTTGCGCAAGGCTTGAGCCTCGGCGCACTTGGCGAGCTGTGCAAACGCTCGTCGCTTCCACATCGAGTTCGGGGCCGCGGTGTCCTTGCTGGCCGTGGCGTAGTTTTCAAGCCAGCGTTCGTTCGCTGTGAACTCGGCAACGAGGCCGTTCGACATTTGGCGTTTGACGGTCACCCGGCACCACTCTGGATAGGTGACGTCCACGCCGCCCAGCTTTGCAGTAATTGGTGGTCCGTATTCAGGATCGCTGATACCTGCGTACTGGCCAGTGCGCGCGGCCTGGATGCGATAAAGACCAATGCCGGGCATTACCGTGTCCTGCATCTTTTTCGCTTTGGTGTTCCAGATCGGCACGATGTGCACAGGCTTCAGCATTGGGTCCAGATGCGCGGCCTGGCAGTAAGCCAGCACCATCACCACCGAGTTCTTTTCTGCGCCTGGGTAGAGGCTGTTGCTCAGCACCTCAACAAGTGCCGCCTCAGACATCGCAGGCAATTGGTCTTCCTGCTTCATTACTGCGCTCACGGGAAATCCTTGCCGCGACATGCGCAGCGATTGAATGCTTTGTTTATTGAGTGATGCGATCGGCGAGGGCGCTGAGCAGCATCAGAAAGGTGAAAACGCCGAGGGAGGAGAACGAGCCGCGCCAAATCAGTACGCGGCGCGCCCATTGGCGGCTGGTCACTGGAACACCTTGTAGGTGGTCGATTGCGGCGGCTGGCAGGTGCTGGAGGAATCGCGCGCCACGTTGTAGCTGGCCATCACGATCAGCAAGCCGCCGGCGAGAACCCAAAACATGATTTTCATGGCCTGGCCCTCACGGCGATGCGTCCGCCTTTCATGGTCACCGACAGACGCTGCGGGAGGTTGTCGACCAAGTCCTCGCGCTTGCGGCCGATGACTTCATTGAAGGGGAGGCCGAAACCGAGGATCGCGATCTTGCGTTCGATATCGGCCAGTTGTTCATCAACAAGCGTTGTCACGATTGGCGTGGTCATGCTGCAGCTCCTTGCGTGACTGAAGCGTTGTAGGAGGCGTAAATCTGGTCGATGCGAGCGCGGTAGTGGCGATGCTCTGCGTCGTCGATGGCTCGAAGCATGAACGCCAACGTGATGCAGGAAGTCGCCGCAGCGCTGGCGTTGGGTTGGCCGAGGTCGCGAATCATGTTGTTGATCTCGCCCTCGATCCAGGTGATCGCTGTCTGGTGGTCACGCTGCTGGATGTTCATTTCAACCCCCAGAATTCTCCGTAGGCGACGACAGCTGCTGCGACGCGCTTGGCTCGGGCCTTGCGGCCGATCAGCTCTTGCGCCGCGGCCTGCTGCTGCAACTGAGTGCGCTTCAGCGCCGCGGCCTCATAGTCGTGGAAGTCTTCAGGCCTTGGCGCTTTCGGGCGCCCCCAATCGTCGTAGCGCCTGTCCCACTCTCGGGCCTGCGCACTGTCTGCATAGCTGGTTGCCATGGTCGCCTCCGTGGTGGCGGGGTGTTGATCCAACAAAACTCGGATGCACTCATCCGCTCCGCTGGTTGCCGTTGGGCGCGGAGGGGAGTGCATTCGGGTGGTGTCGGGTGAAAGTGGAAGCCGCTTACGGCGGCAAGTCGGCTTGCTTTGGCTCACTGCAAGCGGGTGATTGAGAGCCCTGTTACAGCAGGGATGCCTTTCCTTGCTGCCGATACCCGGCAAGGCAGGTGTGGAGATACCGGCCAGCGCTACCAAACTGGCTTCGCAGATCGGCTCTGCGCGTTGATGCAGGTGGGCGGTTATAGGCCGCAGTTTCGTCCGCATCGGATGTAGCTCGAATCCTTCCGAATGTTGTCCGTCTACGCCGGGGAATGAAAACCCCTCTGGCTCGGGACAAGGTGGCCACCCTGCTATCACAACAGAAGGCCGAGCTACATCCGATGCGCTCTCATAGAGAGGATCGGGCAGTTGTAAACTTTGGGTTTACAACTCAGCCGGCGCCCATTGTTTGGCGAGGATTTCATCCAGAAGAATTTCGATCTGGCTGATAGCGCTGTTGTAGGCACGCTCCCATTCCTTTGGCGCGGTACGGCGTACCTCCTTGATGCGCTTTATGCCTTCACGCAGAGCCTTTTCCGAGATTTCCCGACGCTCCTTGCGGCGACGCGCTTTCGTGTAGCGCTGCTGTACTGGCGCACCCTTGCCGAGCATCTGACTGATCTGAGAAGGCGCCTTGGCTGCCGCTGCGCTTTCCTTCAGGGCCTCTTCAAGACTCGGCCCTTTTCCGACTCTCGCCAGTATCCTGTCGGCTGCGCTCAATTCGCTGTTGCTTTCCATCTACTCACCTCGAACAGTCAAGTCTGACTTGTCGGTTGATTTCCCGTCTGGCCCTGTCGCCAAGGCCAGCCAGTGAAATCGTCATGCGGCGAAAAGTTCTCGCTGTGCTGGTTGTGGTGCGCAGCGCTGAAGGCCTGCACGGATCGCCGACTCCAGCAGTTCGGCGTCATGCTCCAGCTCTACGCAACCCTCTGGAATAAGGCCGACCGCACAGCGAAGCTCGGCGGCGCGACTCTGCAGCGCAGGAATCACGATGGAGCGCATGTTGCCGACGGTGCGGCGATCAAGGCTGCATTCCCGGCAAAGCCGGATGTAGTCGAGGATGAATTTCGGCATTTCGATTGCTCCGGTTGTTTTCCCAATGCACCCGTCACCAGGTGCATCAGTGAAAAATTCCGTGTTGCTGTCCGCCCCATGCGCGGCGCCGCGGTTTCCCCACCTGGCCGGCGTCACACATTTCGTGTTCGGTGTTCTTCGCCGGCTGGCTTGCATGGTTTGGCGTCCTCCCATATGGGGAGTCCGGCAGGTTCCAGAGCCTGCATGGGGATCGAAGTTTGTGTTTCGCGCTATGCCCGTTTCCGGGGATCGATCCGCGAAGATTCCTGACTGTTAAAGAGCGGCGGGTCTCTTGAGGCCCTGGCGCCTTCTTGCTTTGGCGTTGAGGCAAATCTACAACTGAAAATTGTAATGTGCAAGCAAGAGTTGTAATTATTTTTGCAGTTGTGCATGGGGTGAATTTTCTGCAGGCGTAAAAAAGCCCGCGCTTGGCGGGCTCATTTGATATGTGCGGCGTTTAGTCTCTGCGCAGCGTTGCGGATCTGCCGTGCTTCGCTTCAAATTTGTCGACCATGCCTCTGCATGCGCCGCGCACGAAAGTCTTCGTTTGCACGGATGCCAGGGGATCGTCGTAGTCTTTCCAGCACAGGTCGATTGCCAAGCGGTCTCGGTCTTTATCGGTGGCTGGTCCAGAGAGGGCACCAATCACAAGAAGTAATCCGAACAAAACTAGCGGCACCAAGATGAGCCACGGCCAGATCGGCTTGCGGGCCGGCTTTACCGGTTCACCGCTAACCGTTCCAGTGAGCAAACTGGTGCCGCAGTGCTTGCACTTGATCGCCTCGGCTTTGATCGTTTCTGCACAATAGGGGCATGCCTTTACCGCTTCGTCCATGTTGAAGCCTCTGAATTCAATTCGCGCGAGAGTACATCGCCCACCAAAAAACATGTCCAAGAATCGATATCTGTTGCTCCTGGATCTGCTGGAAGGTGTAGTTCTCGTCCGGGTGTTCGTCGTGGTTGAAGCTGCGCAACTTGATGCCCGTGGGAGTACGGTAAACCTGCTTCACACGAAGCTGACCGTTATGGTTCACCGCGTACATCTCACCGTCGACGATATCGCCAAGCGAGTTTTTGCCCATATTGACACCAACTGTGGCGCCATCACGCAACACCGGCATCATGCTGTTGCCGCTCACCATCACGCACTTGGCGTTGCTGAACTGGACGCCGTTATTGCGTAGATCCTTCTTGAAGAAGCGAAGTCTTGCGCTATCGCTTTCTTCTATCGCGAATCGCCCAGTGCCCGCAGCCAGCTCGACTTCTTTGAGGAAGGGGACGTAGACCTCATCGTCACCGAGAGGCGTTTCGTCATCCCAAGTTTCGATTGAGCTCAATGAAGTGTCGGCAGTCCGGCTCTGGCTTTCGAGCGGCCCGGCCTCGCCCATTAGGTATGCAACCGAAACCCCAAGCACGTCGCTCAGCATTTTGATCTTTGGATTTCTCGGGACCGTTCGCCCGGACTCCCAGGCTTGGACGGATTGCGGGCTCACATCGAGCTTGCGCGCCAGCTCGGACTGATTCAGCCCAGCAGCCTCGCGGGCCGCAGCGATTCGGGAAGAGGTAGTAGTCATGGTCGCGAGAATACAACTCGAACTTGTAGCCAGCATTGCAATTCTCACTTGTAGTCATGATTTAAAAGCTGTAACTTTGCGTTGTAACTACCAGTTTAACGAGGACGCTATGGAACAGAACGCAGCAGAGCGTGCAGCTAAGGCAGCAGGCGGCCAGTCGGCCCTCGCTCGCGTCCTTGGCTGTACGCCACAAAACGTACAGCGCTGGTGCGCCACCGGCCGGGTTCCGGCCGAGCGTGTAATTCCCGTCGAGCAGGCAACCGGCGTATCCCGCCATGACTTGCGCCCCGACCTGTACCCCGACGAATCCAGTAAAGCCGCATAACCATTTTCAACCACCAAGGAGCAATCCCCGTATGGGCTTCAAAGACCCCCTCAACCAGCGCCGAGACATCGCCAGGAAGATCCGTCTGTATCCATTGCTCGATCGACAGCTGCAGCGCGCCGCCGACAAAAGCCGCCGGGAGTACGCGACGTATCTGTTCGAGATGTTGGAGTGGGCCGCAGTCAATGGCGCAATCGAAGCGCTCATGCCCGAGGACCTCAAGGACCTCAAGAATATCGCGGGCTAGAGGCCCTCAGGAGGGCACGAATGCAGTTCACAGAAGAAAACGTGCCGCCAGAGACCCGCGCCAAAGTTCACCAACTCATGGAGGCAAGAGGGTGGACGTTTGAAGAGGCGGTAAACGAGATCCTTCTCGAGGCGATCACCTCGGGAGCAACGGTCTTCGTTGGCAGGCACAAAGCACCAGTCCTGACACTGGTGGGACTCAAGAGGTCCTCTACCGCATAGGTGAGGGCCTCACAGATGGCCTGAACAAGGGCCCGCTTTTCGACAGGCATAAAAAAACCACCGGACGAGGGTGGCTTTTTCAACAGCAGTAACAACTGGAGCAAATCATGCACCAATCCATTCAAACGATCAATACCCCGGCCAGTGTCGCGACACAATTTGGCAACGGTGAAAACGTGTCGCGCATTGTTTCAACCATCGCCCTCCGCGACATGATCAACGAAGCGCGACAGCAGGCAGGCGAGCCAAGGGTCCGCAATGACCATTTCCTTTCCCGGGTTGAGGACGAGTTGGGCGACGATCTGGAGGGGGTGCAAAAATATTACACCCCTCTGCACGGTAACCAGGTGGCGACTTACGGGCTGACTCTCGACCAATGCATGCTGGTAGGGATGCGCGAATCGAAAGCCGTGCGCCGTTCCGTTCTCCAGAAACTCAAGGAGCTGGAAGGTCCTCGGGTTATCGCCACACTTCCAGACTTTTCCAATCCTGCAGCGGCTGCCCGAGCGTGGGCTGAGCAGTTCGAACTTCAGCAAGCGGCCAATCAGGCCCTGATTGAGGCCGCGCCGAAGATTGCCTTCGTCGAGCGCTACGTCGAATCAACCGGCCTCAAGGGCTTTCGCCAGGTGGCGAAGCTGCTCAAGGCCAACGAGTCGCGATTCCGCGAGTTCCTGCTCGACAAAAAGATCATGTACCGCATGGGCGGCGAGTGGCAGGCCTACCAGCCTCACATCGACGCTGGCCGCTTTGAGGTAAAGGCAGGCACCACTGACAGCGGTCACGCCTACAACCAATCCAAATTCACTCCCAAGGGCGTCAACTGGATTGCCGGTCTGTGGGCGCAATACCAACTGAGGGAGGCCGTGTAATGGCCGGGGACTGGATCAAAATGCGAATCGACCTTCAGACACATCCGAAAGTTTTCCGCATGGTGTCCGCATTGAAAGCGGACAGACTGCGGATCATCGGCGGACTGCACATCGCTTGGAGCATCTTCGACACCCACTCCGATGACGGTGTACTGCACGGTTACAGCGTCGACGCGATGGACGCTGTAGTGGGCTGGCCCGGCTTTACCGAAGCCATGATTGAGGTGGAGTGGGCGTCCGTGCAGGACGACGGAAGCCTTGTAATGCCTCGCTTTGACGAGCACAACGGCGCCAGTGCAAAGCGCCGCGCCAACGACAGCGAGCGCAAGCGTAACGACCGCAAAAACAACTCTGTCCGCAATGTGTCCGCAAGCGATGCGGACAAAATGCGGACCAGAGAAGAGAAGAGAAGAGAAGAGAAGAAAGAGCAAGATCAAAAGCAAGGTGCTGGCGCACCGGCGAAGACTGGCAAGTTCGATCCGCTCACTGCCAAGCCCGAGAACGTCTCGGAAAAGGCTTGGGCCGATTGGTGCCAGCACCGCAAGGAAATCCGCAAGCCGCTGACCGCCAAAAGCTGCGAGCAGCAGGCCAAAGCTTTGCTGGGTCACGCCGCGCCGGATCAGGTGCTCGCCACTTCGATCTCCAACGGCTGGACCGGGATCTTCCCGGACAAGCGTGCCAGCAACGTGCATCCGTTCCCGCAATCCCGTCACACCGGCTTCGCTGAACGCGATTACCAGGCCGGACTGATCCAGCGGGAGGACGGCAGCTATGCTCTCTGAGCCAGTCCAATCGACACCAGAACTCCCACCAGGAACCCGCATCCAGCCGGCCGACTGCGAAACCCACGGCGCCTACGACCAGAAGGTATTTGCACTGTTGGGCAAGGAGCTGAAGAGTGGTTGCCCTGAGTGTGGGCGTCTCGCTCGCGAGAAGACCGAGGCCGCTGAGCTGGCGAACAAGGCGATGGAGCTGCGCATGGCCATGGAGCGGAAGCTCGGCGCCGCGCTGATCCCAAAGCGCTTCGCCAGCAAGACGCTCGACGGATACATCGCGACCACCACGGAGCAGCGCAAGGCGCTCAACACGTGCCGCCGGTACGCCGCCGAGTTTCCGCAGATCGCAGCCACGGGGCGCTGCCTGTTGCTGCTTGGCAAGCCTGGCACTGGCAAAACGCACCTTTCCGTGGCGATCGCCAACGAGATCATGGCCAAGTCATCTGCCACGGCGGTGTACCGCACCATCGGCGCCGTGCTGCAGTCGATCCGTGCTTCGTACGACCGCGCCACCGAACAGACTGAAAGTCAGATCCTGTCGAGCCTGATCAGCCCCTCGCTGCTCATCCTGGACGAGATTGGCGTGAGCAAGGAGAAGCCGAGCGACTTTGAGCTGACGACCCTGTTCGCAATCATCAACGGTCGTTACGAGGAGATGCGACCGACGATCATCGTTTCAAACTTAAGCGCCAAGGCGCTCCCGGAAGCCATCGGTGATCGCTGCGTGGATCGCTTGCGTGAGGGCGGCGTGATCGTTCTCCCGTTCGAGTGGGAGTCTCAGCGCGGCAAGGAGGGCTTCTGACATGGCCGTAAAACTGTGGAGCATGCGCGAGCAGTGTCACATCGTCCGAGGTGTTCGAGGAACCGTCTTTGAGCTGGCTAAGCACTTCGGGATTCCGCCCAAGGTCGCGCAAAGCCGAATCGCTCGGTATGGCTGGACCGTCGAGAAAGCTGTAACCGAGCCTATGCGTGAAGACTCAAGGAGAAAGCGGCCATGAACCCGTTGATTGTTCGCCAAATGCAACCTTGCCCGGTGAGTTGCGTTTCAACGTGCCTCGCGATGCTTGCCGGTCGACCTGCTGCTGAGGTCATCAATGAGCTGCACAAGTCCTACCGTGAGGGCGACTTGACTATGCGCGAAATGCTCGAATACCTCGGGATCAAATACACGGCGTTTTTCAGTGTTGACAACCCGCCACTGGCGGACGAGGGCGTTTATCTATGCACGGCGCCGTCGCTCAATATCGAGGCTGGCAATCACCAGATCTTGATCGAGGTGACCGACGAGGGGTACTTCGTAATTGACCCGGTTCAAGGCCGCGAGGATCGCAAATATTACGTGCCGCGCGGCCAGGGCAGCGGTGATCCGCTCGCCATCGATCTCGGAGGGTTCGTCGTCGATGCGTTCGTCTCACGCTCCCACCTGGTGGAGAAATACACGAAAGCTATGGCGACGGAGGTTGCGGCATGACCGAGTTCGCAATCCGTAGCCAGCGCGATATCAGCCGCCTCATGGGTGTTCTGCACGCCACCGACTTCACCAAACCCAAGATCGTGGTCATCAAGGACGAGAAGCGCCCTGACGTCTGCAATCGGAAAATGTGGGCAATGCTCAAGGACGTATCCGAGCAAGTGATCTGGCACGGCAAGAAGCTGACCAGTGAAGACTGGAAGTGCCTTTTCAGTGCCTCGCTGGAGAAGCAGCGCGCGGAGCCAGGTCTCGACGGCGGCTTCGTCGTGATGGCTGTATCGACCCGCAAGCAGTCGCAGAAGTGGTTCAGCGATCTGTTCGAGCTGATGCATGCCTTCGGCGCCGAGCATGGCGTGCGCTGGACTGAGCAAGACAAGTGGGGAGGGCGCTACTGATGCGGACTGCCATCAAGGAAAAGAAGGCGCCCAAGCCGAAGAAATGCCGCGTTGCCTCCTGCGGGGCCTCATTCGTCCCTCAGCGTTTGGGTCAGGCAGTGTGCAGTCCAGCCTGCGCGCTGAAGGACGCGCCACGGAACGAGCAGAAGGCGAAGAAGGCAATTGCTCAGCGCGATCGCCGCGAGATCAAGGTCCGCAAAGAGAAACTGAAGACTAGGGCTGACCACCTGCGCGAAGCCCAGGCGGCGGTGAACGAGTACGTCCGCCTACGCGATGCGCACCTGCCGTGCATCAGCTGCGACTCAATGCCGAACGACAACGACCTCATGACCGGCAGCCGATGGGACGCCGGCCATTACCGATCCGTCGGTGCCTGTCCGGAGCTTCGCTTCGAGCCGATGAACATCCACCGCCAGTGCGTGAAGTGCAACCGCAACCTGTCCGGCAACGCGGTCGAGTACCGCATCCGGTTGGTGCAGCGCATCGGCGCCGACAAGGTGGCCTGGATCGAAGGGCCTCATCAGCCCCAGAAGCTTACTGTCGAAGAAATCAAAACCATCAAGGCCGAATACCGAGCCAAGACCCGCGAACTGAAGAGGGCTGTAGCATGATCTATCCAGGCGTTCTGAACGCAGTTGTCTCCGCCCTCGCGGCTGAGGCCATCGACAACACCAGCAAACAGGCATGGCAGAAGCTGTACAACTCTGCCGACGAAGAGGAGGGCGGCGATCTGGCAACACTGGTCCGTTCCCGTGGCGCCGACACCATCGACCGCACGCAGGTGGACTGCTGGGTGTCTGCCCGGCTGCACAGTGCGCTCGAACCGAAGCACTGGGATGCGCTTGTGGCGAAGTACAGCACCCACAAGGGACGCAAGGTGCAAGCGATCTCAGCGTTGCAGACCCTCATCAACACCCCGGCCCCGAAGCTGTTCCTGTTCAAGGCGACCACTGCCTGGGCTATCCCGCAGTTGAAGGGTGCGCGGCCGAAGGTGGCCACGTCCGTATCCGTCGAGATCCCGCTCGATGCGCCGGAATGGCGCCGCGAAGCAGTGGTGAAGGCTGCGCTGGCAGCAGGCCAAGCCAAGGCGAAGAGGGACGAATCGCGATCGGCCGACATGATCGTGCTGAAGGACAGCTTCTACGACATGAACACCTGGGACAACGACGGGACGCCGGAATCGACTCGACGCCGTTGGCGGCAGGATATCGGCAAGGCTGCTGACGTCTTGGTCGACGAGGCTCTGGCGCACGCTGCCGACATTCTGGAGGCGGAAGGTTTGCTGATTGAACAGGCTGCGTGATTGCCTGTTGACATCAGTGAGCGGATGAGCGAAATTAATCCCATCCTGTCATTCCTGCGCGTATCGAGGAGTGAAAACCGAAACCCGGCCACCGTGCCGGGTTTTTTATTGCCTGAAATTCGCCGCCATAGCTCCAGTGGTAGAGCAGTCGCCTTGTAAGCGAATGGCCCGGGGTTCGAATCCTCGTGGCGGCACCGCATTGGCATGTAGCTCAGTCGGTAGAGCAGGCGGCTGTTAACCGCCCGGTCGGAGGTTCGAGTCCTCCCATGCCAGCCAGCAACACTGTAGCCAGGACAGCCCTCGGGAAGGCCTGGACGTCGATAGCCGGATAGTGCGACGTACGGAATCAACGCCGGCAGCCCGTGCACCCTGACCTCAAACTTGCTTCGGGGTGGCGCGAGACTTGATCAGCGAGATCGATGCATAGGGGCGTCGACGTTGAGAAGGCCTTTGGCAGACAGCTCGGAAAGACGAGCGCACCTATTCAGGGCCTCTGCACTTGCAGGGGCTTTTTCGTTTTCGGCTCCCACACCCATAGCTCCGAGCTGGGAGTGTAGCGGGCCAATTATTCATGGAGCGACGATGGATCCTACTGACCTCGGCCCAGGCACAGCTACCTGGCTGGGCGGTAGTGCCACGGTGATACTCGGCGGGCTGCTGTGGTTGCGGAAATTCCTCTCGAAGGATGCCGCTGACCGGGCAATGGACAACGCCGATATCGGCACCGTCCGCCGCCTCAATGAACTGCTCGATTCGGAACGCACCGCCCGGAAGGAAGCGGAGGTCCGCGCCGATCAGTTCGCGAAAGAGCGCAACGACCTGGCCGCCTCGGTTGGCCGCATGGAAGGGAAGATTGAAGCGCTGACCAGTCAGGTCGCCCAGCTCACGGAGCGAGTGACCCTGCAGAGCGACGAGATCACCCGCCTGCGGAACAAGCTCGGAGGTGCTGTGTGATGGACAGATGCGCAATGGAATTCATTGCTCGCCGCTGGTGGCGTCGGGCAGAAGTTTGGGCGATCGCCATTGTGCTGGTCGCCGGCGGCACGGTGCTGGGTTATCAGGCCTGTTACTGGTCGCTTGCCGAGAAGCAGGCGAAGCAGGTCGAGGAGATCCGCAGCGCGTACGCCACCGCCATGAATGAGCGGGATCAGCGCCTGGACGAATTGACCCGCAAGACTGGAACGGCTGCCGAGAAGGCGTCGAAGGCTGCAACCACTGCCACGCAGGCGGCGGACAAGGCGCTTGAAGCGGTTGATCGAGTGAGCCAGTAAGTCGCGAAACGTTTCGCGAATCATCAAATTGTGTCGCGACACGGAGTGAGTATGACGGCAGAAATCCATGACATCGCCGACCAGCGCCCGCACCTGATGGTGGTGGCCAGTGACGGCGCCCATGTCATTCCGCGTGCACTGGTCCAGTCAGTGATCGACGGCAAGCAGCCATCCTCCATCCTCACTGAGCCGGTAGTGCAGCGCATCATTGAAGAGTGGCTTCAGAAGGTCACCGAATAGGATTCCCCATGACAACCAAGCAACCCGACTGGGAGGCGATCGAACGAGCCTACCGGGCTGGTCTGCTTTCCCTGCGCGCCATAGCGTCAGAGCATGGAGTGGCGCACAACACGATCATGAAGCGCGCGGAGAAGGAAGGCTGGCAGCGTGACCTGACGAGCAAGGTCAGATCCGCCGTAAAGGACAAGGTGACCAGAGCGGTGACCACGGATGGTGACCAGAAGAGACTGGTCACTGATGCCGAAATTATCGAGGAAGCATCCGATCAGGCTGCGGCTGTCGTGCTTGCTCACCGATCCGTCTTGGCGCAGTGGCGTGGCATTGCGAGCAAGCTCAGCGCCTTCCTCTCCAGCGTCACGGTCACTGAAGAAAACCACGGCGACTTCGCTCGGTCACTCAACGCGGGCGTAGACGCTCAGCTCAAGGTGATCAAGGGCGAGCGCCAAGCATTCAATCTCGATACGGAAGAGGGTGACAAGACAGTCGACACCCTGGCCGCGATGATGGACGAACTATCGAAGGACGCCTGACATGAAGCCCGAGCACATGAAGCTGCTCCGGGATAAGCGTTGGCGGTTGAACAATCTCTACTTCATCACCGACAAGCAGGGCAAGAAAGTCCGCTTCCGGATGACGGACGAGCAGATTGAATACTTCGACGGGATGCATACCCGCAACATCATCCTGAAGGCTCGGCAACTCGGCTTTACAACCGAGTGCTGCATCATCCAGCTGGACGCCGCTCTGTTCGAGTCGGCCAAGTGCGCGCTGATCGCTCACACCCTGAACGACGCCAAGCGCCTGTTTCGGGAAAAGGTGAAGTACGCCTACGACAACCTGCCGAAAGAGATCCGCGCCGCCAACCCTGCGAGCAACGACGCCGCCGGCGAGCTGGTATTCAGCAAGGGCGGTTCGCTCTACGTCAGTACCTCGTTCCGGGGCGGCACGCTGCGTTACCTGCACGTCTCCGAGTTCGGGAAGATCTGCGCCAAGTTTCCGCACAAGGCGCGTGAGATCGTCACCGGCGCCTTCGAGGCGGTGGCCACAGACTGCTTTGTCACGATTGAATCGACGGCGGAGGGGCGTGCGGGCTACTTCTTCGACTACTCACAGAGCGCCGAGAAGCAGCTTCTGTCCGGCACGCCACTCGGCAAGCTGGACTGGAAGTTCTTCTTCTTCAGCTGGTGGAAGAACAAGGCCTACTGGCTCGACCCGGCCGAGGCGGTTATTCCGCAGCGCCTGACCGACTACTTCAACGAGCTGTTCGCCAAGCACGGTATCGACACCAACCCGGGCCAGCGCGCCTGGTACGCCGCCAAGGAGAAAACCCTCGGCGACGACATGAAGCGGGAATACCCGTCGATCCCGGCCGAAGCCTTCCAGCAGTCAATCGAAGGCGCCTACTACGCCCAGCAGTTCACAAAGCTGTATGCCGCTCAGCGCATCGGCACGCTGCCAGACAACAGCCACCTGCCGGTGATGACCTTCTGGGACATCGGCGTCGGCGACTCCACGGCCATCTGGTTCGTGCGGCAGGTCGGCAGCGAGTACCACGTCATCGACTTCTACCAGAACAGCGGGGAAGGCCTGCGGCACTACATGAAGGTGCTCAAGGACAAGGGTTACACCTACTCCGAGCACTGGGGGCCGCATGACATCGACAACCGCGAGTTCGGCAGCGATGCCAAGACGCGCCGGGAAATGGCGCGAGAAGGCTATGAGATCGACGGCCAGCATTACCGCATGACGTTCCAGGTCGTGCCGAAGATTGGCGTTGATGACGGTATCGACCAGGCTCGCGAGATTCTCGCCCACTGTGCCTTTGACGAGGCCAAGTGCGAGGAGGGCATCACCGCGCTCGAGAACTACCGCAAAGAGTGGGATGACAAGAAGGGCTGCTGGAAAGACCGGCCGCTTCACGACTGGGCGTCTCACCCTGCCGACGCATGGCGCTACTTCGCTGTAGCCAAGACGAAGCGCGCAACCATGACCCACATTCCTGTCACATTCACTTTCTGAGGCCCATATGCCCAACTACAGCGCCATCAGGCAGGAGTACAGCGATGCCTTGCCCGGCTGGCAGCTGGTCAAGCGTTGCGTAGCCGGGCCGCGAGAGGTTCGCAAGTACGACGAATATCTGCCCATGCCTGACCCCCTGAATCAGTCGCCCGAGAACATCGCGCGGTATCAGCAGCTCAAGAAGCGGGCAATGTTCCTCAACGTCACCGGCCGCACGCGCACCGGGCTACTTGGCGCGGTGTTCCGCAAGACGGCAGAGATCAAGCTGCCCTCGGCAGTCGAGTACCTGCTGGAGAACGTCAGCGGTGACGGCTCAAGTCTTGAGCAGTTGTGCAAGGAAGCTACTGGCGAGTGCCTCGACACCGGCCGCGGCGGTCTACTGACTGACTTCCCGAAGGTCGAACTGCCAGAGGGACAGACTTCGCTCACTGTCGCGCAGGCGGCGAAAGCGCGTGCCTACGTCCACTTTTACCCGGCCGAGAGCATCGTCAATTGGCGGGAAGACGTGATCGACGGCGTGCGCCGGCTGACGCTGGTGGTGCTGCACGAAAAGATCAACGAAACCACGGATGACGGGTTCGAGTTCACCGCCAAGGATCAATACCGTGCGCTGATGCTGATCAACGGGAAGTACGTGCAGCGCGTGTACTCGGAAGATACGCCGGACGGCGCTGAGACGACCCCGACCGACAAGACGGGCAAGGCCTTCGATCACATCCCGTTCCACTTCTTCGGCTCCCAGAACAACGACGCCAGCATTGACAAGGCGCCGCTGGAAGACCTGGCCGAGGTGAACATCCTTCACTACGGCAACAGCGCCACGGTGGAAGAGGCGGGCTTCATCAGTTCACAGCCGACGCTGTTCATCACCACGGACATTCAGCCCGACGAATTCATCAAGCTGAACCCGAACGGGATGCACATTGGTTCGCGTCGTGGGCACAACCTCGGCAAGCAAGGCTCTGCCGTCATGCTGCAGGCCAAGGAAACGCAGCTGGCCCGCGAGCTGATGAAGGACAAGGAAGATCAGATGCTGATGATCGGCGCGCGCATCGTCCAGCAGGGCGGTGGCGCCGAGACAGCAGAGGCTGTTCGCATCCGCTACAGCTCGGATAACTCGGTGCTGGGCACGATCGCTGGCAACGTCTCCGAGGCGGTGCGGCTGTCTCTGTTCGACGCGCAGCGGTTCATGATGGAGGCGGTCGACGAAGCTGGCACAGTCTTCTGGCTCAACCAGGAGTTCTTCGATGAGGCTATGGATGCTCAAGCGATCCTTGCTCAGATGCAGCTCTGGCAACAGGGCATCATCGCCAAGAAGGACTTGCGCACCAACCTGCGTCAGGCTGGGGTGCTGGAATCTGACCGCGCAGATGAGGACATCGATGCGGATCGTGAAGAGGAAGCGCCTGTGGTGGGCAGCGAACCAGATTCGCCACCAGCCAACCAGCCACCCGGGGTGAATGATGAGTAGCGAGGGCTATCTGACGGATGCCACCACTCGGCACCAGGTCTACGTCCAGCGATACGCCGGCGGCAACCTGAAGCGGGTGGCGTCATTCATCAGCAAGGCCATCAACACGGCAAAGGCTCGCGTTTCGGCAGGCCTCAGCGCCTACGGCACGCGTCGGTACACCTCGCAGATAGAAACGCTCCAGGGCGATCTGCGGGGCATCTACGACGACATGAAGGGCAGGGCGCAGCTCGACCTGGGCGAGTTCGCGGTCTATGAGGCCGAGTTCAACGGCAAGATGCTGGGCAAAGTCATCAAGGCCGTTGTGCAGTTCAACGTGCCATCGGCTGAGATGGTGAGCGCGGCTGCACTGGCTGATCCGATGCTGCTGGAGGCTCGCAAGGGTGCCCAGCGCATCAGCATCAGTGGTGCGCTCGACCAGTTCGGCACCAAGAAGGCCGCCGAGATCATCGGCGAGATTCAGATCGGTTCCAGCCTGGGCGAGACCAGCCAGCAGATCGGCCGGCGCCTGACCAGCATCCACCAGTTGCATCAGGATCAGGCCTCGTCGCTCGTTCGCACCGTGACCAACCATGTCGCCAGTACGGCGCGCATGGAGACGCTCAAAGCTAACGACGACATCCTGCAGGGCTGGCGCTGGATTTCCACGCTCGACAGCAAGACCAGCGCCATGTGTCAGGCGAGGGATCAGCACATCTACGGATGGGACGACCCAAAGCCGCCCGGCCACTGGAATTGCAGATCGAGCGCGCTGCCGGTTCTGAAGGGTGAGTTTGCCCGCGAGATCCCGGGTTCTACCAGGCCCTCAATCGGCCCTGATGGTGTCACGCTGGTATCCAGCAAGACAAGCTATCAGGAGTGGCTCTCGCGTCAGCCTGCCGCGTTCCAGCGCGATATCCTCGGCCCGAACCGGTACGCGCTCTTCACCAAGGGTGAGCTGACGCTGGAGAAGTTCGTCGATGACAACGGCAAGACGCTGACCCTCAAGCAACTGAAAGACCTTGAGCCGCTGGCCTTCGAGCGAGCGGGACTCTGACAACGAACCACACAAACGACCGGCCTTGAGCCGGTTTTTTTATGCCTGCGGCTGAGCCAACGGCAAATCATCCGGGGGATGACATGAAGTACAAGATCAGCAAGGCGGAATACGAAGCGCTCGATGCGTCAATGCAGGCGCTCTACAAGGCGATGGGCGATGACTTCGTCCTGACCGTTGAGGGCTTGCCCGCCGGCGGCGAGGATCTGGAGGGCCTGAAGCGCCAGAACCAGACGCTGCTGGACGAGGCCAAGGAGGCCAAACGCCTAAAGCGTGAGGCGGACGAGAAGCTCGAGCGCGAAAAGCTCGATGCAGCCAAGGCGAAAGGCGACTTCGAGCAGCTGTATGCCAGCAGCGAGCAGGCCCTTGCGGCTGAACGCACTCGCTTGGCTGAGTTGACCGCCAGAATCGAGCGTCGCGACCTGACGTCGGCAGCCTCGAAGGTTTCCAGCAGCATCGCCGACGGCGAGAACGCCGAGATCCTGGCCGAGTTCGTCCAGCGCCGCCTGAAGATCGTAGACGGTCAGGTCAAGGTCACGGATGCCGCCGGCAACCTGACCATCGCCAGTCTCGAAGACCTGGCAAAAGAATTCCAGCAAGCGCCGCGCTACGCAGCATTAGTGCGCGGCACGCAAGCGAACGGCGGCGGGGCTGCCGGGGGTAAGGGTGGCGGGGCCACCAAAACGTGGGACCAAATGACCGGCATGGAGCGAGTAGAGCTTCGCCGAACCAACCCCGCCGAGCACGCGCGCATGAAAGCCGCTGCTGAGGCCAAGTAAAAGGAAATTCTGCAATGCCAACCATTCTCTCGGACGTCGTGTTTCGCGATGAGCTGCGCGACTACATCACCGTCAACACCGTTGAGCGCACTGCGTTCTTCCAGTCGGGCATCCTGACCACCAACTCGGACATGACCACTCTGCTGGCCAGCCCGTCGAACACCTTTACCATTCCTTGGTGGGTAGACCTGGACGCTTCCATCGAGTCGAACTACTCGAACGACGTGTACACCGACATCGCGGTACCGCTGTCGGTCACCAGTGATTCCATGCAGGCGCGCGCCGCGTACCTCAACGAAGGCTGGAACTGCATGAACCTGGTGAAGAACATCACCAAGCAAGACCCGCTGGAGTTCGTGGCAGGCCGCCTGATCTCCTACTGGCAGCGCGTTGCCCAGCGCCGCACCATCGCTACCGCGGTGGGCATCTACAACGACAACATCGCCTCCAATGGCGGCGACATGGTTGTAGACGCCGGCGGCATCATCAATCCGGCCGCAGTGATTCGCGCCAAGGGCACCATGGGCGACTACACCGGCCAGCTGGGCGGCCTGAGCGTCATTGCGATGCACTCGGCAGTTCACACCGAGCTGTCGATTCAGAATCAGATCGACTTCACGCCGATGGCAGACCAAACCCCTGAGTTCGGTCGCTTCCAAGGTATGCCGGTAGTTCTGGACGACGGTATGCCTGTGATCGGCACCGGCCCAACCGCCAAGTACTTGTCGATCATCTTCGGCCCGGGCGCCATCGGTTATGCCGAGCAGCAGCCCGAAGGTGAAGACGGCCTGGAATACGAGCGCACTCCGGATCGCGGCAACGGTGGTGGTGCGGAAACCCTGTGGACTCGTCGCAACTTCGTTGTGCATCCGCTGGGCTTCTCCTTCACCAGCGCCACCATCACCGGCACCCCGACCACCACTCGCCCTATCTCGGCGAACTGGGCGGACCTGGCGCTGGCCACCAACTGGGAGCGCAAGTTCGCTCGCAAGCAGGTGCCTATGGCGTTCATCACCTCCCTCGTTACAGCGCCAACGCCGTAACCGAGCGCGCGGCGGGTGAGTTGCCCGCCGCGCAGCACTGATCCAGGAGAAAACCATGACCGTACAAAAAGACAATCATATCGACCCCAACACCAAGGCCCGCTGGGGCTTCTCTGGTGATGCGGGAGAGATCACTGTCGGCCCACAGACCGTGGGTGAAACCGGTGGCGTCGATCATGCTCGATCGCGCATCGCAGAAGGTGGCGGACGTAACAATGGCGGTGGCGCTGAGCCATCCCGCGAGGCCCTCCAACTCGACGCCGTCAACTCGCTGGCCGCAGGCCTTGAAGCGGGCGTGCTGAACCCTGTTGAAGGCGAAGGCCCAGCGATGCGCCTGTATGAAGCCCTGACCGGTATTCAGTTGGGGATGCAGCGCTTGGCAAGCGATCGCGATGCCGCCGTGAGTAAGTCGGATGAGCTGCAGAAGCAGGTCGATGACTTGCTTGCTCAAGCCGAGAAAGCTCGCCAGTCTGCCTCGGCCGACCCGATCGACGAATTGACTGTCGTGCAGATCAAGGAACAGCTCGACGCCAAGGGCGTGACCTACAAGGTCAACGACTCGAAGCCTGAGCTGCTCGCGCTGTTGAAGGCAAACCAGTAACACCCGGGGCTTCGGCCCCACTCATTCAAGCGGAGGCCTGATGGCTACCTACATCACCGTGGCGGACGTTGACGCCGAGCTCGGGCCTTCATGGGCGCCAGACGACAAGAAAGCTCGTGCAGTGCTGCAGGCGAATGCCTATTTGACCTCGCTCAACCTGGTCGGCATCGACATGGACGCCATTCCCGAAGAGGTGAAGCAGGCCGGCGCCGAGCTGGCTGTTGTCGCCTCTGAGGGCAAGCTGTACCAGCAGCAGACCGAGGGATCGCTGGAGGCCAAGACCGTGAAGGCCGGTTCGGTGACCACCAGCAAGACGTTTGCCTCAATCGACACCAGCAAATCCACCGCGCTCCCCGATGGCGTTCAGTTCGCGCTGGGGCTTCTCGCGCCTTGGCGCGCCAGTGGCTTCAGCTTCAACGTGTACAGGTGACCCATGGGCCTACGTGAAGAGATCCAAGCGGATCTGGCCGAGGCCTTCGACACCGACCTGGCGGACGCTGTGCAGCCCTTCAGCGGCGGCGTGACGCTGCCGGGAACGTGGGATCCGGTCAATGAGATAGCGGGCGCCCCTGTTGTCATCGCCTACACAGGCCGGGGCGTATTCGACGCCTTCAAGATTGCCCAGGTCGACGGCGTGAATATCCGCGCCACGGACCAACTGCTGATCGCGCTGACCAATGAAACAGTCGGCGGGGTACCGGACATCGGCCACAAGATCAACGATTTCGACGTGGTCAACGTCCAGACCGACCCGGCCGGCGCCCATTACGAGATCCAGCTGAGGAAAGTCTGATGGCCAACAAAGCGGGCTGGAGCCATAGCCTCACGGAGTTCGCTGACCAGGCAGGCGAGGACATCACTCAGATGGCGCGCGTGATCGCGACCGCCATGCTCACCGAGGTAGTGAACCGTTCGCCGGTCGGCAACCCTGACCTATGGCAGGCCAATGTGGCGTTGCGCACGAAGAACGTAGCGCTGGCAGATGCCTATGACGCGAACGTCGACGCCCGCAACGCTGCGCGCACCGGTGGCAAGGCCTTCAAAAAGCTGACCAAGCGGGAGCGCGAAGAGAACTACTTCGTCAAAGCGCAGGCGGCTGGGAAGGGGTACATCGGCGGCACATTCCGAGGCAGTCATCTGGTCTCGATCGGCGCGCCGGACATGACCGTGACCGACAACATCGACCCGTCTGGCCGCGAAACGATCAGCAAGGGCAGCATGCTCATCAAGGCCTCGGGCAAGTTTCCCGTGATCTATATCCAGACCAACAGTCCCTACGGCGAGATGCTGGAGCTGGGGCATTCCACGCAGGCGCCCGGCGGGGTTTATGACCTCGCGTTCATTGGCGTATCCGAGGCATACACATGACCTTCGAGCAAATCAGGGCGCTCATCACTGCGCGCATGGTCGCCTTCACCGGCATTGAACAGGCTCGGATTGATTACCCGAACCAGCCGGAAGTGTTCACGCCGCCGGCGACCGGCCTCTGGTGCCGGCTGAATATCCAGTACGCCTCGGCCTTCATGGCTGGCATGGCCGATCGGCCGCACACCCGCAAGCCCGGGCAGATCAGCATCCAGTGCTTCGCCCGAGAGCGCACCGGCACAAAGGCCATCAACGAGCTGGCCGACGCGCTCGAAGCGCACTTCGCCTACTGGCAGTCCGGCGATCTGGAATGCATGGAAGCCAGTCAGGTGGTCGCCGGCGAGTTCGAGGGCTTCTACCAAATCAACGTCAACATCCGGTTTCGCGCCGGTTAAGAGAACGACATGAGCGAAGTAACGAAAGAACTTCACCGCAGCCTTATCCGTGCTGCGAAAGGAGCGCTTGCCGCATGGGAGCGCTGGCTTGCAGCAAAGGAGAAGGGCGATGCAGGTCAGAATTGATGGAAAGCTGGTAGAGCGCAAGCACTACATCGAGCATGAGCAGACCAGCGATCGATCTGGGTTCGGTTACATCCTCCCACGGGAAGAGCCAGAGCTTGAGGATGGCGAGCAAGCCATATGGGCGCTCGGCGACCCAGTTCCGACAATTATTCGCACATTCGACCCAGCATAAATTTACCCAAATTCACCGGGCACGCTGATCAGACCCGCCGAAAGGCCTCTCTGCTCATCACGCCTCCCCGGATCAATTGATCTAAGGAGGCTCCGATGAGTTCGGGCGCAAGAGTTGTAAGCTACATCATTGCGGAGGTGACGCCCGGCGTTACCCCGACCGGTACCTGGGACACGCTGCGCCTGACCGGCAATGCGCTGACCCCGACCGTCAACACCCAAGTCAGTGACGAGATCACCGATACCCGTCTAAGCCAAGGCTCGGTGGCCACCAGCATCGATATCGGCGGCGACCTGACGGCGGAGTTCTCGTTTGGCTCGTTCGATCAGCTGCTGGAGGCCGCGTTCTACGGTAACTGGACGAGCAACGTGCTGAGCGTCGGTGACACCCGCCATACCTTCAGCATCGCCAAGGGTTACGACGACGTCGGCGTCTACGGAGTGTTCAAGGGGGCGCACGTCTCGACCTTCGCGCTCGACATCCCATCTGACGGCAAGATTACCTCCACTTTCAACATGGCGTGCCTGGACTACGCCGACAGCGAGACCCCGATCGTCGTCTCGCCGAACGCACCGACCACCACCCCGTTCCTGTCGAACAACAACGTCGGCACGATCCTGGTGAATGGTCAGTCGCTGGAAGGTGTGGCCTGCGTCTCGGCCATGACCGTCAACCTCGACAACAGCCTGCAAACGCAGCGCTGCCTCGGCTCTGACAGTCTCGGCCCGGGTGCACACATTGCTACCGAGGCGGCGATCACCGGCAGCATCACGCTCGCTTGGTCGAAGCGGGCGTGGGAGATCTGGAAGAACACATTCACCCGCGCGCCAATCGGCGTCGTATTCCCGATCACCGACAGCCTGGGCAACAAGTACACCTTCAACTTCCCGGCAGTGGAAGTGGACGGCGAACTTCCGAATGGTGGCAAGCGCGACCTGATCGAGGTGACGCTGAACTACACCGTTGCCAAGGTCAGCCCGACCATCACCCGCGTTCCGTTCGTGCCGGTGGCCAGTGTCTCGGTGGCGCCTACGACAGCGTCGATTGCGGTTGCTGCGACTCGCCAGCTCACTGCGTCGGCATTGCCGGCCGAAGCCGCGCAAAACGTCACTTGGTCCAGTTCGGCGCCGAGCGTTGCCACCGTCAGCTCTTCTGGCCTGGTCACCGGCGTCTCCGCTGGATCCGCGACGATCACCGCCACCAGCGTGTCGGATGTCTCCAAAACCAGCGCGGCGGCGATCACCGTCACTGCATAAACCTGCTCGACCTTTGGCTACCCCGGCATTCACGCCGGCCGGGGCGGCCCTTTTATTGGCGCGGCGTTGAGGAATTACCATGGCTCTGCAACTGGGCAAAAAGAAGCCGGCAGTCACCGGCGAGCGCTGGGCGAACTTCGACAAGGACACCAAGGTGCTGCTGGCCGGCATCGACAACCCTGAGTATCAGGTCGCGCTGGAGCGCATGCGCCGCCGCATTCAGCGCAACGATGCGCGGTTTGAAGAGGGCCAGGTGGGCGTGGTCGCCGGCGAGAAGACCGAGCACCAGAACCACTCGATGCTGCTGGCAAGCTTCATCGTGAAGGACTGGGATGGGGTACTGGACGCCGAGGGCAATCCGATCAAGTACAGCCCGGCGATCGCCGCCGAGCTGCTGGAGACCAACATCGAGTTCTTCGTCTTCGTCCTGCGTGAGGGTGCTGCTGCAGCCAATGACTCCGCCGAAGAGCGAGCTGAGTCGGTGGGAAAGCCGTCTGCCGCTTCGAGTGGGAGCAGGAGTGGGGCGGGGAAAGCGAGAAGCGCCGCGCGGTCTACGCGCGCCTGAAGCTGCCGGTACCGGATGAGCCGGAGAACGATCCGATCACGGCCTACCTGCTCAACCTCTACAGGAACGTGTCTCGCGGTCGCCGGTACATCGCCGGCATGGCCGGGGCGTTCCCTTTGCCACTGTCGGCGCGGGAAATTTCCGATTGGCTGGAATCGCATCCGTCGCCGCTGCCGCGCGATGAGGTTGACGATGTAATGTTTGCTCTGGATGCGGTGTGTTTGGCTGGCGACGAAGAGTGATTTTGTCGAGGCCCTCCCGTTGGTGCTAGATTCCTCCTTCAAACAGGGAGGGGGTGTCTTTGAAAAGACAAATAGCATTTGGTGTTGCATTCCTACTGCTTGCGGGCTGCGAAACAACTAGAGTCGCGCCAGAAAAGGCCTCTCAGGTCCCAGCAGAGGATGTTTTCGCTTTCGGTAAGCCAAGCACAGCAGATGATGCGCGTATTGTTTTCACACAAGACGCTGGCGCTTTGAGCTGCTTAGGTGCCGGCATGCAGGTGTTCTTGAACGAAAGGCTTGCTGCTGAAACAAGTAGCGGAAAATCGGTGAAGCTTTACCACAAGCCTGGCCCTGTGCAGCTGAGTATCAAGAACAATGCCGCATGCGCCGGCGGTGATCTGCGCGGGCTATTGCTTGATCTGAAGCCAGGCTACTCGTATTCGGTTCGCGGGTACCGCGGCATGTGGGATAAAGCGGAGCCGCTTCTTACTGCACCCGAGCCTTACAAGTACGCGAAATAGCGAGGACTTATGAGAACGATATTCGCCGCATTCATTGCTGTAACTGCGCTTTTTTCAATGTCGGCGCAGGCCGCCGAAAGCTCCTGCAAGAAAATTTCTGCCTTGGCCGGTGAGGCAATGACTGCTCGCCAAAAAGGTGAGCTGCTCGAGGACTCGCTCGACAAAATTGGTGATGGCAGCAAATTCGCCAGAGGCGTCGTTCTCAAGGCTTACGAAAAGCAAGTCATGATCACAGACACCATGAAGGAAGAAGCAGTAAAAGAATTCCGCAATGAGGCATATCGAGTCTGTCTCAATGCGAACAGCTGAATCAGCACCCAATGAATAACCCGCTCCGGCGGGTTTTTTTGCGCCTGGAGAAAGACAATGGCTCAGACATCCCGCCTCGTTCTGGAAATCGATAGTCGGGACGCCGAGCAAAAGGCTGCCGACACTCGAAAGGCACTTGAGGCGCTCGAGGGGGCAGGCCTTCGTGCCAAGCCGGTGATGGACAAGTTGGCCGACGGAATCGACAGCGTTGGTCAGTCCTCCGAAACAACAGGCAGGAAGGTCAAAACGCAAAAAGAGCAGTTGGAAGAGCTGCTGGGCAGTATTGATCCTGTCACCCGAAAGCTGGGCGAACTGGACAAGCAAGAGAAGGAACTGGCCAAAAACCGGAAGCTTGGCTTGATCGACGCGGATACCTTTTCCGAATATCAAACGAAGATCAATACCACGCGAGCAGATCTCGGGCGATTTAACTCGGATCTTGGCAAAACCGGCATGACGGCGAAGGCAACAGCTGCCGCATTGCGAGGAGTTCCTGCGCAGTTCACTGATATCGCCGTATCGCTGCAGGGCGGTCAGGCGCCACTCACCGTTTTCCTACAGCAAGGTGGGCAGCTTAAAGATATGTTCGGGGGTGTCGGGCCGGCAGCAAAAGCGCTGGGCGGCTATGTCCTCGGCCTGGTCAATCCTTTCACCGTGGCTGCGGCAGCGGTTGGTGTGCTCGGTCTGGCCTACTACCAAGGCTCGAAAGAGCAGGATGCCTACCGCCTTTCCCTCGTAACAACCGGTAATGCTGCCGGCACCACGACGCTCGCGCTGTCTGAAATGGCCAAGCGCGTCAGTGGAACCGTCGGCACTACGGCGGATGCTGCCGCGGCGCTTGCGCAGCTCGCCGGCACAGGGAAGATCGCCAGTTCCAGCTTCGAGCAAATCGCAACTTCCGCCATCGCCTACGAGAAGGCGACCGGGAAGGCAGTGTCAGAAACCATCGCAGAGTTTGTGCGGTTGGCGGACGACCCGGTGAAGGCAGTCGCTGAACTCAACAACAAGTACAACTTCTTGACCGCTTCGGTATATGAGCAGGTCCGAGCGGCGCAGGAGATGGGCGAGAAGGAGGCCGCTGCAGCCATCGCTCAGGAAGCTTACGCCAAGGCTTTGGGTGAGCGAGCAGCAACTATGAAGTCAAACTTGGGCTCTCTCGAAAAGGCATGGAACGATCTTGCTGGCGCCGCAAAGAGTGGCTGGGATGCAATCCTCGGTATCGGGCGCGAGTCGAACAGCGGTCCGGACGTAAAGGCGATTCAGCAGAAGATCAATTACCTGAAATCTACCCTTGATACTGGTTATGAGGACGACAACACCAGAGAGCGGATCGCTTCGCTGCAGGCCGAGCTCGATGCCTACGACAAGAAGTCGAAGGCTGAGCAGAAGGCTGCTGACGATGCCGCCCGTACAGCCCAAGTTCAGCGTGATGGGCAAGTGGCTTACGAGGCTTTTGAAAAGAGCCTTGAGCAGAACTTCACCAAGCGCCAGAAAATGAACAAGGCGCTTGAGGATGAGGAAAAACGCATCAACGCCGCTCGCACAGCAGGCTATACCATCACCGCTGAGCAGGAGGCCGCAGCACTAAAAGCGATTCGCGAGAACTCCATCTACAAGGAGTCCGAGGAGAAAAAGCCGAAGGCTTATACCGAAGACGCCGGCATGAAGGCGCTCGACCAAGCCCGCCAGCAATATGCCGTGCTGCAACAGCAGAACTCGCTGATCGGGGTGCAGAAAGGTGAGGTCGACAAGCTCGGCGCCGCCGGCCAGGCCCTTGTGAAGTGGGAGCAGGAACTCGCTGACATCAAGGGCAAGCAGACCCTGACGGCTGATCAAAAATCGTTGTTGGCCAACCAGGAGCTGATCACCGCTCAACTGAAGAAGAACGCAGCGCTCGAAAAGGAAAACGCGCTGCGCAAGATCGCGACCGACGAGACGCAAAAGCTCGCCGCATTCCAGACCAACCTTGCGAGCCAGTTGGCGAAGGCCCAGACCGGGCTGGACAATAATCTGGCCGGCATGGGAATGGGGGATCAGCAGCGGCAGCGCCTGCAGGAACAGCTCAATATCCAGCAGCAGTACCAGTCTCAACTGGATGCACTGGAGCAGCAGCACAACGAGGGGCGAATCAGCGACAGCCTGTACAGCCAGGAAACTGAAGCCCTGCGTTCGGCGCTGCAAACTCGCCTCGCGATGCAGCAGCAGTATTACTCGGACGTCGACAAAGCCCAGTCGGACTGGTCGCTCGGCGCCTCGTCGGCGTTTCAAACCTACTCCGAGCAGGCCCGCGACGTTGCCGGCCAAACCCGCAACCTGTTCACCAACGCCTTCAGCAACATGGAAGACGGCATCATCCAGTTCGTGAAGACCGGGAAGCTGTCGTTCAAGGATCTGGCGGACGGCATCATCGCCGACCTGATCCGCATCCAGGTGCGTCAGGCGGCGGTGGGCATCTTCGGCACGCTGTTCAGCGGGCTGGCGGGTGCTGGTGCATCTGCTGCCGGCAACGGTTTTGCTGCCGGATCTGCTGCGGCGACATCGTCGAGCCTGGGAGCATCGGCGGCCGGGTACAGCTCGAAGTACGGCTTTTCCGACGGTGGTTACACCGGTGACGGCGGCAAGTTTGAGCCGAAGGGTGTGGTACACGGCGGTGAGTTCGTGGTGCGCAAGGATGTGGTCAGCCAGCCAGGCGCTCGGGAATTCCTCGAGCGCATGAACGCGAACTCCAAAGGGTACGCGGATGGCGGCTACGTCGGATCGGCTGCCGTAACCACGAAGTCCAATGTCGTGCCGATCTCCTCGGCGTCTCCCGCTGCCCCGGTCATCCAGCAAATCTTCAGCTTTCAAGGCACGCCAGATGACGCCACCGTCAACATGGTCAAGGAGGCTGCAATGCAGGGGGCGAAGGGCGGATACGAGCTGGTCGTGCGCGACCTGAAACAAAACGGAACCATCCGCCAGCTGATCGCGCGGCGATAAGCCTTTAAGGAGTACCGCATGGCTCTCACGTGGCCGGCTTCGTTGCGCCCGTCAGAAATGACGTGGGGCATCGTCAACAACAGCAGAGCGTTCACTTCGACCCTCTCTAACGCTCAGCAAATCATCGGCTACCCGGGTGCTTACTGGCAGTGCACGCTGACCTTCGGGTTATTGACGAGGGGCCAGGAGCGCGAGCTGTCGGCGTTCCTTGGGCGACTGGACGGCATGATGGGTACCTTCAACCTGCCGGCGTTCACCAGGCGCCGGACGAACAGCGTCGGCGCACTGACGGTGGTCACCGGTAACGCTCAGGCGCGGTCGATGGTCATCGGCGGCGCAACGGCGAACGCCCCGGCTTTCAGCGCTGGCGACTACATCACCATCGCCGGCGAGATGTTCGAAGTCACAGATCCTGCATCAGCAAATGCGCAGGGCAGAGTGACTGTGCTGCTCAACAAGCGGATCCGCAAGACGCTCACGGCCGGTACCGCCGTCGAGTACCTCAACCCCTACTCGGAAATGCGGATGACCTCTGACACCTGGTCCATGTCCGTGCGCCCTGTGGTGTCGAACGGCAGCTATCAATTCAGGGAGGCCTTCTGATGCCCTCAGCATTCCCGTTCAGCCAGAACTTGGTGAACATCATTGCCACCGGACGGTTCATGCCGGTGTACGCCGTGCAGCTCGACTTCGTCGACGGCATGGTCTTCGCTCACACCGGCACCGGTGACCTGGTGGTCGACGGCATCACCTATCAGGGCGTTGGCAACTTCGGCCAGGTCAGCCAGTCGCAGGAAAGCGACAACTCCGGCTCGCCGATGTCGGTGGAGCTGACCCTTAGCGGCCTGGATGCCTACATCCTCTCCGAGACGAATGTGCGCGGGTGCCGCGGCCGGATGGCCAAGGTTCTGTTCGTGGTGTTCGACGAGGCTGGCAACTACGCGGCGGACATCCTGTTTTCCGGCCGGATGGATGCAGCCAAGTTCTCGTTCGCCGGCAACGGTCAGGACGGGAACAGCATCACTGTGCCCGTGGTTGACCGGATGGCCGAGTGGAGCCGCACCGGTACCGAACGCTTCACCGACGAAAACCACCGCGCGCGCCACGACGGCGACCGGTTCTTCTATGCCATCGCTCAGATGTCCGAGTGGCCCATTTATTGGGGCTCGAAGAAGGACGCACCGACATTCACCTATGGAAGTTAGCCATGCGCTACCGAGACTGGACAACCCGTCTGAACGACGTGATCAAGGCCGCCCAAGAGCGGCCTTTTTCATGGGGCGAATTTGACTGCTGCCTATTCGCTGCTGACTGCACGGCGGCGATTTGTGGCGTCGATCCGGCCGAGAACTATCGCGGCAAGTACACCACGGAAACCGGCGCCAAGCGGCAGCTGAAAAAGCAGCACGGCAGCCTTGAGGCGGCGTGGGATACCCATTTTGCAAGGGTGCCGCTGACGTTCATCCAGCGCGGTGACGTGGTGCTGTACGACGCGCCCGGCGGCCGAAGCATGGCTGTTTTCTGGGCTGGCGATTATTGGGCAACAACCGACGACGGCGCAGCCCGTGTCGTATGCGAGCCACTGGCCGCGTGGAGGGTTGAATGAGCGGCGGCGTCAGAAAACTTGCCTCGGTTGTAGTCGGTGCGGTTGTTGGTTTTGCCCAAGGTGGCCCATGGGGCGCGGTAGCTGGCGCGGCGCTGGCCTTCTACGCATCGGAACAGCAGGAAAAGCTCAACACCAAGTCGCCACTGCGCGACAACGAGCCGTCGGCGCAAACCGTGCGATCGTCGAAGGCACCGGTTCGCTTCATCCTTGGCCGCGTTTCCACCGGCGGCGTGCTGGTCTGGGCGCAGGAGCAGGCGGGCGCGCAGGGTGAGGGCGAGTGGCTGCACCTGGTGTACGTGTTGTGCGAGGGCCCGATCACCGCGCTTGAAAACATCTACCTTGGCGAGGAAGAAATTGGCAGCTACGGCGCGCAGGCGACTTATGAGCTGGTGGTCAACCCGACTCAGGTGAACGCTTTCCTGAAGGCCAACTGCCCAGACTGGAAGGACAGCCAGATCGGCCGGGGCCTGTCATTCGTTCGAGTTTCGCTGCAGTACAGCGCAGAGAAATTCCCGTCAGGCATCCCGGATACCCGTTTCGTAGTG
Organism: Pseudomonas sp. YL2; assembly: GCF_023063025.1. NCBI lineage: Bacteria > Pseudomonadati > Pseudomonadota > Gammaproteobacteria > Pseudomonadales > Pseudomonadaceae > Pseudomonas > Pseudomonas sp. YL2. Next base: position 65,070 of record NZ_JAJSLU010000023.1, on the reverse strand, counting down.
CGCGGCCGCAACGACGTTTACGACCCGCGCACCGGTACCGCTGTTTATAGCGCCAATACCGCGCTGCACTTGCTGTGGTTCCTGCGCGCGCGTTGCGGCGTGCCGGACGACGAGATCGTGTTCGAAACCTTCGCCAGTGCCGCTAACGTGTGCGACGAAGCGCTGACCAATGCCGATGGCTCGACCAGCCAGCGCTATCGCAGCGGTTGCGTGATCGGTGCGGACGAGCAGCGCACGGGTGTGCTGCAGAAGCTTGAAGCGGCCTGCGGTGGCCATCTGATTCGTGTTGGTGGTCGCTGGATGCTTCAGGCGGGTGCTTACTACGGCCCGTATGACTTCGAGATCACCGAGGACATGGTGATCGGCACAGTCACCGGCAGCACCGAGCCGACCAACGACTCGGCTATCAACACCGTCCGGGGTACGTTCATTGATCCGTCGCAATCGTGGACGGAAACCGACTACCCGGAGGTCAGTGTTGCTCAGTGGATCGTTGAGGACGGCGGTGAGGCGGCAGAAACGCTGACCTACTCCTACGTCACCGATCCGTATCAGGCCCAGCGCCTGGCGAACATGGAGTTGCGCCGGCGCCGCGCTGGCGGTGCGATCAGCATTCCGATGAACTTCGCCGGCTACAACTGCCGGCCGGGGCGCGTGGTGCGGGTAAACCTTCCGTCGCTGAACATCCTGGGCGAGTTCATCGTTTCGGACTGGTCCATGGGCGACAGTGAGGGCTGCACTGTCCAGGTCAAACAGTACGAGGCGGCGATCTTCGATGATGCCGTGGGCCAGCCGTACAACCCGATCGGCTTCATCAATCTGCCGGCCGGTGGTCTCGGCACCCCCAGTGCGGTCACTTGGACGCAGGACACTACCGCCGAGGTGACTCAGGGCGTGCTTTCGTGGCTACCACCTACGGGCATCGTCAAGGAATACATCGTCATCGTTCGTCAGGGCGCGAACGCGGTGCAGTCGCACAACGTTCCGGCCACCTCGACGGAAATCGCCATCAACGGCCTGCCGTCAGGCAACTACACAATGAGCGTGGCAGCGGTTGGGCCGATGGCGCGCTCCGGCGAGGCGACGATCACCGTCAGCATCAACGGGCCGCCCATTCCAGAAAGCTGCGTGGTGCAGTCCTCGATCGACAGCATCGTGCTGATACCGAGCAACTCGCAAAACGGCCTAAATGGAGGCACCTACGAATACTTCTTCAGCACTTCGCCAACAGCAACGGCTGCTGATGCCGAGTATCTGGGGCAGGGCCTGACCTTCACCCACAACGGGCTGGGGTTCTGGACCAACTACTACTACTTCATCCGCTCATCGAACGCCTACGGGAAAAGCTCCTTCCTTTATGTCCCGGCCCAGACCTCGAACGATGTTTCGGCTTACCTCGCAGCTCTGGCTGGGAAGATTGGTCGCACAGAGTTGGGACAGGATATTGTCGACGAAATCGACAAAATCCCAGGCTTGCAGGAACAGATCGATGCGCTCGACGGATTGAAGGGTTACAACCCGGACGATACCTACGAAGAGTACGACCTGGTGGTGCAGGGCAAACGGATCTATCAAGCCACCGGTCCGGTCCCAGCGAACACCCCGCCACCCAATCCGCTCTATTGGCTCGATGTGGGCCAGACCGTGGAAACTGCCAACGGGCTTGCCCAGCAGGTGGCCACCAACACTGCCGAGATTACCGAACTCGACGGCGTGGTCACAGCGCAGGCGACGGCGTTTCAGGCGCTTCGCGCGGCTTCGCGAGATGACAATGGCGAGGGCGAACTGGCGGACGCCTTTAAGGGATGGTCTAGCACTGCGGCGATCGCAGCCGAATCAAAGGTTCGTGCTTCCGAAAACGAAGCCTCAGCCCGACGCCAGACCGAACTGACTGCAGCGGTGGCCGAAAACTCGGCAAACGTCACGCTTCTTGAAGAAGTAGTGGTCACGAACCAGCAGGCAACTGCTCAGCAATTGAGCCAGCTCAGTACCACCGTCGGAGATCAGCAAACCGCCATCCAGCAGAACACGTCGATCGTAAATGACGTGAACGGAAGGGTATCGGCGAGCTGGTCTGTGAAGATGCAGTACAACTCTGGAACTGGGCAGTACATAGCGGCCGGGATTGGCCTTGGCATTGAAAATGGCCCGGCAGGGCTGCAGAGCCAGTTTTTGGTCAGTGCTGACCGGTTCGCCATCGTCAACACCATCGCCGGCGGTGCGATCTCGGTGCCGTTTGCGGTGCAGGGCGGGCAGGTGTTCATGAATTCGGCCTTCATTCAGGACGGCAGCATCACGATGCTGAAGATCGGCCAATACCTGCAATCGGACAACTACATCACTGGGGTCCAAGGCTGGAGGCTCGATAAGGCTGGAAATCTAGAGTTCAACGGTCCGGCTCCTGGTGGAGGCCGTCTCACAATGACCAATCGCGCAATCAAGGTGTTTGACCAGAACGGGGTTAAGCGCGTGCAACTTGGAGATCTGGACGCATGACTTATGCAGCGAGAGTCTGGGACGAGAACGGCAATTTAGGAATGGACACCAACAGCTTCACCTACCAGGTGTTGTGGCAGGGCGTGATTGATTTCAGCGGTACCACGCCCAGCTACACGCTCAATATCCCGGGATTCAATCCAGCCAACTGCGTGTTCATGATCATCCCGACGAGGGTGCAGGACGTGCAATCTTCAGAAACCGACGGATCAGGTAACAGCAAATCTTATCCCTACGTGACGGTATCGGTGGGGCAGGTTGTTGTTAGATTCAGAAATCCATCGGCTACAGGTTCGACTATCGGATCCAGGGTTGTCGCGAAGGGTTACGCAATCAGGTATGCAGCATGAACTACGGATTCCAGAGCATTAATGACAACTCGGTCGTTCAGATCGATTCCGAATCTCCACGATTGTGCGTTTTGACGAAGGGAAGTTACTCCGGAACCACCAACGCATCCGGCGTTTTTGCCAGGGCTGTCACAAGCCAAGACCCACCGATTGTTTTCATCCGACCAAATCAGACTGGCGCCATTCAGGTGCCGATATCGGTCTGGTTCACAGGCGGGCCAGGTAATTGGACTGGTTTCACCATGAAGGCATCAAACGTGGACTCGACGCTTAGCGGGCAGTATTTCGTCGCCGCGTGGGCTTCCATGGGGACTGCTGCCTACGGGATGAGGCTATGGGACGGCGCCGGAACGCTGATTTATGACAGCGGCGCACCGGCCGTGGTTGTGACGTTCGCCGCCGGCAACTGGACGTACGTCGGGAGTGAGGTGCTTGTAGTGGGGCGCCGGTACATCTGGTCGATCAATAAGGCCTTGGGGGTAGGCGAATACATTTCCTTGAACCCATTTGCGATGAACTGCCACAACGACGCAACCGGTGGAGGCTGCGCTTTGGGCGTCGACTATGCAGGCGGTCGAATCATGATGTACAGCCTGGCTACGACCGCCTGGACCGATCAGGGCCACCGGCCATTTCTCTGCGCCAAATTGCTGGCCTGAGCCCAACTTCTTCTGGAGAACTTCGATGCCCTGGTACAAAACCGGGACGGTTTCTGTCGTCCAAAATTCCAATGCGGTGATCGGCGCCGGTACCGCATTTATTGCCAACAGCCGAGTCGGTGACGCGTTCCGCGGCCCTGACGGCGGCTGGTACGAAGTAATCAACATCGCCAGCGACACGGCAATGTCGATTGCGCCGCCGTACCAAGGCGCAACCAACACATCTGGGGCTTACGCGCTGGCGCCAATGCAGGGGTACGTAAAGGATTCTGCTGATGCACTTCGCGCGCTGGTCAATCAGTTCGGTACGCAGCTCGCCGCTCTGACCGACACCGATGGCCTGCCCGAGGGCTCAATCAACAAGTATTTCACCGACGCGCGAGTAAGGGCTGCAACCCTGACTGGATTCACGCTGCCGAGCGTGGCATCTGCTGTTGTTGCGACCGACACCGTTCTCGCTGCCTTGGCGAAATTGCAATTCAGCAAGGCCGGCAAAGGGCAGAACTCCGACATTACCTCTCTGTCCGGGCTCACTACGTCACTCTCTCGAGAACAGGGCGGGATCGGCGGCGCGCTGGGCTTTATCGAAGGTCTAAGTCTGGTCTGGGTGTCAGGAACGAGTATCGCAATCCGCCCGGGTAGCGCGTACGTGCCGTCAGTGGCCAAGGTTGTTACCTACGCTGGCGGAACGATCAGCCCGATGACGGTGGGGGCGGTCAACACTTTCATCCACCTTTACCTTACCGATGCTGGTGCTATTGAGCAGTCCACCACCGCCGCGCCGGCGCGGTATTACAACCAGGCGCATCAGAAAACAAATGACAACTCTCGCCGGTACATCGGTTCGATTCTGATCAACACCAACGCAGCGGGTGCTTATCAGTTTGCCCATCGCCTGGCCGACAGCTCGATCATGTACACGGTGGCCAATCCGGAAAGCACCACATTCCGCCTGCTCAGCGGTGGGACCTCGGTCGCGGCATTCAATACGCGCACCATCGCACCGGTTACGGCGCACACGTTGGAGGCGGCTTGGCAAAACGTCGGAACCGTCTCGGTGAAATTTACCCCCTCTGATGCGGGCACGCCGATCGCGTCCGGATGGATGGTATTCGTGCCGCCGGGTGCCATTTTCAATGGTCGCTGTCCGATCGCCTCAGACGGCACCATTACTTACAGCGCAGCCGGTGGCGGAAGCGCCAACTGCTACTCGCTCGGCTACTACTTCGACAGGTGATGATATGCCTTACGCAATTACCCCCACTGGCTGGCGGGCGATCAACCCAGAAATGGAACTGCTGGAGGGCGAAACCTTCGTCGAAGAAATTCCACAGTCCCTGATTGATGGCATCGCCGAGCAGGAACTCCTGCGCGACACCACGGCGATTCTCAACTCCAGAACGCGGCTTGCAACCGCCCAAGTCACTGCGCTGCAAAGCCGGGTCGACGCAATAAATGATGCGATCGCTGGTGATTACGCGCTGCCCGAGGAGGTCGACGAGAAGCCGCTGCGGGTAGCGTCGCTGGCGGCCTGGAAGAAATACCGCGTTCTGTTGGGCCGCGTGACTGGGCTGCCTGTCTGGCCGACGGCACCGGTGTGGCCAGAGCAGCCTGAGCCGTACAACGAAGAAACCACCGTGGCCCGAGCAACCCAGTCTTGAGTTGATCGCCGCGTCAGACCGCAACCCGCCATCGAGCGGGTATTTTTTTGCCTGGAGAAAAGTGATGCCTGTAACCGAAAAAGACCGTGACATACTCGCCCGCACGCTGTGGGGCGAGGCCCGCGGCGAAGGAACTGCCGGCCAGATCGCCGTGGCCTGGACAATCCGCAACCGTGTTTTCGATGGAAAAACCAATTCGTGGTGGGGCGAGGGCTACGCCGGCGTGTGCCAGAAGCCGTACCAATTCAGCTGCTGGAACAAGACCGACCCGAACTATCAATTCCTGATCGGCGTGAAAGAGATCCCATTCCGTGAGCTGGCTCAGTGCCGAATTGCTGCTGATCAGGTGATCGACGGCAAGGTGTCGGATCCCACCGGCGGCGCCACTCACTACTACGCCACCAGCATCAAAGCGCCGGCCTGGGCGGCGAAGGCCAAGCAGACGCTCAAGTTGGGCGGGCACGTGTTCTTCCGGGATGTGCCGTGATGGTCGTGCCGTGGAAAACGGTGGGCGCGCTGGCGCTGGTGCTGGTCGGCGCCGGCAGCGCCTGGCAGTTTCAGGACTGGCGCTATGGCAAGCAGTTGGCCGAGCAAGCCCAGCAGCACGCCGAAACCCTCAATAAACTGACTCAGGCCGCGGCGAACGCGCAGCAGGCCGAGCAGGACAAGCGTTTGGCGCTCGAGCAGCAGCTGGCGACCAGCGAGCAAACTCACTTCAGGAAAATGACCGATGCTCAACGTGATCAAGATCGCCTGCGCGATCGCCTTGCCACTTCTGATTTGCGCCTGTCAGTCCTCCTTGACGCAACCGACGCCGCCAAAGGCTGCGGGGTGCCTGGCACCGCCGGCACCGGCGGCTTGGATCATGCAGCCGTACGAGCCCGACTTGACCCAGCGCATGCTCAACGAATTATCGCCATCACCGACGAAGGCGACCGGGGGCTGATTGCGCTGCAGGCTTGCCAGGCCTACGTGCGTGCGCTGAGTGATGGCTCGTCGCTATCGTTGCGAGGTGAACACCGGTAAACCATCATTTATGTTCGATCTGGATGATGCGGGCACATGGACAAGCAACTGGCTGGTTACTCAATTGTGATGACGATTATCTGGGTTTCAGTCGTTCTTTCTGTCATTTATTGGATGTCGTAGTGAAGGTAATAGGTGGCTGATGTGGAAGGCGTGGTGCTGAGCGAGAAGATGCAAAGAGAGGCCGATCGGCTGCTGGCGCAGATTGTCCGGGCCGATTCGATGATCATCGCTGTGAAGGCGGGAGCACGGGCGGATGGCTTCGTGCTTGGACTGGAAACCGGCGGGGCTTTGCGCGCCGGCGATGCTGAAAGGCTGTACATCATTTTCGAAGCCGCTTTGGTGGAGCGCCTGAAAACGCTGACGCACAGTTGATCAATCGATGGGTTTAATCAGATCCGGGCCCTGATTCCGGACATTCCCCACGGCCCGATCAACCTTGAACCACTCGAAAACCTCTGTCGGTTCGCCCTGGTGCAGCACCATCTGTTCGGCGCGTTCTTTCGGCGTGGCCGGATCCAACCATTCCCGTGCGAGTTCAGGCGATAACGCCACCGGCCGCCGGTCGTGGATATCGACCATTCCCCCGGCGCTGTCGGCTGTAATGATCACAAAGCCGTCGTGCTCGCCCGGGTCGTGCTCTTCGTTCGGATATTGGCCGATGGCGGCACACAGGATTGGTGACTGGTCCCGGTGCCTGATCAAATAGGGCTGCTTTTTCGGCCCGCCTTCGTCGACCCACTCGAACCAGTTATTGATCGCGATGATCGCTCGGTGCGGCCAGATCGCGCGGAAGAATGGGCCGTAGGCGACTTTCTCAACGCGAGCATTGATTGGCGCGGCGCGGTCTTTTGCCCAGTGCGGTCGCCATCCCCACCGAACCATGTCGGCGTGCAGGAATTGGCCTTCCTGGTGAAAAAGGGCGAGCTGGGCGGTCGGCGCGGCGTTGTAACGCTCGAAAGGCTGCTCGCCGGTTGAGTTTATGAGCGCGTTCGGCATGCTCAGCGCCGCCACGAAGTCATGAATGCCGCTGTACTGGGATAGTCGTCCGCACATTGCCCGATCCTCGCATGGTTTCTTCAGCGTAGACCCGCGGGCGCGGGCTTCGTCACAAAACCTTTTCCGGAGCAGGTTGGGCAGTCTTCCCGGGCGCCAAACTGATCGAGGCAGGCAGGGCACATGCAGAAGGCCGCCGACTCAATGTGAGGTCGCACCTTTTCAAAAGCGCGTAGGTCTCGCTCTTCTTTGGCGATTTGAGCCGCATCAACCAGAGCGCGGTAAGCGTCTGGATCATCCATTGGCTTGTAATCAACCCCGCGAACAACCCGCTCGGTTTCAACGAGCTGGTACCGGCGCCCATTCAGTTCCAGAAACAGGCCCGAGATTGTCCCGATCTTTCGGGAAAGCCCCAAGGTCAGCCGCACTCCGTCCGCGCCAGAGTAAACCTTGCCGTCGTAGGGAAACGAGGCGCCGCGTGGTTCGTCGCTTTCGAAGTTGAAGATGGAACGGCTGATATTGCCAAGCAGCCTACCGGTGTCGACCTGCACGACATCGTAGGTCGACGCTCCGCGGTACTGGCCCGGCGAGTTTTGCAGCTCTTCTACAGAATGCCAGTAGGCGGCGTCTGCCATCTCGTTCATATCGAATTGCTCAAGCTGATCGATCAGTCCCTCTGTATGTAGGGCACCAGCCATTTGATGAAGCGTTTCCCGATGTGCCTCCGGGTTTTGCATGCGAAAGTCTTGGTCGTCGAGAGTCGCGCGCCATTGCTGGAGCCGGAGAGATTTTGCTTGGTCGAAATTCATGGAGGGAGATTCGCTGTACAGATGCTGTATGCATGTACAGTAATCGAGACGTGACGAGCGGGCGAGGGGAAGGCGACGAGCTGTCAGTCGGGCGCCATTAAAACCGCCAGGGTCATTTTGATGAACTCCTCGTTCTTGTCGATCGTCCAGAGTGCGCCGCGGATGTTCTCAGCGACATCTGCCGATCCACGCTGCTCGACCCAGTTGGACAGCTCCATGATGGCGGCTTCGAGGGCGAGCTGGTTTTCGTTGATCTTGAAGAGCAAGGAAGGGAGCAGGTCAGAGTTTGGCATTTGGTTTCCTCCGTGGACGAAACCAGCGTAGCAGGGGGATTGGTTTTTCAGGTGGCAGAACGCCGGAGAAGGTTGGAATACTGTAGGAAAATACAGCGCTAAGTTGTTGATTCTTATAGGGGATAATGGCGGTTTTTTACCCTGATGCTTTGGCAGTGTTTTCGTTGCAAATCAGGAGCTTACGATAATTCCGAAGTCACCTTGACATGGTGGGGGTCGTTGGTTCGAGTCCAATCGCGCCTACCAAACAAAATCCGCTCTGCTGGGCGGTCTAGAAGGGCTCACCGAAAGGTGGGCCCTTTTTTGTTGTCTGCGATTTGCAAAACTTTTGCAAAGTTTTTTCAAAACCCCCACCTCAGCGCACCTCTCGACACTGCATCTGTTCCGTTACCCAAGCGCTTAGCGTGTTTCGAAATAACACGATCTGTTGATATTGCGTTCTGTTCTTTTTTTGGATCCGTCGAAAAAGTGTGGATATTGAAGGGGTTACCGGTATTTTTAACCGACCGGTTATCAAAAAAATGTTGTTGCTGATCGTGAAGTTCAGTAACATCTGCCCCGCGTTCACCACCACGGTTTATGCATTTTTAAATCCCAAGCTTCCATCAGCTGCTTGGGATTTTTTTTGCCTGCGATTTGGTGAATTGCGCTTTTTGTCTCCCGGCTTCCAGTGCGAAGCTTTCCAACCCCACGATCGTGTGCGGGCGAAACCGGTTTTTTTCGACTACTACTGACTGGCGTTTTCCAGGGCTTTCTCAAAGGAGTTCGTCGATGCTGGTTCACTGGTTTCTCGCCGCGATTCATCTCTTGGCTTTTGCACTGGGCTTCTGGGCCGTGTTGACCCGTGGCACGGCGTTCAGTCGTCTGGCCGCTGGCGTCGGTGAGGCCAGGCGGGTTTTGCTCGCTGATAATCTGTGGGGGATTGCTGCGCTGGTGCTACTGGTGACCGGTGGCATGCGCGCCTTCGGTGGCTTCGAAAAGGGCACTGACTACTATCTGCACCAGCCGCTGTTTCATTTGAAGATGACGTTGTTCGTGCTGATTCTGCTGACAGAGCTGGCGCCGATGATCACGCTGGTCAAATGGCGGATCGCATTGGCGCGGGGCAAGGTGCTCGATACCGGACGTGCAAAGCTGTTCGCGCGGATCAGCCATGTCGAGGCGCTGCTGTTGGTACTGATGATGATTGCAGCTACCGGCATGGCGCGCGGCGTGACGTTCGGCTAGCAGGGAGCAATTCCCTGTGTCCTCTCGGAAATGTCTGACAGCCAGGCTGGGTAGTCGCAGGTAGTATCGCGCTGCAGCAGAAGAAGGGGTAAAGGCGAGGAGAGTGTCAGGCGCCGTGCCCAGCGGAGTGGGGCGCGGATGGCAGTACGGCGCGTGAATCTTTAGCCAGTCTTACGCGAAGGCAAACGGACTGGCTACTGACTGCAATGCGGCTCAGGGCGTTTGTGGCTTGTCCGGGGCGGTCAGGCCAGCCTGAATGCGCTGATAGATCTCTTCACGGTGCACGGCAACGTTTTTCGGGGCGTTGATGCCGATACGGACTTGCTGACCGCTTACGCCGAGGATGGTGATCGTAATGTCATCACCAATATTTATGCTTTCACCGACTTTGCGGGTGAGTATCAGCATGGTCTTCTCCTTGATTGCTTTGTAGGGCACCTGATTCAGACAGTGCAGAGGTCGGTGGTACGTATAGATTAGTGCGAAGTCTCACGGTTTGGGTGCCTCTTTCTGACGCGCAGATGCGGCATTAATTCCCAGGGCGTAACTATACAGAGGCTGCAATCATCAATCTCGTTGTTTTGTGCCCATTTTGCGGGCCTCGCGAAGTATTTATGAATGTTAAGATCGCCGCTTTGTGATTTTCGAGGAAAGCGTTGTGCGCAAATTGGTCTGGATGGTCGCGGCACTGGCATTGGCGGGATGTGGTGAAGGCAAGAGTGTAGACGTGCAGAAGCCGAAAACGGCCGTCGCGGCCGCACCTGCGGCAGCGTCCGCCCCGCAATGGGACCTCGAAGTACGCGGCGAAACGCCTCAGGCTGTCAGTGACCTGAGTGGCTGGTTGATCGAGCATGCGTTCGTGCCGACCGTGATCAAGGACAGCAGTGGCAAGACGCGGATCCTGATTGGTCCGTTCAACTCCCAGGCCGACGCGCAAGCGCGCAAGGTAGAGGTGGATGCGGCATTGGTGAAGGCCAAGAAGCAGAACGTCGAGTCGGTGATCGTCGAGCATCCGCTCGCGCCGTAAGCAGCACTTTCAGCGGAGCGGCCTAAAGGATATCGCCGGTGACTCGTCTTATACGAGTCAATCACGATTTCTCGAAGGAGCTCCGCATGGCCTCCGCCGCTCCCTACAAACTCTTCAATGCGGTTTTGCACCGCAAGACGCTGGTGAGTCCGCACATGATGCGGATCACGCTCGCCGACCCTTCGATAGGTGGCATGGCCACTTGGGCGCCGGATCAGCGGGTCAAATTGTTCTTCCCTGCTGAAGATGGATCGCCTGCAAGTCTTGCGCAGGAGGAGGGCTGGTACGCGCGTTTTCGTTCGATGCTGGCGAGCCGGCGGCCAGCAATGCGTACCTACACCATTCGTCATTTGCGCGCCGAGCAAGGCGAGGTCGACATCGACTTTGTTCTGCATGGCGAAACCGGGCCCGCGTCGCGCTGGGCGCTACGTGCGCAGCCGGGAGCGTCGATGCAGATTCTTGCTCCCGACACTAATTTCTCGGTACAGGACGCCGGAGGGTTTGAATGGAAACCGCCGCAGCTGCTCAAGGAGGTTTTGCTGGTGGCCGATGCCACGGCATTGCCGGCCGCCATGGGCATTCTTGACGAGTTGGCTGCCATGGCTGAACCGCCTCAGACTCAGGCTTACTTTGAAGTGGACAGCGCACCAGACATGCTCCCGGTGCCGGATTGGCCTGGGCTGTCGGTGCAGTGGCTGATTCGCGATCAGGCGCCAGAAGTAGTGGCTGGGGCGCTGATGGTAAAGGCAGTGCAGCAGGCGTTCCTGCCGGCAGAGGATTCATCGGTCGGGCAAGCTGCCGAACTCGCCGAAGTCGATATCGACAAAGACATACTCTGGGAGATCGCCAACACGGCCCCTGAAGGGTTTTATGGCTGGATTGCCGGAGAAAGCGCGGCGGTCATGCGTCTGCGCAAATACCTGATCAGGGAGTGCGGTATCCCCCGCGAGTCACTCAATCTGATGGGCTACTGGCGCTACAACAAGGCTGGCAGCTAAAAACAAAAAAGGCCTCGAACATCACGTTCGAGGCCTTTTCTTTTGCGCTGAAGAATCAGCCGCAGGCTTTCAGGTTTACCGGCCCGACAAATTCATTGCCGCGTCCCATCACGCAAGCCACGCTCTGATTGCGTTGACGTTCCCAGTCCTGCACTGGATAAGTTTTGTCCCACGCTTCGTACAGTTGCCGATCCTGTTTTGACAGGCGCAAGCCGTACTGCTTGCTCATGTAGAAATAGGTTCGCGCGATCATGCCGCGAATCGACGGGCGCGGCATGACCTTCTTGGCCTTGAAGTCGACCTGGGTCAGGCACGAGCCGTACTGCCCGGATTGCACCGGCAGCCAGCCATAACTGAAGTTGCTGCGGTCACCGTTGACCTCACCAATGCTCGGCACCAGGTTGTGCAGGTCGGCTTCGGCTTTCTGATAACTCGGGTCATAGCGGGTGCAGTTCTTGCGCCCGCCCGACTGCCAGCATTGACGCTGGTGACCGAATTCCCACGCCGGGACGATGTGCTCCCATTCGATGCGTGAAGCACGCTTGGCATTCTTGCGCGGCACGTAACCGCATGCCTTCAAGTCCACCTTGTTGCCGGTGTACTTGCACCCGCAGTAAAACTCGGTGGACTGCGGTGCATAGAGTTTCCAGGCGGCCTTTTTGGCCTCGGTAAAAGTGCGGGGCGCGCCAGCCTGGGCGCCAAAAGCGATGAACAGCAGCAGCAAAGCAAAACAGCGGACACTCATTGAATCAATCTTCCTTCGGCACAACCCAAAAAATCTGCACGCCGCCATCGTCGCGATAGGCGAGTGTGACGTTGTCGTTCTCGTCGATTTCCTCGAGCAGTTGCTCCCATGCATCCACAGGCTCGTCCGGCAGACGGAAGATCAGTGCGGCTTTGGCTTTTTGTGCGGTAGGGGAATTGATGATTTTCTGAACGCGCATGCCCATGCGTTCGTAAGCGTCAGGAGCATCAGGAGAGGTGGCCACGAGGTTATCCTTATTAAGCTGTACGTGCATACAGTATTTAACTGTAAGCATTTTCGCAACTGCTTAAAATTCAAGAAAATCCTCTGACAGCGCTTTTCCGCTTTTGGTGTAGGCCGGGTCGATTATTTTGTACGAAAAAGTCGCGCTCAGCGTAAGTGGCAGCACCACCCGCCGCGCGGGCGAGTGGTGAGCGGGTTGCCCGACCCGAAAGGGTCAGGCGAGGGCCAATCAATATTCCCAGAACATCCGCTGCAGTTCTTTGCTGTCGTTGGTTTTGGTCAGGGCGACCATGGCCAGGATGCGGGCCTTTTGCGGGTTCAGGTCGTGAGCGACCACCCAGTCGTACTTGTCGTCAGGTTGTTCGGCGTTACGCAGGACGAAGCCGCCGGCGTTGACGTGGGACGAGCGGATGATCTGCACGCCGTCTTTACGCAGTGCTTGCAGGGATGGCACTACGCGCGAAGACACCGAACCGTTACCGGTACCGGCATGGATGATCGCTTTGGCGCCGGCCTGGGCCAGAGCCTTGTAAGCGGTGTCGTCGACGTTGCCGTAGGAGTAGGCGATTTCTACGTCAGGCAGGCTCTTGATGTTCTTGATGTCGAATTCCGAATCCATGGTGTGACGCTTGGCCGGCAAGCGGAACCAGTAGGATTTGCCTTCAACCACCATGCCCAGCGGACCCCAAGGGCTTTTGAACGCCTCGGTCTTGATGTTGATCATTTTGCTGACGTCGCGACCGGACTGGATCTCGTCGTTCATGGTTACCAGCACGCCTTTGCCGTGCGCTTCTTTGCTGCTGGCGACGGCGACGGCGTTGTACAGGTTGAGCATGCCGTCCGCCGACATGGCGGTGCCCGGACGCATCGAGCCGACCACGATGATCGGCTTGTCGGTTTTTTCCACCAGGTTCAGGAAGTACGCGGTTTCTTCCAGGGTGTCGGTGCCGTGGGTGATGACGATGCCATCGACGTCTTTACTGTCGGCCAGCTCGGATACGCGGCGACCCAGTTGCAGCAGGTTGTCGTTGGTGATGCTTTCCGAAGCGATCTGCATGACTTGTTCGCCACGCACGTTCGCCAGTTTGCTCAGTTCGGGTATGCCGGCGATCAGTTGTTCAATGCCGACCTTGGCCGCTTGATAGGTGGCGCTGTTGGCTGCGCTGGCGCCGGCACCGGCAATGGTGCCGCCCGTGGCAAGCACTACGACGTTGGCGAGTTTGGTCTGGGTTTCGACTTCTTTTGCCTGAAGGGCAGTGGGCAGGAGCAGGAGGAGGGCCAAAGCGCCCGGAACCAAGGTGTTGAAAGCAGATTTCATTATTTTTCTCTCTAGTAGTGAGACGGTGCTGATGCAGGTTCATCTAGATGCGCCCCGAGCCGATCTGAATGCCCAGGGTGCAGGCTAGGGAGCAGGATCTGTACCAGTGCTACTTTGCTTTAGAGAAATGTTTAACCTGATGATTTATATCAATATTTTGTAAGTTTTCGGATTCTTGAATGAATGGCTCATCCGGGTTTCCGAACAAAGGAAGCTTTCGTGTTCGGTTCACCGAAAGGGATTGCACCTCCTGGCGACCGCAACGGCTTGTTGGTTTCAGGTCTTCTGCTAAAGAAACCCGTCAGCAGGCCGATGGCTGTGGAAGGAAACGTTTATTTAGGGAGTTCACATGTCACTGACGATCGGTTTTTCAAATCCCGGCTCAGTCACCATTGGCGGTAAAACCGCAGCGACAATCAATGCAATGAACCAGGCGGAAGCAGATGCGGCCGACGAGGCGCTTGGCGTTGAAAAAGAACCGAGCAATCAAGTTCGCACCGGTGGTCCCGCGCAAGAAGCCAGCAAGGCGGATAGCGCTGACAGCGGCGACAGTCTGAGCGTGACCGTAAAAATGTTGCTCAAGCGCATGCAGGAATTGCAGAAGCAACTGCAAGAGCAGCAACAGCAACTGGCGGCGGCCCAGGCGGCGAGCTATCCGACGCCCGAGGCCAAGTCACAGGCGGTGATGTCCGTTCAGGGGCAGATCGCGCAAACCAGCGGCGCGCTGATGGAAGTCGCAGCGGCACTGGTCAAGGAAATGTCCAAGGATTCCACCAGCGGCAACCTGGTCAGCACCACGGCTTAAGCGGTAAGGGGTGAATCAGACGATTGCGCCCCGCAATACAACGACGATTTCTGATTGTTGACAAATGTCGGCGGGATTCGCATAGTTCGGTCTACGCAAACGTTTGCGCGGCTTCCCCGGTGCACTATTGTCCGGAAGAGAGCGCTGAAGCTTACGCCAGCGCGAGCGTTGCTCACAATAATCATAAGATCGGAGTGAACCCATGAAGCTGCCATTCGCTGGACGTCTTCTTGCTGTCGCTATGCTGGCTGCCGCAGCCGCCGCACTACCTGTCTCTTCGGCTTTCGCCGAGTCCCCGGAAAAACCCAAAGTCGCACTGGTCATGAAATCCCTGGCCAACGAATTCTTCCTGACCATGGAAGATGGCGCCAAGGCCTACCAGAAAGAACACTCCGCCGACTTCGACCTGATCTCCAACGGCATCAAGGACGAGACCGATACCGCCGGCCAGACCCGCATCGTCGAGCAGATGATTCTGGCCAAGGTCAACGCGCTGGTCATCGCACCGTCCGATTCCAAAGCCATGGTGCCGGTGATCAAGAAAGCCGTCGATGCCGGCATCACTGTGATCAACATTGACAACCAGCTTGATCCGCAGATCGTCAAAAGCAAAAACATCAGCGTGCCTTTCGTAGGCCCGGACAACCGCAAAGGTGCGCGTCTGGTCGGCGAATACCTGGCCAAGCAACTGAAGGCCGGTGACGAGGTTGGCATCATCGAAGGCGTGTCCACCACCACCAACGCCCAGCAACGCACCGCAGGCTTCAAGGATGCGATGGAGGCGGCGCAGATCAAGGTTGTCTCCTTGCAATCCGGTGACTGGGAGATCGACAAGGGCAACAAGGTTGCTGCGTCGATTCTCAGCGAATACCCGGATGTGAAGGCGCTGCTGGCGGGTAACGACAGCATGGCCGTTGGCGCTGTTTCCGCTGTGCGTGCTGCTGGCAAGGCGGGCAAGGTCCAAGTGGTCGGTTACGACAACATCAATGCGATCAAGCCGATGCTCAAGGATGGTCGTGTGCTGGCGACGGCCGATCAGTTCGCTGCCAAGCAGGCCGTGTTCGGTATCGAGACTGCGCTGAAAATCCTCAAGGGCGAAAAAGTCGACAGCGGCGTCAATGGCGTGATCGAAACGCCAGTCGAGCTGGTCACTAAGTAAGTCTTCCGGCGACACAACGGCGCTCGTCCGTCCGGACGAGCGCATGGAGAGTTTTTTATGTCAGTTTCCGCCCCGAACGCTGTCCTCTCGGTCAGCGGTATCGGTAAGACCTATGCGCAACCGGTGCTCACGGGCATCGACTTGACGCTGATGCGCGGTGAAGTGCTGGCGCTGACCGGTGAGAATGGCGCCGGTAAAAGCACGCTGTCGAAGATCATTGGTGGTCTGGTTACGCCCACCACCGGTCAGATGCAATTCCAGGGCAAGGACTACCGTCCGGGCAGCCGCACCCAGGCCGAAGAGCTTGGCGTGCGCATGGTCATGCAAGAACTCAATCTGCTGCCGACCCTGTCGGTGGCGGAAAACCTGTTTCTCGACAATCTGCCGAGCAACGGCGGCTGGATCAGTCGCAAGCAATTGCGCAAAGCCGCGATCGAAGCCATGGCGCAGGTCGGCCTCGATGCCATTGACCCGGACACCCTGGTCGGCGAACTGGGCATTGGCCATCAACAGATGGTCGAAATCGCACGCAACCTGATCGGCGATTGCCATGTGCTGATCCTTGATGAACCGACTGCGATGCTCACCGCCCGCGAGGTGGAAATGCTCTTCGAGCAGATCACTCGCTTGCAGGCGCGTGGCGTCTCGATCATCTATATCTCGCACCGCCTTGAAGAGCTGGCGCGCGTCGCGCAACGCATCGCCGTGCTGCGTGACGGTAATCTGGTTTGCGTCGAGCCGATGGCCAACTACAACAGTGAGCAACTGGTCACCTTGATGGTCGGTCGCGAACTGGGCGAACACATCGACATGGGCCCGCGCAAGATCGGCGCCCCGGCCCTGACGGTCAAGGGCCTGACCCGCTCCGACAAGGTGCGCGATGTATCCTTCGAAGTGCGTGCCGGCGAGATCTTCGGGATTTCCGGGCTGATCGGGGCAGGGCGCACCGAATTGCTGCGACTGATCTTCGGCGCCGATCTGGCCGACAGCGGCACGATTGCGCTGGGTTCGCCGGCACAGGTGGTCAGTGTGCGTTCGCCGGTTGATGCGGTGAACCATGGCATTGCCTTGATCACCGAAGACCGAAAGGGTGAAGGCTTGCTGCTCAGTCAGTCGATCAGCGCCAACATCGCCCTGGGCAACATGCCGGAGATTTCCAGGGCAGGAATCGTCAATGCCAGCGACGAAATTTCCCTGGCGCAGCGTCAGATCAACGCCATGCGCATCCGCAGTTCCAGCCCAACTCAGTTGGTGTCGGAATTGTCTGGCGGCAACCAGCAGAAAGTGGTGATCGGCCGCTGGCTGGAGCGCGATTGCTCGGTGCTGTTGTTCGACGAGCCGACCCGCGGCATCGATGTCGGTGCCAAGTTCGATATCTACGCCTTGCTGGGCGAGTTGACGCGTCAGGGCAAGGCGCTGGTGGTGGTGTCCAGTGACCTGCGCGAGCTGATGCTGATCTGCGACCGGATCGGTGTGCTGTCGGCAGGGCGTTTGATCGATACCTTCGAGCGCGACAGCTGGACCCAGGATGATTTGCTTGCCGCCGCGTTCGCCGGCTACCAAAAACGTGATGCGTTGCTCAATGAAGCGGCGCCTAGGGATCTCCCATGAAAACTGCATCTTCCGCCGGCAAACGTAGTGGCAATTTCTACGGTCTGGGCACCTATCTGGGCCTGGCCGGGGCCTTGTTGGCGATGGTGGCGCTGTTCTCGATGATGAGCAGCCACTTTCTGTCCTATGACACTTTCAGCACGCTGGCCAACCAGATTCCCGATCTGATGGTGCTGGCGGTGGGCATGACCTTTGTACTGATCATCGGCGGCATCGACCTGTCGGTCGGTTCGGTGCTGGCACTTGCCGCTTCGACAGTCAGCGTGGCGATTCTCGGCTGGGGCTGGAGCGTGTTGCCGGCCGCGTTGCTGGGTATGGCGGTGGCGGCACTGGCGGGTACGGTGACCGGTTCGATCACTGTGGCGTGGCGCATTCCGTCGTTCATCGTTTCGCTCGGTGTGCTGGAAATGGCCCGTGGCCTGGCGTACCAGATGACCGGTTCGCGCACCGCCTACATCGGTGATTCGTTTGCCTGGCTGTCGAACCCGATCGCGTTCGGCATTTCGCCGTCGTTCATCATTGCCTTGCTGGTGATATTCATTGCGCAAGCTGTGCTGACCCGCACCGTGTTTGGTCGTTACCTGATCGGTATCGGCACCAACGAGGAAGCGGTGCGGCTGGCCGGGATCAATCCAAAACCGTACAAGATTCTGGTGTTCAGCCTGATGGGGCTGCTGGCCGGGATTGCCGCACTGTTCCAGATTTCCCGTCTGGAAGCTGCAGACCCGAATGCCGGCTCCGGTCTCGAATTGCAAGTGATCGCCGCCGTGGTGATCGGTGGCACCAGTCTGATGGGTGGCCGTGGTTCGGTGATCAGCACCTTTTTCGGTGTGTTGATCATTTCGGTACTGGCCGCCGGTCTGGCGCAGATCGGCGCGACCGAGCCAACCAAACGCATCATCACCGGCGCGGTGATTGTCATCGCGGTAGTGCTCGATACCTATCGCAGCCAGCGCGCCAGTCGACGGGGCTAACAGATGGCAACGATCAAGGATGTGGCGGCGCTCGCGGGGATTTCCTACACCACGGTTTCTCACGTGGTGAACAAGACGCGCCCGGTCAGCCAGGAAGTGCGGTTGAAGGTCGAGGCGGCCATCAAAAGCCTCGACTATGTGCCGAGTGCGGTGGCGCGTTCGCTGAAAGCCAAGACCACTGCGACCATTGGCTTATTGGTGCCCAACAGTCTCAACCCGTATTTTGCCGAGTTGGCACGGGGCATCGAGGATTACTGCGAGCGTAACGGCTACTGCGTGATCCTCTGCAATTCTGACGACAACCCGGAAAAACAGCGCAGCTATTTGCGCGTGCTGCTGGAAAAACGCATCGACGGACTGATCGTCGCCTCCGCCGGTGGTGACATCGGACTTGCGCAAGGGCTGGCCGGGGTGAAGACGCCAATGGTCATCGTCGACCGCGGGCTGGATGGCGTCGACGCCGACCTGGTGCGCATCGACCATGAGTATGGCGCTTATCTGGCGACGCGGCATCTGCTGGAGCTGGGCCATCGTGACATCGCCACCATCGGTGGTCCGTCGAGCACCAGCGTGGCGCAAATGCGTCAGGCCGGTTTTTGTCGGGCGCTGCAGGAGGCGGGCATCAAGGTACGGGCCGAGCGCATGCTGGAAAGCGATTTCACCAGCACCGGTGGTTACAACGCGGCAGCGATCCTGCTTGAAAGCAATCCGCCGAGTGCGATCTTCGCCGGTAACGACATGATCGGTATCGGTGTGCTGCGCGCGGCGGCCGAGCGCAATGTGCGCGTGCCAAGCGAGCTGTCGGTGATCGGCTTCGACGATATCCAGATGAGTCGCTACGTGTACCCGGCGTTGACCACGGTCGGCCAGTCGATCCTGCAGTTGGGCGAGATGGCTGCCGAAGTGTTGCTGCGAAGGATTGCTACCCCGAGTCTGGTCACCGATCAACGGATCGTGACCCCGAGTATTGTCTTGCGCGAATCGACTGCGCCGCTGTCCGGCGTATTCACCGAGTACCGCTGAAACCGAATTGACGAGTAGTGATGTATGCCAGCAAATGTAGTGGTAATAGGCAGCCTGAACATGGATCTGGTCACCCGGGCACCACGGCTGCCCAAGGGCGGTGAAACGCTGATCGGTCATTCCTTTGCCACCGTGTCCGGCGGCAAGGGCGCCAATCAGGCAGTCGCTGCTGCGCGCCTGGGTGCGCGGGTGGCAATGGTCGGCTGTGTTGGCAACGATGACTACGGCGTGCAATTGCGTGAGGCATTGCTGGCCGAGCAAATCGATTGTCAGGCGGTGAGCACGGTCGAAGATTCCAGTGGCGTGGCGCTGATCGTGGTCGATGACAACAGTCAGAACGCCATCGTGATCGTTGCTGGCGCCAACGGTGCAATGACCCCGGCCGTGATCGACCGTTTTGATGCGGTGCTGCAAGCGGCCGACGTGATTATCTGCCAGCTTGAGATCCCGGATGCAACGGTTGGGCATGCGCTCAAGCGTGCACGTGCGCTGGGCAAAACGGTCATCCTCAATCCGGCGCCGGCCAGTCGTCCGCTACCGGCAGACTGGTTTGCCGCCATCGACTACCTGATCCCCAACGAAAGTGAAGCATCCGCGTTGAGCGGGTTGCCGGTCGATTCGCTGCAAAGCGCAGAAAGCGCTGCCAACCAGTTGATCGCAATGGGCGCGGGCAAGGTCATCATTACCCTCGGTGCGCAAGGTTCACTGTTTGCCAATGGCAAAGGTTTCGAGCACTTCCCGGCGCCAAAGGTGCAGGCGGTCGATACCACCGCCGCGGGCGATACCTTCGTCGGCGGTTTTGCTGCGGCGCTCGCCAGTGGCAAATCCGAGGCCGAGGCGATCCGGTACGGGCAAGTCGCGGCAGCGCTGTCTGTGACCCGGGCCGGCGCACAACCTTCCATTCCAACCATGTCCGACGTACAGGCGTTCAAACCCGCATGAAAAAGACTCCTCTGCTCAACGTCGCGTTGTCGCGGCTGATCGCCTCCCTGGGCCATGGTGACATGGTGGTCATCGGTGACGCCGGACTGCCGGTGCCACCGGGTGTTGAATTGATTGATCTGGCGCTGACCCACGGCGTTCCGGATTTTGTCAGTACCCTGAAAGTCGTGCTCAGCGAAATGCAGGTGGAAAGCCATGTACTGGCCAACGAAATCCTCGACAAGCAGCCGACCGCCCTGGTCGCGCTGGACGAGTTGCAAGAAGAGGGTGCCCTCGGTCGGCGCGATCTGCTGACGCATGAGCAATTCAAGGTTCTCAGCCGACAGGCGCGGGCGATTGTTCGTACAGGCGAATGTCAGCCGTACTGCAACATCGTGCTGGTGGCCGGGGTAACGTTCTAATCGGGTTCCGACCCTTTCATTTTCATCAGCACAAGGAATGCGCCATGCACCGCTATGCTCAAAAACTCCACCAATTGCTTCGGAGTCTGCTGCTTTTGTCTTTTATTACCGCCACCGGCGCTCAGGCTGCTGAAAAGATCGACCTGATCATCGACACCGACCCTGGCGCCGACGACGTGGTCGCTTTGCTGTTCGCCCTGGCTTCGCCGGATGAACTGAACATCCGCGCCTTGACCACCGTGGCCGGCAACGTGCGCCTCGACAAGACATCGCGCAACGCGCGCCTGGCTCGCGAATGGGCAGGGCGCGAAGACGTTCCGGTGTATGCCGGTGCGCCGAAACCGCTGATGCGTACGCCGATCTACGCCGAGAACATCCATGGCAAGGAAGGCCTGTCGGGTGTCACCGTGCATGAGCCGAAAAAAGGCCTGGCCGAAGGCAATGCGGTCAACTACCTCATCGACACCCTGAAAAAAGCCAAGCCGCACAGCATCACCATCGCCATGCTTGGCCCGCAAACCAATCTGGCGCTGGCGCTGATCCAGGAGCCGGAGATCGTCAATGGCATCAAGGAAGTGGTGATCATGGGCGGTGCGCACTTCAATGGCGGCAACATCACCCCGGTGGCCGAATTCAACCTGTTCGCCGACCCGCAAGCGGCGGAAGTGGTACTCAAGAGCGGCGTGAAACTGACCTACCTGCCGCTGGACGTGACCCACAAGATCCTCACCAGCGACGCACGCCTGAAGCAGATTGCCGCGCTGAACAACAACGCAAGCAAGATCGTTGGCGACATCCTCAACGAGTACATCAAGGGTGACATGGAGCACTACGGCATCCCGGGCGGCCCGGTGCACGACGCTACCGTTATCGCTTACCTGCTCAAGCCTGAGCTGTTCACCGGTCGTTCGGTGAACGTTGTGGTGGATAGTCGCGAAGGTCCGACTTTTGGCCAGACCATCGTTGACTGGTATGACGGTCTGAAGGCGCCGAAGAACGCCTTCTGGGTGGAAAATGGGGATGCTCAAGGCTTCTTCGATCTGCTGACCGAGCGTCTGAAGCGCTTGAAGTAAGGCCTGGACCCGCAGGTGCCAGCCTGCGGGTTTTTATTTTCTCTCGGTGTCCTGCGTGTTCTCGCCGTCATGCTGGTACCGCTCGAACACCTGGGCGATAAACGTTTGTGCGCCCTGGGTTCCCATCGTCTTGACCAGCAGATCGATGCTGATCAACGCCAGCTCCTCCGCACTGCCCGGGCTGTACGAGCTGTGCCCCTTCGGCCAATGAACCTTGATGTCGGCGGAGATGCTTACAGTGTTCATGAGTGCGCTCGAAAAGTTGGAAATGTCTGAAAGCGAGTTAACCACTTTGGCGGGCGTTTGGCACTGCGACTTAGGCATGAGCGCGGCGCTATGCGACACTTGGTCTTTTCCGGCTGATCCAAGGAATGTGCTGTGCAGATCGATTTGAACACCCCCGACGGCCTGACACTCGACGCTGTGCGCCAGTTGCTGGCGTCGGCCAGCGATGATGAGCACACGCAACTGCGCGTGACCAAGGGTGGGATTGCCTATATTTCCTCTGGTGTGACCGGCGGGCAGGATATTGATGGCCTGCTGTTTCGCCTAGAGACCTGGGCCAAGGGCTCGGGTTATGTCGGCAACGTCGCGGCCAGCGATGAAGTCTGGGTGATGCAGATTTTCAACGCGCTGAAAGACAACTGGCCGAATCCACCGCTCGATTACATCGACATCTATTGAGCTTCGTTAATATTCGGTGACGATTGCGTGAGGATGCGGTGCCCGCACTTCAGGCAGACTCAGCGTTTTTCCGGGTCGTGGGGCAGGGTGATGGCACCGGCTGTGAAACCAAACGCCGAATTGGCGGTCGCACGATCTCAGCTTAACCATTTGAAAAAAGGAGGCTTCATGCCTTTGAAGTTCGCGTCTCTGGGTGCACTAATGGCCGTTGCCATGTTGGCCGGTTGCAGCACAACCTCCAGCGAGTCGGCAAAGGATCCTGTGGCGACCGATGCCGGTCATAGCCGCTGTGAAGCAAAGGCAGCGGAATTTGCCATCGGTAAAAAGGCTTCGCCGGAACTGCTCGATCAGGCTCGTGCCAAGGCTGGCGCGCAAAACGCCCGCTTCCTCAAGCCAACTGACATGATCACTCTGGAGTACCGTTCCGATCGCCTGAATCTGAACACCGACAACAACCTGGTGGTCACTCGCGTCAACTGCGGCTGATCGCAGACCGCTTTTGTTGCAGGCATAAAAAACCCCGTCACATGGACGGGGTTTTTTTAGTGCGCCGGGAAATTACTCTGGGCGAACTTGTGCAGCTTGCATACCCTTTTGGCCTTTCTCAGCCACGAAAGAGACGGTCTGGCCTTCTTTCAGGCTTTTGAAACCGTCGGATTCGATAGCTTTGAAGTGTACGAACAGGTCGTCACCGCCACCTTGAGGAGTGATGAAGCCGAAGCCTTTTTCATCGTTGAACCATTTAACGGTGCCGGTTTGGCGATTAGACATGGTGTATCTCCAAGAAACATATATTTTCAGTAGTACTGTGCTGCTCAGGCCAACTGGGCACACCGGAGTATCATAGTCGAAATGTTCGCTTTGGTAGCCCCCCGGACGTGCTGTTTGCTTTCATATTGCATTGATTTCAACCTCTGAAATGTCTGCAAGCCCCGGTTTCAGTGGCTTTCAGCCGAAAGAAGAGGGTGTAAAAAAAGCTATAAAACCTGCGTAAATTATCGATTTCGGGGTCTTTTTGGCGGTTTTCAGCCTGCTGGACGCCCGAAAAAACATTCGTCAGCGCTTATTTCTGCACTCGGCAAACCGAGATTTCTTTCAGTGCGCGCTGACCCAGTTCACCACTTGGCGGGGTGTTCTTGTCCATCAGTTGCGCGATCTCTTGCGTGGTGAATTTCTTTTCCAGAACGTCGGCACCGCAAGCGCAATGTTTATTGGCTTCGGCCGGATTGACGCTCTTGCTGGCTGCGGCGGTGCAGTCGTTCATGTATTGGGCTTTGACGCCGGCAGGCCAGGCCGCGTTGGCGCTCAGCGGCAGCAGCAGGGCCAGCGGGGCCGCGAAAGCAAAAAGTCGGATAAGGCGCATGTCGGAAACTCCTTGGGTTGATATCGGCGACGATTCTCAGCCTATTTGAGGCAAAGCGTATATCCCAAGTTCACTTCGCGCCGCAAAAATGCGCAAATCAGCAACACCTCAATTCGATGACGTCGATGACCGCTCATCTGTGCTAGCATGCCGGGCTCAAGCGTTCTCAGGCTCCGGATGGCCTTCAGCCCCGGCAGCGGTCAGCGTGCGAAAATTCTGATTTGAATCCCAGTCACTCTGGTTCGGTTTTCCGGTTGGCCGCAAGGCTCCTGCCGCTGTAAGGCAGGCGTTCGTCATTGAATGGCCTGGATCGGATCTTGTACTGGCTCATCCCAACCCACGTGACCTTTGGTAGGGGTCACCACTAGGAGAGGAGGCGCCATGCCAACTATTACTCTTCCCGACGGCAGTCAACGTTCATTCGATCACCCGGTTTCCGTAGCCGAGGTCGCCGCATCCATTGGTGCCGGTCTGGCCAAGGCCACTGTGGCCGGCAAGGTCAACGGCAAGCTGGTCGACGCCTGCGACATCATCGACAGCGACGCGACGCTGCAAATCATCACGCCAAAGGATGAAGAGGGGCTGGAGATCATTCGCCACTCTTGCGCGCACCTGGTTGGCCACGCGGTCAAACAGCTGTACCCGACTGCGAAAATGGTCATCGGGCCGGTCATCGACGAAGGTTTCTATTACGACATCGCCTTCGAGCGTCCTTTTACGCCGGACGACATGGCCGCCATCGAACAGCGCATGCATCAGCTGATCGACAAGGATTACGACGTCATCAAGAAAGTCACTCCGCGCGCCGAAGTGATTGAAGTGTTCAAGGCCCGCGGCGAAGACTACAAGCTGCGTCTGGTCGAAGACATGCCGAACGAGCAGTCCATGGGCCTGTACTACCACGAAGAATACGTCGACATGTGCCGCGGCCCGCACGTGCCGAACACGCGTTTTCTGAAATCCTTCAAGCTGACCAAGTTGTCCGGCGCCTACTGGCGCGGCGATGCCAAGAACGAGCAATTGCAGCGCGTTTACGGCACAGCCTGGGCTGACAAGAAGCAGCTGGCGGCTTACATCCAGCGCATCGAAGAAGCGGAAAAGCGCGATCACCGCAAGATCGGCAAGCGCCTGGGCCTGTTCCACACCCAGGAAGAAGCACCGGGCATGGTGTTCTGGCACCCGAACGGCTGGACTCTGTATCAAGTGCTCGAGCAGTACATGCGCAAAGTGCAGCGTGACAACGGCTACCTTGAGATCAAGACCCCGCAAGTGGTCGATCGCAGCCTCTGGGAGAAATCCGGGCACTGGGCCAACTACGCCGACAACATGTTCACCACCGAGTCGGAAAGCCGCGACTACGCCATCAAGCCGATGAACTGCCCATGCCACGTGCAGGTGTTCAACCAGGGCCTGAAGAGCTATCGCGAGCTGCCGATGCGTCTGGCCGAGTTCGGTGCGTGCCACCGTAACGAGCCGTCGGGTGCGCTGCACGGCATCATGCGTGTGCGTGCATTCACTCAGGACGACGCTCACATTTTCTGCACCGAAGAGCAGATGCAGGCCGAATCCGCGGCGTTCATCAAGCTGACCATGGACGTTTACCGCGATTTCGGCTTCACCGACGTCGAGATGAAACTGTCCACTCGTCCGGAAAAACGCGTGGGTTCCGACGAGCTGTGGGATCGCGCCGAGGCGGCACTGGCTGCAGCCCTTGATTCCGCGGGTCTGCCATATGATCTGCAGCCGGGTGAAGGTGCGTTCTACGGTCCGAAAATCGAGTTCTCGCTGAAAGATTGCCTCGGTCGCGTCTGGCAGTGTGGTACCTTGCAGCTCGATTTCAACCTGCCTGTCCGTCTGGGCGCCGAATACGTCTCCGAAGACAACAGCCGCAAACACCCAGTGATGCTGCACCGGGCGATCCTCGGTTCGTTCGAGCGTTTCGTCGGGATTCTGATCGAGCATTACGAAGGTGCATTCCCTGCGTGGCTGGCGCCAACCCAGGCAGTGATCATGAATATCACTGATAAACAGGCAGATTTCGTCGCTCAGGTTGAAAAAACTCTCAACGAAAGCGGATTTCGTGCCAAGTCCGACTTGAGAAATGAAAAGATCGGCTTTAAAATCCGCGAGCATACTTTGCTCAAGGTTCCCTATCTTTTGGTTATCGGAGATAAGGAAGTCGAGATGCAGACTGTCGCTGTGCGTACTCGTGAAGGTGCTGACCTGGGCTCGATGCCCGTCGCCCAGTTCGCTGAGTTTCTCGCGCAAGCGGTTTCCCGGCGTGGTCGCCCAGATTCGGAGTAATTATTATTAAGCGTGAAATGAGACAAGATAAACGAGCTGCACCGAAAGCCCCGATCAACGAGAATATCTCGGCACGCGAGGTTCGGTTAATTGGCGCTGATGGCGAGCAGATTGGCATCGTCTCGATTGATGAAGCGCTTCGTATTGCTGAAGAAGCAAAGCTTGATCTGGTAGAAATCTCTGCTGACGCAGTCCCACCGGTTTGCCGGGTGATGGACTACGGCAAATCGATCTTCGAGAAGAAGAAGCAGATTGCAGCAGCGAAGAAAAACCAGAAGCAGATTCAGGTAAAAGAAATCAAGTTTCGTCCAGGGACGGAGGAAGGGGATTACCAGGTAAAACTGCGCAACCTGGTACGTTTCCTGAGTGACGGGGACAGGGCCAAGGTATCCTTGCGATTCCGCGGCCGTGAGATGGCCCACCAGGAGCTGGGGATGGAACTCCTCAAGCGGGTTGAAGCTGACCTGCTCGAGTACGGTTCGGTCGAACAGCATCCTAAGATGGAAGGACGCCAGCTGATCATGGTCATCGCCCCGAAAAAGAAGAAGTAATCAACAGGGCACGGCAGGCCTTCTGATTATGTTTATCAACTGAATGCGGAGTATCCGAACATGCCAAAAATGAAAACCAAAAGTGGTGCTGCTAAGCGGTTTCTGAAAACTGCTAACGGTATCAAGCACAAGCACGCTTTCAAGAGCCACATCCTGACCAAAATGTCGACCAAGCGTAAGCGTCAACTGCGCGGTAGCAGCTTGCTGCATCCGTCTGACGTGGCAAAAGTCGAGCGCATGCTGCGCCTTCGTTAATTTTAGTCAAGAATAGAGGAAGTAACTCATGGCTCGTGTAAAGCGTGGCGTCATTGCCCGTAAGCGTCACAAAAAAATTCTGAAACTTGCTAAAGGCTACTACGGCGCACGCTCCCGCGTATTCCGTGTTGCCAAGCAAGCGGTAATCAAGGCAGGCCAATACGCCTACCGTGACCGTCGTCAGAAAAAACGTCAGTTCCGCGCTCTGTGGATCGCTCGTATCAACGCTGGTGCTCGTGTTAATGGTCTGTCCTACAGCCGTTTCATCGCTGGCCTGAAAAAAGCGTCCATCGAGATCGACCGTAAGGTTCTGGCTGATCTGGCAGTGAACGAAAAAGCGGCGTTTGCTGCGATTGTCGAGAAAGCTAAAGCCACCTTGGCTTAAGTACCCCCGACAGTCACCCGGCCTCACCTCTGTGGGGCCAGGTGTTAAACGTCATAAATAGGGGAAGAGCCTTCAAGCTCTTCCCCTATTTTGTATCTGGAGTCTGTACATGGAAAACCTGGATGCGCTGGTCTCTCAAGCACTAGAGGCTGTGCAAAGCGCTGAAGATATCAATGCCCTGGAGCAAATCCGGGTTCAATACCTTGGCAAAAAGGGTGAATTGACTCAGGTGATGAAGACCCTGGGGAATTTGCCGGCAGAAGAGCGTCCGCAAGTCGGCGCCCTGATCAACGTTGCCAAGGAGCGTGTTACAGGCGTTCTCAATGCGCGCATGGCTCTGTTTGAAGAAGCCGAACTGGCTGCCAAACTGTCTGCCGAATCCATTGACGTGACGTTGCCGGGCCGTGGCCAGACCTCCGGTGGTCTGCATCCTGTGACCCGGACTCTGGAACGAGTCGAGCAGTTCTTCACCCGCATCGGCTACGGCATCGCCGAAGGCCCTGAGGTCGAAGACGACTATCACAACTTCGAAGCGCTCAACATCCCAGGCCACCACCCGGCCCGGTCGATGCATGACACTTTCTATTTCAATGCCAACATGTTGCTGCGCACCCATACCTCGCCGGTACAGGTCCGCACCATGGAGTCCAGGCAGCCGCCGATCCGCATCGTCTGCCCAGGCCGTGTGTATCGCAGCGACTCCGATATCACCCACTCGCCGATGTTCCACCAGGTCGAAGGCCTGCTGGTCGATCGCGACATCAATTTCGCCGACCTCAAAGGCACCATCGAAGAATTCCTGCGGGTGTTCTTCGAAAAAGAGCTGGCCGTCCGTTTCCGTCCTTCGTACTTCCCGTTCACCGAGCCATCCGCTGAAGTCGACATGGAATGCGTGATGTGCAGCGGTAAAGGCTGCCGCGTCTGCAAGCAGACCGGCTGGCTGGAAGTCATGGGCTGCGGCATGGTGCACCCGAACGTGCTGCGCATGTCCGGCATCGATCCGGAAGAGTTCTCCGGTTTTGCCTTCGGCATGGGTGTCGAGCGTCTGGCAATGCTCCGTTACGGCGTGAACGACTTGCGTCTGTTCTTCGACAACGACTTGCGGTTCCTCGCGCAATTTCGCTAGTCGTAACGAATTCTTAGGAGAGCAGGATGAAATTCAGTGAACAATGGCTGCGTGGCTGGGTTAGCCCGCAGGTAAGTCGCGACGAGCTGGTTGCTCGTCTGTCGATGGCGGGTCTGGAGGTCGATAGCGTGACCCCGGCCGCCGGTGTATTCAGCGGCGTGGTCGTGGGCGAGGTGCTGAGCACCGAGCAGCACCCTGATGCCGACAAGTTGCGTGTGTGCCAGGTCAGCAATGGCGCGGAAACCTTCCAGGTCGTGTGCGGTGCGCCAAACGTGCGTCCGGGCCTGAAGATTCCGTTCGCCATGATCGGTGCCGAACTGCCGGGCGACTTCAAGATCAAGAAGGCCAAGCTGCGTGGCGTCGAGTCCAACGGCATGCTGTGCTCGCAAGCCGAGCTGCAGGTTGGTGAAGGCAACGACGGTCTGATGGAACTGCCGGCCGATGCGCCGGTGGGCGAAGATTTCCGTGTGTACCTGGATCTGGAAGATGCCAGCATCGAGGTCGACCTGACCCCGAACCGTGGCGACTGCCTGTCGCTGGCCGGTCTGGCCCGTGAAGTGGGTGCGCTGTACGACACGCCGGTCACTCGCCCGGTGGTCATGACCATTCCGGCTGTGCACGACGAAGTGCGTCCGGTAGAAGTGCTGGCGCCTGCCGCCTGCCCGCGTTACCTGGGTCGTGTCATCCGTAACGTTGATCTGTCCAAACCAACCCCGCTGTGGATGGTTGAACGTCTGCGCCGCGCCGATGTGCGCAGCATCGACGCTGTCGTCGACATCACCAACTACGTGATGCTTGAGCTGGGTCAGCCACTGCACGCTTTCGATCTCGCCGAAATCAACGGCGGCATCCGCGTGCGTATGGCGGAAGAGGGTGAGAAGCTGGTTTTGCTCGACGGTCAGGAAGTCAGCCTGCGTAGCGATACCCTGGTGATTGCCGACCACACCCGCGCTCTGGCAATTGCCGGCGTAATGGGTGGCGAGCACAGCGGTGTCTCCGCAACCACTCGCGACGTTTTCCTGGAAAGTGCCTTCTTCGACCAGATTGCCGTGGCGGGCAAGGCTCGTTCCTACGGCCTGCACACCGACGCCTCGCACCGTTACGAGCGTGGCGTGGATTGGCAGCTGGCCCGTGAAGCCATGGAGCGCGCCACCGGCCTGCTGCTGGAAATTACCGGTGGTGAAGCCGGCCCGATCATCGAGACCGTCAGCGAACAGCACCTGCCGTCGATCGCGCCGATCACCCTGCGTGCGCAGCGCATCACCCAGATGCTGGGGATGGAAATGGATTCGGCTCAGGTGGAGCGTCTGCTCAGCGCCTTGGGTCTGAAGATTTCCGCTGACGGAGCAGGGCAGTGGCGCGTAGAAGTGCCAAGTCACCGCTTCGACATCAGTCTGGAAGTCGATCTGATCGAAGAGCTGGCGCGTCTGTACGGCTATAACCGTTTGCCGGTTCGTTACCCGCAAGCGCGTCTGGCGCCGCAAGCGAAGGCTGAAGCACGCAGCGAATTGCCTGAGCTGCGTCGTCTGCTGGTAGCCCGTGGTTATCAGGAAGCGATCACTTACAGCTTCATCGATCCGAAACAGTTCGAACTGTTCAACCCGGGCGTTGAGCCGCTGTTGCTGGCCAACCCGATTTCCAATGATATGGCTGCCATGCGTTCCTCGCTGTGGCCGGGCCTGGTCAAGGCGTTGCAGCACAACCTGAACCGCCAGCAGGATCGCGTGCGTCTGTTCGAAAGCGGTCTGCGCTTCGTCGGTCAGCTGGAAGGTCTGAAGCAAGAACCGATGCTGTCGGGTGTTGTTTGCGGCAGCCGTCTGCCGGAAGGTTGGGCGCAGGGTCGCGACACCGTCGATTTCTTCGACGTGAAGGCTGATGTTGAAGCGGTGTTGGGCTTTGCCGGTGCACTGGATACCTTCACTTTCACTCCGGGTAAACACCCGGCGCTGCACCCGGGGCAAACCGCGCGCATCGAACGTGACGGGCGTGAAGTCGGCTTTATCGGTGCGATCCACCCTGAGCTGTCCAAAGCCCTGGGCCTGGATCGTCCGGTCTTCGTCTTCGAGCTGGTTCTGGCTGAAGTCGCTTCCGGAAAAATGCCGCAATTCCACGAGTTGTCGCGTTTTCCTGAAGTGCGTCGTGACCTTGCACTGATTGCGCACAAAGACGTCGCGGCCTCGGCTGTGCTGGACGTAATCCGTGAAAATGCAGGCGAATGGCTCACGGATCTCAGGCTGTTTGACGTGTATCAGGGTAAAGGCATTGATCCTGATAGAAAAAGCCTTGCAGTTGGCTTGACCTGGCAGCATCCATCGCGCACTCTTAATGACGATGAGGTGAATTCGACGACGCAAAATATCCTCACCTCGCTCGAACAAAGGTTGAACGCCACGTTAAGGAAGTGACGTATGGGGGCTTTGACGAAAGCTGAGATGGCGGAACGTCTGTATGAAGAGCTGGGCCTGAACAAGCGGGAAGCCAAGGAATTGGTTGAACTGTTTTTCGAGGAAATCAGGCACGCTCTTGAAGACAACGAGCAGGTCAAATTGTCCGGTTTCGGCAATTTCGACCTTCGGGACAAACGCCAGCGGCCTGGCCGCAACCCGAAAACGGGGGAAGAAATCCCGATCACGGCTCGCCGTGTGGTCACCTTTCGTCCAGGGCAGAAGTTGAAGGCCCGAGTTGAGGCTTATGCTGGAACCAAGTCATAACGACGAACTACCCGTCATCCCGGGCAAACGCTACTTCACCATTGGTGAAGTCAGCGAGCTGTGTGCGGTAAAACCACACGTGCTGCGCTACTGGGAGCAGGAGTTTCCTCAGCTCAACCCCGTCAAACGCCGCGGAAACCGCCGGTATTATCAGCGCCAGGATGTGCTGATGATCCGGCAGATCCGCGCGCTCCTTTACGATCAGGGGTTCACCATCGGCGGCGCACGCTTGCGTTTGTCCGGCGATGAAGCCAAAGACGACACCACCCAATACAAGCAAATGATCCGCCAGATGATCGCTGAGCTTGAAGATGTACTGGTGGTGCTCAAGAAATAAAAAGCTGCGTTTGAATACTTCCAGTTTTCAAAAGCTTGCGATATATTCTTGAGCGCTCTTCGAGACGAAGGGCGGGTTTCAAACCAGTCGGGGCGTAGCGCAGTCCGGTAGCGCACTAGCATGGGGTGCTAGGGGTCGAGTGTTCGAATCACTCCGTCCCGACCATTATTCCTGAGTAAAATCAGACACTTAAGCCGATCATCTAGATCGGCTTTTTTGTGCCTGCGCAAAGCTCGCGCAAAAAAAGGTCGCTGGATGAAAAATTTGGATCACTTGATAGACAAGCGGGATCCGGCGCTGCCCATCATTGAAAAAATGCTGGGGAAGCCGTACTCAACTATCAGTTACTCCCTCCCTCCACCGAAAATGGCAGAGTTCTTTCAGGTCTTCAGCTCACGACTAAATCGACTTTAGGTGCGATCGCCTTCGAAACGGGTGGGCTGTTGATTGATCACGGTTGGTTACGTGTGCTCGGCTCCGGGCATCTGCAATTACCGCGAAATCTTCTGGATTGGAATGGCGGCCGTGCTGATGCTTATATGTTGGTCGCCGACGATGCCGCTGGAGGTTTTTTTGCTCTCAATGGCGGTGGTTTGGGTGAAGAAGTTGGGGCGATGTATTACTGGGCGCCTGACACGCTGTTGTGGGAGCCATTGCACATTGCTTACACCGACTTTCTGGGTTGGGCGTTGAGTAATCGGCTCGCGACCTTCTACGACGGTTTGCGCTGGAACGGCTGGATTCGCGACCTGCAGGCGCTGGAAGCGGATCAGTGCTTTTCGTTTTTCCCGTTTCTCTGGACTCGGGAAGGCTCAGTCGAAAAGAGTCGCCGTACGGCGATTGATGTCAGCGAACAGTTCGAAATGAATGTCGAGTTGGCACGCAAGCTCGGCAATGGTTCTGCGCAGCTACTCTGATGTCGGGTTGATACTCTGCCTGTCAGGGCTGATTTACTTCTACTTCTTTACCTTCAGCGAGCCGAGCCATGTGCAGCAGTATTGCGGGGTTTGATAGACCGTACTGTCAGTGCGCTCGCCTCTGAAGCGCCACTAAATATTGGCGATCGGGTGCCGATACTCAGTCATCTAAATTCCGATCGAGCGAAGGCGCATGGACATCAGCAATACCAGCAGTGAATATCAAAAGCCGAAAAATCTCGCAGGGCTGGGCCGTCGCTGGGGTGGGCAGATCATCGATACGTTGATCACCTACTTTTTGATCCTCTTCGTAGGACGGCTGGCGGAGTTTATTGGTTTGCCGCCAAATGTGGTGGCTGTCCTGGCTCTTGGTACGGGTGTGGCGTATTACCTGTTTTCCGACGCAATGCCCAACGGGCAAAGCCTGGGTAAAAAGCTGCTGGGGATGTCGGTGATTGATGAGCGTAGCTACTTGAACTGCAATCTGTATCAATCGTTCATACGCAATATCACAACGCCGTTTCTGAACATCCTCGACTGGATTTTCATCTTCTTTGGCTCGCGCAAACGCCTGGGCGACATGCTTGCGTCAACAATTGTGATTCGTGTCAGGTGAGTCAAGTGGGGCGACGGCAGTCGCCCAGGTGTTAAGGTTTCGAACCTTGCTTAATGTCCTCCGAGTCACTGGAGGTTGCGGCGTCTTTCTGCGTTTCTTGCGGTTCGGCGCCGGAGTTTGAGCCTGACGCTTCTTCGCCTTTTTTATTGGCTTTTTCCTCGTTGGACTCTGAGCTTTGCGCCTGATTTGTGCCGGAGGAGGCCGTCGGTGTTGCTGCCGAACTGGTCTGCGTGAAGAGCGAGCCAGTCAACAGCAGGCTTGCAAGCGTCAGGGTTGCAATCGACTTGTTCATGATCTGAGTCTTCCGCGCGATGTGGGTAACTCTTTGGAGGCATGAACAGGCCTAAGGTGCTGGCCGTTGGACGAGCGGTAAAGTCACAGATACCCGGCCCAATGTGAAAGTAGAAGGATTTCTATCAAGCCGACCACAAACATGACCGCGACAAAGCGCCGCGAAAACACCGCGCTATATTTTGCGGCCTTGCAAGTCGGCCCATTCAATCCCGAAGCGGCTCAGGTATTTTCTCAAGCGATCTGCATCATTCGGCTGCGCCTTGGCCTTGCGCGATACGCCGAACAGTCTGCGTCCGGCATCCGACAGTCTGTCCGCTTGCCGACATACGTCAATTACCGCTTTCAATTGCAGTCGATCAAACAGGTCGAGGCTAGCGGCGTCTCCCGGGAGGTCATCCGACACGCCGTCCGCTTGCGCCAGCCCCCACGCATAACGCAGTCGATCAATTTCTTCCTGCACTTGCGCCTCATCAATTCGTCCGCTGTCCGCCAGCGTGGCCATCCGGGTAATCGACGCTGACAATTCGCGAAAGTTGCCCAGCCATGCCGCTTCCCGAGAGCTGGCGAAGGCGAGGTAGCGTCGGCGCGCTTCGAGGTTGAAGCGCACCAGTTGGCCGTGATCGCGAGCGTGACGTTCGAGCTCGAAATCGATGTTGGGCTCGATGTCTTCGCGGCGGCCGGCCAGGCCGGGCAAATCAAATGTCCAGAGGTTGATGCGCGCGTACAGATCCTCGCGGAACAGGCCTTCGGCGACGCGGCTGCGCAGATCGCGGTGAGTGCCGGCGATGATCAGGAAGTCGCTGTCGACCTCCTTGTCGGAGCCAAGCGGAAAGAAGCGCTTTTCTTCGATCGCCTTGAGCAGCATCGCCTGTTCGTCCGCGCCCAGCTCCCCGATTTCATCGAGAAACAACATGCCGCCGTCCGCTGCCCGTAGCAGGCCGTCGCGGGCGTTCTGCGCTCCGGTGAATGCGCCTTTGACGTGACCGAACAGAGCCGACATCGCACCGTCGCCCCGCAGGGTGGCGCAGTTGACCTCAACAAACCGGCCCTGCATTTGATGGCGGCTGCGTTTGAGTTCATAGATGCGTCGGGCGAGAAACGATTTGCCGGCGCCGGTCGGGCCGATCAGCAGCATGGGCGCCTTGGAGCGCACGGCCACGCGTTCAATCTGTTCGATGGAGCGGTTGAACGCCGCGTTACGGGTGGCGATGCCGGACTTCAAGAACTCCAGGCCCTCGAGGCGTTTGTTGGCGAAACGCGAGGCAATGCGGTCATAACGCGACAGGTCGAGGTCGATCAGCGCGTGAGTGCCGGTGGCTTGTTCATCTTCGCTTTTGCGTCGGGCGGGGGAGGTCTGGATCAGGCGCGCCGGCAGATAGCGTGCTTCGGTCAGCAGGAACCAGCAAATCTGCGCGACGTGGGTGCCGGTGGTGATGTGAACCAGATAGTCCTCGTGCTCGGTATCGAAGCTGTAGGCCGTCGTGAAGTCATGCAGTGCGCCGTAGACCTCTTCGAAATCCCACGGATTGCGCAGTGCCACGGGGTGCAGGTGTACCTCGGTTTCCGGCGAGACCTGCTGGATATCGGCGCGAACCCGTTCAGCGAGGCTGATGTCGCGCGCGTCGATACCGTGAATCAGTTCCAGACGATGAATCAGCACGTCCGGTTGCTGGCACAGGCCAACGCTCGGTCGCCAGTGGCTCCAGCGATTGGCGCCTTTGCCAACGCGGTCCAGGGTGGCGCCGATAAAACCGATGGCGACGGTGCGTTTGTTGGGCATGGCTATCTCAAAAGATAAATGACGATATCAAATGATAGGTTTCTCACACTGGGTTTGTCTTCGGTTCAGCTCAAAGAAATCGATAAAAAATAAAAAAACTATATAAATCAATAAGATAAAAAATAAATTTTGCGCCTCTCAAAAACTGGCACAGCCGCTGCAATATCTATCGCAACGAACAGGACAACACAGCGAGACGCCACGATGGCCAACTTCAAACTCTTCAACACGCAATCGAAACAGCTGCCAGCCTGCGACACTTTGAATGCCTCCGGTGCCTCGGCATATGCCTACACGCCGAAGCATCAACTGGCCCAGCTGGCGGTCACCGGTTGCCTGAACCAGACGTTTTACGCCAGCGCTGAAAGCCAGCTGGATCAAGTATTGAAGCTGGTGGCTGAACTCGACAGCCGTTTCGTGGCGAAGGCTGCTGTCTACGCTCGCCAAAAGGGCCACATGAAAGACATGCCGGCATTGCTGCTCGCGGCGTTAACGGCAAACCGTTCGACGCTGGTGCCTGAGGTGTTTGAACAAGTGATCGACAGCGGCAAGATGTTGCGCAACTACGTGCAGATCCTGCGCAGTGGCGCCACCGGGCGCAAATCCCTTGGTTCGCAACCCAAACGTCTGGTGCAGAACTGGCTGAACGGCGCGACCGAACGTCAACTGCTACAAGCGTCGATTGGCAACCAGCCATCGCTGGCGGACGTGGTGAAGATGGTTCACCCGAAACCGGCTGAGGCTTGGCGTGAAGCGTTCTTCGCGTGGTTGATCGGCAAACCGGTGGATGTGCAGGCATTGCCTCAACTGACCCGCGATTTGTTGGCATTTCGCAGCGGTGCGAGTCACCAAGTACCCGCGGTACCGTTTCAACTGCTCGGCAACGAAACCCTGAGCAAAGAGCAATGGGCGGCGCAGGCCTGCAACATGGGCTGGCAGGGGTTGCGCATCAACCTCAACACCCTGGCGCGGCATGGCGCGTTCGAGGTTCCGGGTTGCGTCGATTACGTGGCCGCGCGACTTGCAGATCCGCAAGAAGTGGCAAAGGCGCGGGTTTATCCATACCAGTTGCTGGCGGCCTATCGGATGGTTGGCGATAACGTACCGCTGCAGATCCGCGAGGCGTTGCAGGATGCACTTGAGTTGTCGTTGGCCAACGTGCCGAAGCTGGAAGGCGCGGTGGTGGTTTGCCCGGACGTATCGGGTTCAATGGGCAGCCCGGCGACCGGTTATCGTCAGGGTGCAACCACCGCAGTGCGTTGCATTGATGTGGCGGCACTGGTCGCGGCGGCGGTGTTGCGCAAACAGCCGGCGGCGCGGGTGATGCCGTTCGAAGTGAAGGTGGTGGATATCAAGCTCAACCCACGGGACAGCGTGATCAGCAACGCGGAGAAACTGGCCAGGGCCTTTGGCGGCGGCACCAACTGCTCGGCGCCATTGAAGAAACTGGCGGACAGCAAGGCCAGGGTCGATACGTTGATTCTGGTATCGGACAACGAGTCCTGGATCGACACGCGGCGCCGTGGTGCCAGTGAGACCATGCTCCAGTGGGAGCGCATCAAGCGGATCAACCCGCAGGCACGGCTGGTGTGCATCGATATCCAGCCGGGTTATGCAACGCAGGCAGCCGACCGCGATGACATTCTGAATGTCGGCGGTTTCAGCGATGCGGTGTTCGATGTGGTCGAGCAGTTCACCAGCGGTCGTTACGGTGCCCAGCACTGGGTCGAAGCGATCGAGAAGATGCAATGAATTGATTTGTCACAGGCGCTGAATGCCGGTGGGACTACATCCAAGACGTCTCATCAAACCCTTGTCAGCGTGTGTGACGGCACGAATGCCTGATGGCTGTACATCTGAGACCGGTTAACCCCGGTGCGCGGCAACGCGCAACAGTCATCAACTTTTGTCGTGCCACCTTATTGAAAAAGAGGGCAGCGAATGCAACAGGTACTCCATCGGAACGCGGGTTCGAATCCCGCCCCGGCAACGGGGGCTCGACTGGCGGAGCCACAGTGTCTGTTTTTTTGTCGCTGCACATGACGGAACAACGCCGAATCATCGGCCAACGAATAAAGAATAGAGAAATGAAAGAACACACTTACCAACTGCTCGAAGTCGCCAACGGCAAGCCGATCAAACTCTGGACCGAAGGCGTCCCGGTGGAAAACGAGGCCCGCGAGCAACTGATGAACACGGCAAAGATGCCATTCATCTTCAAGCATCTGGCGGTGATGCCGGATGTGCATCTGGGCAAGGGCTCGACCATTGGCAGCGTGATTCCGACGGTGGGTGCGATCATCCCGGCGGCCGTCGGCGTGGACATCGGTTGCGGCATGATCGCCGCACGCACGTCGCTGACCGCAGCCGACCTGCCGGACAATCTGCAAGGCCTGCGCAGCGCCATCGAGCAAGCGGTCCCCCATGGCCGCAGTTCGAACCGTTCGCGGCGCGACAAGGGCGCATGGGACGAGATTCCGCAGCAAGCCGATCAGGCCTGGGCGGGGCTTCAGCCACGTTTCAAACTGATCACCGACAAGTACCCGAAACTGACCAACACCAACAACCGTGGGCACTTGGGCACGCTCGGCAGCGGCAACCACTTCATCGAAGTCTGCCTGGACGAAGCCAACCGGGTCTGGTTCATGTTGCACAGTGGTTCTCGCGGTGTCGGCAACGCCATTGGCAACCTGTTCATTCAGATGGCTCAGGCGGATATGCGGCAACACATCGCCAACTTGCCGGATCGTGACCTGGCGTACTTCGAAGAAGGCAGCCAGCACTTCGATGATTACGTGGAAGCGGTGAGCTGGGCGCAGGACTTCGCCAGACAGAACCGCGAATTGATGATGCGCGCGGTGATTCAGGCCACGCGCCAGATCATTCGCAAACCGTTCGAGGTGGCGCTGGAAGCGGTCAACTGCCACCACAACTACGTGCAGAAAGAGCGGCATTTCGGCGAAGAAATCCTGGTCACCCGCAAAGGCGCGGTGTCGGCGAAGAAAGGTGAACTCGGGATCATTCCGGGTTCGATGGGCGCCAAGAGTTTCATTGTGCGCGGCCTGGGCAACGAAGAGTCGTTCAGCTCCTGCAGCCACGGCGCCGGCCGCACCATGAGCCGAACGAAGGCAAAGAATACGTTCACCGTCGAAGACCAGATCCGCGCCACGGCGCATGTCGAGTGCCGCAAGGACGAAGCGGTGATCGACGAAATTCCGATGGCCTACAAGGACATCGACAAAGTCATGCACGCCCAGCGCGAGTTGGTGGAAGTGCTGCACACCCTGCGGCAAGTGGTGTGCGTCAAAGGATAAAAGGATCAGCAGTCATGGAATTTGCAGAACGCCACCCGCTGTGCGCCACGATGCGTGCGCGGGTACTGGAAGAGTTGGCGCGTATAGAGCGCGAGCGCAATGTCACGGTGTTGTACGCCTGTGAGTCCGGCAGTCGGGCCTGGGGCTTTGCCTCGACCGACAGCGACTACGACGTACGGTTCGTGTACGTGGAAAAACCGCAGTGGTTCGTTCAGGTCGACACGCCGCGCGCTGTGATCGAGCGGCCATTGGACGATGAGCTGGACGTCAGCGGCTGGGAACTGCGCAAGACCCTCGGGTTATTGCGCAAGTCCAACCCGACGCTGCTGGAGTGGCTCGACTCGCCATTGGTGTACCGCAGCGAAAGCGCGCAGGTTGCGCAACTGCGGGAGCTGGCCGAAGCGTTCTACAGCCCGCCGGCAGCCCGCAACCACTATCTGTCGATGGCGAAAAACAACTTTCGCCAGTACCTGCAAGGCGACAGCGTACGGTTCAAGAAGTACTTCTACGTGCTGCGGCCGTTGCTGGCGGTGCGCTGGATCGATCAGGGGCGTGGGCGTCCACCGATGACCTTCGCCGACCTGCTGACCACGGTCGACGATCGCGCACTGCTGGCTGAAGTCGACGAACTGCTGGCACTTAAACGCAATGCCGTCGAGCGCGCCTACGGCCCGCGTCGTCCGGCGCTGCACAGGTTCATCACTGCCGAACTCGAACGCGATGTGCCCACATTACTCAGAACTCAGGAAGACTCGCGAAAACTGGATGACTACCTCAGGGACATCGTCGGGTTGTATGCGTAAGGATTGAAATGGAACCGCAAGTGATTGAACTGGACGGCGCGATTGGCGGCGGTCAGGTGTTGCGTAGCGCGCTGAGCCTATCGATGGTGACGGGCCAGGCGTTTCGCATTAAACAAATTCGTGCCCGCCGCAGTCGGCCGGGATTGTTACGCCAGCATTTGACGGCAGTGATGGCGGCCGCCGAAGTCTGCGGCGCACGGATCGCGGGAGCGGAACTGGGCTCGCAGGAGTTGCGCTTCGAGCCGGGAGCGATTCGTTCGGGTGATTACCGGTTTGCGATCGGCACGGCCGGTAGTTGCACGTTGGTGTTGCAGACATTGCTGCCGGCGCTGTTGCAGGCGCCGGGCACAAGTCGCGTACGGATCAGCGGCGGTACGCATAATCCGTTGGCGCCGCCTGTCGATTTCCTTACGCGCAGCTGGTTGCCGTTGATGCGGCGCATGGGTGCCGGCATTGAGCTGGATCTGCTGCGTCACGGCTTTGTCCCGGCCGGTGGCGGTGAGATCGACGTCACGGTGCAGCCGTCGCAACTGACGCCGCTGGACCTGTGTGAGCGTGGGGCGCTGCTGTCGCAGCAAGCCTTGGCGCTGACGGCCGGTCTCGCACCGAGCGTCGCCGAGCGTGAACTGAATCAGGTGGCGAAACGCATGCGCTGGGCAGCGGAAACTTTGCATCCGATCACGCTCGACCCGGCGCGTGGCCCCGGTAACGTGCTGTTACTGGAGTACGTGTTCGAGCAGGTCACCGAAGTCTTCAGTGCCTTTGGCCAGGTGTTGTTACGGGCGGAGAAGGTCGCTGATAGCGCAATCAATCAAGCGACAGACTGGTTACGCAGTGACGCTGCGGTGGCGGAACACCTCGCCGACCAGTTGCTGCTGCCGATGGCGCTGGCCGGTGGCGGATCATTCACTACCCCAAGAATGACCGAGCATCTGCACAGCAACATCGCGGTGATCGAGCGCTTCTTGCCGGTCACTATCGAATGCTCGGAAGCGGGCCCCGAGCGTCTGCGGGTTGAGGTCCGCAACGGTCGCTGACCACGTCGCAAGCCCGGATCAATCTCGCGAATGCGGCAATTTGCTGGCCCCCAGGCTTGGGCTTCCCCGGCAAAATCGCCTTTTTTCAAAAGGTTAGGTTGGCTATATGCGGACGATTGTCATAACCGTTGCAACGCTTTCCTTGGTTGCTTTCGCTTCGGCCATTGAAGCGAGGGAGTTGAGCAAGAGTCACCGGTTCGCCTGTACCTGGGGCTCGGACATCGCCGCCGGGGCGCAGCAGTCGAAGCTCTCGGGGATCTCGTTGTACGGCGCGCGCAAGCAGTTGCAGGTGCGCAAGTTCCAGCAACCGTGGATGCGCATGACGGCAATGGGGATTACCGAGCAGACCTACAACAGCACGTCGAAGCTCAAACCTGCAGCGGTCAAGCAGACCTATTACGAACAATGCGTGCGGCATGAGCTGGCCCAACGATAAATCAAAAAGCCCAACCTGAAGAGGTTGGGCTTTTTCATGCCTGACGAAATGTCGACGTCACTTGTCAGTCTCGCAATTGACCATCCACGACACACCAAAGCGATCGACCAGCATGCCGAACCGGGCGGCCCAGAACGTGGTTTCCAGCGGCATATCGACGCGACCGTCCTTGGCCAGTGCATTAAACACCCGCTCGGCTTCGGCAATGCTGTCGACGTTGAGTGAAATCGAGCAACCACTCATGCCCCCGGTCGGGCGATCAGGTGTGGTGTCCGAGGCCATGATCATCTGATCGCCAACCTTCAGGCAGGTATGGATGACCAGGTTGTGGTGCTCTTTCGGTACGTGTTCGGCGGCGGGTGTTTCGCCGAAGGTCATGATTGCTTCGAGTTTTCCTTGCAGCGCTTGCTCATAAAAGGTGAAGGCTTCACGGCAGTTGCCGTTGAAGATCAGGTAGGGATTGATTCGCATGGTGGCGTTCCTGGCAGTAGGCGCGGAGAGAGGCGATGTTCGCCAGGTTCCGCGAAAGGCGGTTAAACCATAGCAAAGCATTGGACGTCGCAACGGCCAGAGTTTTTCCAGATGTTTTTCTTCTGAAAACGCCGCGCTTCAGCACGGATAAAACCTGCGGAGTACCATGACACCCTGTACGACCTATCGAGCTTGTTCTGCCATGCCTTTGATTTCCCGCTTCAACGCCCTGTTCGATCAGGCCCGGCGCGCCTTGCTGTTGGTCTGGGCGACTTCACGCGGGTTGTTTTTGGGGTTGGTGCTGGCGACCCTGATTGCCGGCGTTCTGCCGGCGCTGGCCGCATGGCTGGGTCAGCGCATTGTCGATGCGGTGGTGACGGCGATGCAGTTGCACGCGCAAAAGGGCGATGCACCGCTGTGGCCGGTGTTGCGTTATGTGCTGATGGAGGCGGGCGTGCTGGCGTTGTTGTCCGGTACGCAACGGGCGCTCTCGGTGCAGCAGTCGTTGTTGCGGGTGCAGTTGGGGCAGAAGGTCAACACGCTGATTCTGGAAAAGGCGCAGACCCTGTCGCTGGTGCAGTTCGAGAACTCCGAGTTCTACGACAAGCTGGTGCGCGTGCGCCGCGAAGCCTCGACCCGGCCGCTGGCGTTGGTGATGAAGTCGCTGGGGCTGATCCAGAACCTGATCATGCTGATCAGCTTCGGTGTGCTGCTGGTGCATTTTTCGCCGTGGGCACTGCTGTTGCTGGTGATCGGCGCGTTGCCGGTGTTCTTTGCCGAGGCGCATTTCTCCGGCGACGCTTTCCGCTTGTTCACCCGCCGTGCCCCGGAGAGTCGGCAGCAAAATTACATCGAAACCTTGCTGTCCCATGAGGCCTATATCAAAGAGGTCAAGCTGTTCGGCTTTGCGCCGTTGCTGTTGCAGCGTTATCGGGACACCTTTGCCAAGCTCTACGCCGAGGATCGGCGCCTGACATTGCGTCGTGATGGCTGGGGTTTCGGTCTCGGCTTGCTCGGCACCGGGGCGTTCTATCTGGCTTATGCCTGGGTGGTGATCGATGCCGTGCACGGCAATATCAGTCTTGGTCAGATGACCATGTATCTGGTGTTGTTCAAGCAGGGGCAGAGTGCGGTCAGCAGCAGTCTGAGCGCGATCAGTGGCCTGTACGAAGACGGTCTGTATCTGTCCAACTTGTATGAATATCTGGCCGAACCGGTGCTCGCCGATTGCGGCCATCTCACCGTCGGCGCGCAACCGGGCGATGGCCTGCGCTTTGAAAACGTCGGTTTTCGGTATCCGGGCGCCCACCGTGCGGCGCTGGAAGGCATTGACCTGCACCTGGTGCCGGGCAAGAGTGTGGCGCTGGTGGGAGAGAACGGCTCAGGCAAAACCACGCTGATCAAATTGCTGACGCGCCTGTATCGGCCCGATCAGGGGCGCATTCTGCTCGATGGCAGTGATTTGCAGGATTGGGAAGAGAACACCTTGCGGCGGCGTATCGGGGTGATTTTTCAGGACTACATTCGCTACCAGTTCACCGTGGGCGAAAACATCGGCGTGGGCGATACCTCGGCGTTCAACGATGAATCGCGCTGGCAGGCCGCAGCGGCCGAAGGCATGGCCGCGCCGTTCATTGAAAACCTCGACCGTGGCTATGCAACGCAACTAGGCCGATGGTTCGCCGGCGGTCAGGAGTTGTCCGGTGGGCAATGGCAGAAGATTGCCTTGTCCCGGGCGTACATGCGCCGCGATGCCGACATCCTGATTCTCGACGAACCGACCTCGGCGCTGGATCCGGCAGCGGAAGCGGCAGTGTTCGAGCATTTCAGCCAGCACACCGAAGGGCGCATGACCCTGCTGATCTCCCACCGCTTTTCCAGTGTGCGCAACGCCGATCAGATCATGGTGCTGGAGGCTGGACGGATACTGGAGCAGGGCGATCACGATAGCCTGATCGCCGCCAACGGATACTACGCCAGACTGTTCGATCTGCAGGCGCGCGGCTATC
This sequence comes from Pseudomonas sp. YL2, assembly GCF_023063025.1. Lineage (NCBI taxonomy): Bacteria > Pseudomonadati > Pseudomonadota > Gammaproteobacteria > Pseudomonadales > Pseudomonadaceae > Pseudomonas > Pseudomonas sp. YL2. Next base: position 21,841 of record NZ_JAJSLU010000023.1, on the reverse strand, counting down.
GCTAGGAGTCCTGCGCGCTGCGCACCAGTGCGGGGCCGGCCACGCGCGGCGCGGGTTTGGACTGCATCAGCGCATCGAGCGCCTTGCGATAATTCTGACCGCCCAGCGCCATGCTGTTGTTGTGGGTGGCACCCGGCACCAGAAGCAATCGTTTCGGTTGTCGGGCGGCGTTGAACAGTTGCTCGCTGAAGCGTGGCGGCACGAACGCGTCGGCCATGCCGTGCACCACCAGCAATGGCATGTGAATCTCGGCGATCTTGTCGATGGAGTCGAATTTCTGCGACAGCAGCCAGCGCACCGGCAGCGAAGTGTTGGCCACTGCCGCCGCCACATCGGCGAGAGAGGTGAAGGTCGACTCGATCACCAGGCCCTTGACCGGCAGCGGGGTATGGTCCCGAGCAGCGTCCTGGCCGAGTTCGGCGGCCAGATCAATTGCCACGGCGCCGCCCAGAGAGTGACCGTAGATCAGGCGCTTGCTTGGGTCGGGTTGCAGCAGTTTGAAGCGCTCCCACGCCACACGGGCATCTTCGTACACGCTGCTTTCCGAAGGCAGGTCACCCTTGCTCTGGCCGAAACCACGGTAGTCGATGGCCAGTACCGAGTAGCCGGCCGCGCGCAACTGCTCGATGCGGAACAGCTGTCCGGTGAGGTTCCAGCGCACGCCATGCAGATAGAGAATCGCCGGAGCGTTCGGTCGTTCCGCGGGCCACCACCAGGCATGAATATTCTGCCCGGCCTTGAAGCTCTTGGGCTGCAAGTCGAGTTCCTGCACGCTGCCCGGCAAGCCGTGATACCAGCCGGCCGTGCCCGGTTCGATGCGAAACAGCAGTTTGCGCTCGGTGTGCTCGAGCACCGCACAACTCGTCGGCACGCCAATGATCAGCGCAGCCATGCAGGCGAACGCCAGACGGCGACGACGCAAACGGGTCATGAAGGACAGGAACATTAAACGGTTCACCACAGCGCAGACAAAGAAGGCTTTTTACCAGAAGGCTCGGTCTGCGCGTGACTTTTTCGACCACCGTCTACTCGCAACGATTACAAAATGCTGCGGCTCAGCCCACGCGCAGAACGATTTTGCCGATGTGGTCGCCACCTTCCATGCGCGCATGCGCCTGGGCCGCATCGTTCAGCGAATAAACCTTGTCGATGATCGGCAGGCAGCGTCCGGCGGCTAGCGCCGGCCACACGTGTTCGCGCAATTGCTCGGCAATTTCGGCTTTTTCCTCTGCGGTGCGCGCTCGCAGCAATGAGCCAGTGATCACCGCACGCTTGGCCATGATCGCCAGCAGGTCGACGTCGTTGGCCTTGCCGCCGCCGAGAAAGCCCAGCATCACCAATCGGCCATCCATCGCCAGCGCGCTGACATTACCGTTGAGGTACGAGGCACCCATGATGTCCAGAATTGCGTTAACGCCTTGGCCAGCAGTTTTTTCGGCGATGACCGTGGCGAAATCCTGCTCGCGATAATTGATCGGCTGCCCACCCAGTTTGCTGATTGCCGCGCATTTATCGGCACTGCCGGCGGTGGCGAAGGCTTCGATGCCGAACTCGCGGCAGAGCATCAGCGCGGTTGTGCCGATGCCGCTGGTGCCGCCGTGAATCAGCACGCGCTGACCGCGCTGAACGTCGCCGAGGCCGAACAGGTTGGCCCACACGGTAAAGAAGGTTTCCGGGATAGCGGCGGCCTGCACCCAATCCAGTCCATCGGGGATCGGCAGGGTTTGCCCGGCCGGGACGTTGCAGTATTCGGCGTAACCGCCACCGTTGGTCAGCGCGCAGACCTTGTCCCCCACGGCAAACTGACTGACACCGGCACCCAGCGCCACCACTTCGCCGGCCACTTCCAGACCGGGGATCGGGTTCATGCCCGGCTTCATCGGGTATTTGCCGGCGCGTTGCAGGGCGTCGGGGCGGTTGATCCCGGCGGCATGCACGCGGATCAGCACTTCGCCGGCTGCAGCGACCGGCAACGGCACGCGTTTGGCTTGCAGAACATCGGGGCCACCGGGTTGAGTGATTTCGATCCGGGTCATTTCGTTGGGCAAAGTCATGTCGATTCCTGTTGCTTGAGGTTCTGAAGATGGGAGCGCAGCCCGCGGGCAATGATTCCCTTCAATTTTCACAGACACGTTGTTCAGTCGCTGAGGGCAGCCATTTCAGGGCGTGCTCCAACAAAATCGCCACGACAATCGCCCCTGCGGCGATCACGAAGAGCATTGCGTGCTGACCGCCCGTGGCATTGAACAGCGCCGAAAAGGCAAATCCGGCCAGCGCCTGAAACGTGGCAAACGATACGGTGGCGCGGCTCCAGGCGATTTGCTGACGATGGTGATCCGGCACCAGTTCATGCACGCGGGCCAAGGCCAGCGGGACGATGCCGGGCGGGAATGAACCGATGATCACTGCCAGCACGGCTAACGCGATGAAAGAGTGGGAAACCGCCAGCAGTCCCAGCGCAATCGCCTGCACCACCAATACCAGCCGAATGCCCATCCGCGCGCCAAGCCGGTCCGCGAGAAAGCCGTAACTTACCGGGCCGACAATTGCGCCCAGGCCATACATCACCCAAACCAGAGCGCCAATCTGCGCCCCGGTACCGAGCCCGCGAGCCACGTAATCCACCAGGAACACCATGGCCGGCACCAGACCTGCGGCCATGAAGGCGTATTGGCCGAACAGCAAATAGACGGCGGAGGGCGTTGGCTCAACCGCCGCGCCTGTGTGAGTGGCGGTCGGGTGCGGTAGATCAACAGGCCAGCCAAACCAGCTGATCGCGGTCAGCAACAAGGACAATCCGCCCAGCCCCAGCCAGGTGGCGTGCAGGCCCATATTCAACAAGGGCGGGACGATGGTTCCGGAGGCGGCGATGCCCAGGCCGATACCGAGAAAAATCGCACCGCTGGCCAGTCCTTTGCGGGATGCCGGCACGTGGGGCAGTACAGTCGCCGCCACCAGCACCATAATCGCGCCGCCGGTAATCCCCGACAGCAATCGCCAGCCAAAGAACCAGCTCACCGACAACGGAAATGCGCAGGCAAAAAACGCTGCGGTGACCAGCAGCATCATCAGTCGCAGGGCGTTTTTATTGCCCAGTTGCCGTGCGATCGGTCGGCCGAGCAGGGCGCCGATCAGATAGCCGACCAGATTGGCTGCGCCGAGGTAGACCACGTCATTGGCAGAAAACCACTGCGCCTGAATCAGCGAGGGAATAAGCGGTGTGTAGGCAAAACGCGCCAGCCCAATGCCGACCAGGCTGGCGCAGAGTCCCGAGAAAATCGGTAAGGCTGAGGTTGATGTACGCATGACAGCGATCCTGAGGAAGGTCTATGGCGCTCAGAATATCGGCTATCTTTGCTGCGGTAATGCAGCGATTTGGCTTTATAGTGATGCAAATTTGCATGGGGCGGGCAGCATGAACTGGGATGATGCGCGGGTATTTCTCGCGGTATGCAGAGAGTCGACATTACGCGGCGCAGCGCGGGTTCTGGGGGTGGATCAGGCGACCGTCGGGCGACGGATCACGGCGCTGGAAAAGTCCCTGAGCGCGACCTTGTTCCTGCGCACTTCCGACGGCTACGCACTGACCGCAGTCGGCGAAGCCGCGCTCAAAAGCGTGGAGAAAATGGAGCAGTCGGCGCTGGAACTTGAGCGGCAGATTCAGGGCCTGGATGATCGTCTGACCGGCACCGTACGCGTCAGCACCACCGACTCGCTGGCCATCGACTTCCTGATCCCGGCCATTAGCCGCCTGCACGCGCAGCACCCGGACGTGCGTGTGCAACTGGACGCCTCCACGCAGATTCTTAGCCTGGCCAAGCGCGAGGCGGACATCGCTGTGCGCAATACCCGGCCTGACAATCCCGATCTGATCGCGCGGCGGATTGCACGCTGGCCCGTGGGATTGTTCGCTTCACAGGCGTATATCGACGCCCATGGCATCCCGCTGCCGGGTACGGCGTTCGAAGGCCATGACCTGGTGGTCTACCAGCCGTATTTGCAGACGCACAAGGACATGACGCTGGTTTGCGAGCCGCTGCATCGCGGACGGATTGTCGCCAGCCTGAGTTCAAGTCTGTTGGTACGCCGCTCGATTGCGGCTGGCCTGGGCGTAGGAGAAATCCCGGTGTACATGGGCGAGCGCGATGGCCTGGTCAGGCTTTGGCCTGAGCGCAATCGCCCGCAACCGTATGAGGTCTGGCTGGTGACCCACGCGGACTTGCGCCACACCGCACGGGTCAGGGCGGTGATTGAGCAGATTGTCGAGGCGTTTGCACTGGAGAATGAGTGACGGCTCAAAGCGTTTTGGACAAGCTACAGCGTCTGACGAAACGCCCTACATCCACAGCAGAATCTGCCGGCTTGTGGGCTTGGAGCGCCAGTCCTAAGGTTGATGCAACTCGCAGCGCCAGGAAATCGGTGCGCCAGAGAAGGTATCGCTAACCCAGGGAAGGGGATCGGATTGAAAGCCAGGGAATTCGAGCAATATCAAACCACCGACATATTGAGCAAAGGTCGTAACACACAAGCCATGAACGCTATCAGCCGTGAAGAATTCAACGCCAGGATCGAGACCATCGAGGCAAGGATGGATGCTCGGGTAGAGCGAGTGCACGCCGATATCAGAGAGTTCCTTTGCTCGCAGGCAGAGCGAGACAAGGCTAATGAGCGCATCCAGTGTGAGCGAGATAAACGCTACGACTCGATGATTCAAGGCATTGCCATCGAGTCCAAAGAGGCGCTCAAAAAGGCGGGTTCCGTAAATGCCAACGTCTGGATGGCAACGGCTGTGCATCTGTTTGGTGTGGTCAGCATCGTCGTAGGTGGCTATTTCGCCAGTCAGGCCAACCTGTATGCAGCGATACAAACAACCTTGGCGGCGGTTCAGGCGGGCAAAGATGTCGGTGCTGCCAAGCCTGCCGAGTTGCCATCATCGGTGTTGCCAAAATAAAAAAACGGCCTTCAATCGAAGGCCGTTTTTGTTGGCTTTGGAAACCCATGCCTCATGGCATTTGCGGCAGCTCTTGCGGACGCAGGTCAAACACCAGGACTTCGGCATCCACGCCATTGCTCAGGGTCAATGCCTGTTCCTCGCGAACCCGCACGCCGTCACCTTCCTGCAGCAACTGGCCATTGAGTTCAACACTGCCGCGAGCGACATGCACGTAGGCGTAACGGTTGGTGGACAGTTTCAGGGTGGCGCTTTCCTTGCCGTCGAACAACCCGGCGTAAACCCGCGCATCCTGGCGCACTGTCAGTGAACCATCGCTGCCGTCCGGCGAGATGATCAGTTGCAGACGACCGCGTTTTTTCTGCGCGCTGAAGTGCTCCTGCTGATAGCGCGGTTTGGCGCCGCTGATCTCCGGCACAATCCAGATTTGCAAAAAGTGCACGGGTTTGGTGGCCGAATGGTTGAACTCGCTGTGCGCCACGCCGCTGCCGGCGCTCATCAGTTGTACGTCGCCAGGGCGGATCACAGAGCCGGTGCCCAACGTGTCTTTATGTTCCAGCGCACCTTCGAGCACGTAGGAAAAGATCTCCATGTCGCGATGCGGGTGCTGGCCGAAACCTTTTCCGGCGGCAACGCGGTCATCGTTGATCACCAGCAGGTCGGAAAAACCCTGTTCACGTGGGTCGCGGTAGCTGGCAAAGGAAAAGGTGTGGAACGACTTCAACCAGCCATGATTGGCGAGGCCACGATCGGAGGCTTTGCGAAGAGTCAGCATGATGAAATCTCCTGTGGGGACGTGAATTCGTCCGAGTGAGGAGAAGGTTACTGTTTACTCTTCGGGGTAATAAGTAGATGGAAATTGAAATACTGTCCCTTTCTGGTTGACAGTTGTGTGCGCTTGATCACGTATTTTTTTCCGACGATTGTGTCGCAGTTGGCCATAATGCTCAGCCAGTCTTGTCCGTCCATTTTTCATTATCAGTGATGTGTACCCCATGAAAACCGTGGCCATGGTGTTATTCCCCGACTTTCTGCTGCTCGACATGGCCGGGCCGCTGGAAGTGTTTTCGGTGGCCAATCGCTATTTGAAACCGGAGTCGCACTATCAGCTGACGACCCTTGGCACCGAGCGCGGGCCGTTGCGTGCTTCCAACGGTGTGCTGGTACACACCGACCGGCATATCGAACAAGCCCTTGAGCGCTACGATTTGCTGCTGGTGCCAGGAGGGCCGGGGGCTTACAACGAAAAACACCCGGCGTTGCTGGCCTGGCTGAAAGCGGCCGTGCCCTGTGCCGAGCGATATGGTTCGATCTGCACCGGCGCCTTCGTGCTCGGCCATGCCGGGTTGCTCGACGGCTATCGGGTGACCACTCATTGGAACTACACCGAACGCCTGATCAAGGCCTTTCCAAAGGCGAGCGTCGCCACCGACCAGATTTTCATTGAGGATCGCAATCTGATCACCTCTGGCGGGGTCACGGCCGGCATCGACCTGGCGCTGGCGCTGGTGGCGCAGGATCACGGCAAGAAGTTGGCCCAGGACGTCGCCAAAGTGCTGCTTGTCGTGATGAAACGTCAAGGTGGACAGGCGCAGTTCAGCCCATTGATGGCGGCGGTGGCGCCTCAGGAAACACCGATCACCCGAGTACAGAATTACGTCCTGGACCATCTCGACGAAGTGTTCACTGTCGAGCGCATGGCAGGATTGGCCAACATGAGTGCACGGCACTTCGCGCGGACGTTTGTCCGCGACATCAATATGACGCCGATGGAGTTCCTGCAAAGTGCGCGTATCGACTGCGCACGAAATCTTTTGGAAACCACTGACCTGCCTTTGAAAACCGTGGCCTACAAGAGTGGTTTTGGCAGCGTTCGGCACATGCGTCTGTTGTTCGCGGAAAAACTCGGCCTTACCCCTGTGCAATACCGCGAACAGTTCAGCTAGAGCGGTTCTGTCCGTTGTGCGCACCCGGATGTCCGTGCTGCGCCCTGTGTGAAGGTTGTGCCGTCATCGCAGGCTGCCAAGATAGTTGGCATGAACAGCCTCAACGATTTGCACTCGGCGTCAGTCCTGTATTTCGGCCCTTACGCCTTTCATTTGCGCCAACGGCTGATCCTCGACGGGGATCGGCAACTGCGCATGGGCGGGCGGGCGCTGGACATTCTGCAGGTGCTGGTCGAGCGTGCAGGCCGAGTGGTCAGAAAGGAAGAGTTGATTGCACGGGTCTGGCCCACTTCGGTGGTCGAAGAGATCAATCTTCGCGTCCACATTGCCGCCCTGCGCCGGGCGCTCGGTGACGGTGAGAACGGCCAACGCTACATCGTCAATGTGCCGCAATGTGGCTACAGCTTTGTTGCTCCGGTGCATGGCGACAATTTCGAGCACGTGGCCCTGGAACACCTGCAAGCGCCACAACACAACTTGCCTGTGCGGCTGACGCCGGTGACCGGTCGCGACTCCGTGGTGGGCTCGATGGTGCGGCAATTGCCACTGTGCCGATTGATGACCGTGACGGGGCCTGCGGGTGTCGGCAAAACCACGGTGGCGTTGCGTGCTGCAGAGTTGCTGTTACAGCATTTTCGCGACGGGGTCTGGCTGGTGGACCTGGCGGTAGTCAACGACGCCACGCCACTGCTCGATTATCTGTTGCACACCCTCGAAACCGATCTCGTCACGCTGGCAGCGCGTCACAGCTTGCTGGTGCTGGATAACTGCGAGCATCTGCGTGAAGCCTGCAAGGCTCTGGTTGAACGTTTACTGGAGGCCGCGCCACGGTTGTCGATTCTTGCGACCAGTCGCGAAGCATTGCAGGCCAGTCTGGAGACCGTGCAAACCCTGCCGCCACTGGCCATTCCCAAGTCCTCAGCGTTGGGCAGTGTCGAAGAGACCATGAGCTATTCGGCCGTGCAATTGTTTGTCAGTCGTGCCCGAGCCCGGCAGCAGGGTTTTACCCTGCGTGAACAGGATCTCAATGCTGTGCGCGACATCTGTCGGCGGCTCGATGGGCTGCCACTGGCGATTGAACTGGCGGCGGCGCACATTGATGCGCTGGCGTTGGTCGGCTTGCAGTCTCAACTCGACAATTGTTTGCAGCTGCTCAGCCATGGTCGGCGTACTGCCGTGCCACGCCATCAAACCCTGAAAGCCGCGCTGGACTGGAGCTATCAGCACCTGAGTGAGCAGGAACAGCGGGTGCTGCAACGCCTGTCGGTCTTCAAAACGGCGTTTGCCATCGATGCGGCGATGGGTGTCATCAGTTGCGCGCTATTACCCCCGTCGACGTTGGCCCTGATGATTGATCGGTTGGCGCAGAAGTCTTTGCTGGCGGTGGAGCGGGGCAGTGCCGGGTTGCGCTATCGCATGCTCAACACCACCCGTCGTTACGCCCGCGAACAACTGGAACGCAGCGGTGAATACAACGAGTACGAGCGTCGGCATGCGCGGTTCGTCAGCCGCAGTCGTTGGGTGTCAGGCTCGCAGTTGGCGGCTCAACTCGTCGAGTAACCAGCGCACCTTGCGCAAGTCCGGGGTGGCGTAGCCCTCAGTGAAGCGTTGATAGATCGGGCTCAATAATTCCAGCGCTTCGCGGTAGCGGTTCTGCCGTTGCCACAACTGCGCCAGCGAAGTGGCGCTGCGCAGTTCCCAGGCCAGGGCGCCTTGGGTTTGCGCAATCGACAGTGCCTGGAGCAAGACCTTTTCGGCTTGCCGGGTGTTGCTGTCGGGGCAAGCCGAATCTTTAATCAACATCTGATCGGCCCGAGCCCGCAGAATCTCCGCCGTGCTCCAGCCTGCCGCTCCGTTGTGTGCCCGCTCAAGCAACGCGTCATCAACAAAACTGCTGTCCAGGGTGACCATGATTTCCCTGATCAGGCCGCTGTCTTCGGTCGCTATCGGCACGGCGGCATCGGCGTCGAGAACCTGCGCGTACTGGCATGCCCAGCGATAGAACAGCAATACGGAATGCTTCTGCGCCTGCTCCAGCAACAGCTGCAGCAAAGCACGGGCGTTTTGCGCGTCACCGTTGTAATGAGCAATCAGGCAACTGGCCAGCGCCAGGGTGTAGCAGATCGAGGTGCCGTGGTTGATTTGCACGGCGATGTCCAGTGCCTGCCTGGCCGTACGCCAGGCCTGTTCAGGGAAACCTTGCAGCCACAACACCCGGGCCAGCACCGTCAGCGAGGCGACGCTCTGGTCGTACTGCACGCCGAAGCCATGGGTGAAACGGTTGGGATTGCCGTTTTGCGCCATGTGCTGAATCACTTGCTCGGCATGCAGGCGTGCCTGCTGCTGGTCGCCGGCGTAATGCAGCGCCAACACCCGCAGGCGATGTGTACTCAGCGACAACTGCGGGTCGCCGTGCAGGCCGAGTCGATCGAACTGTTCGCTCTGTTCCAGCGCCGACCGATAGTGGCCACAGCTGAGGTTGACCGCCATGTGCCCGGACACCGCACGCAGCTGGCCGGCCACGTCGTCGTACTCTTGCGCCAGCGCATGGGCATCGACGAATGCGGCGATGGTTTCCGGGGTACCACCCCAGGTGTGGTAGCAGGCGCTGCCGAGCGCCAGTTTCAGCGAGATCTTCACCCGAGGGCAAGGTTCGGCAGCGTTTTCCAGCAGGGCCAGCGCCTGACGCACGTAACCGCCGTATTCCTTGAGCAGCGACAACTCTTGCCACAGGGGCGCCGAGGTCGCGGCCAGATAAATCCCCACATCATTGGGGCCTGCACCGTTCAGACTCCAGTCGAGCGCCGCGCGCAGGTCTTCCAGACCGCGTGCGTAGCGTTCGATCCACAGGGCGGTTGAGGTCGTTTCCCAATCGGTCTGCGCCTGATACATCAGCGCCAGACAACGTTCAGCGTGGCGTTCGCGGGTTTCGGCGAGTTCGGCGCCTTGCTCGAGTTTTTCCAGGGCATAGCGACGCGTGGTGTCGAGCAACCGATAGAACACTTCTTCGTCACCGACTTCGACGTTGAGCAACGATTTGGCGACCAGTTGTGTGATTGAACCGAACACCTCGCCGGGCTGGATGTGCTGTCCACCGATCACCGCAGCGGCGGACTCCAGCGTGAAGCCACCCCGAAACACACCGAGTCGACGCAGGCAGGTCTGTTCGCAATCGGTCAGCAGGTTGAAGCTCCAGTCCAGCGTGGCACGCAGCGTCTGGTGGCGCTCCACGCTGCTCTGATTGCCGGCAGCCGATACCGGCAGACGCCCTTGCAGCTGGCTGAGCAAACCCTGCAGGCCGAGTTCTCCGACCTGCGCCGCCGCCAGCTCCAGCGCCAGTGGAATGCCATCCAGACGCCGACAGATTTCAAGCGCATCGGGCAACTCGGCGTCGCTCAATTCAAAGCCCTCGTGCGCGGCCAGGGCGCGTTCGGCAAACAGTTGCAGTGCCGAAAAACTCAACGCCTGCGCACGATCAAGCACGGCAATCGGCGGCGGGTAATCGAGGGATTCGAGACGTTGCACATACTCGCCTTCGGCACGCAGGCTCTCGCGGCTGGTGGCCAGAATGTGAACCTGCGGCGCACCGCGCAAAATGCTCTCGCTGAGCAGTGCCATGGCGTCGATCAGGTGTTCGCAATTGTCGATTACCAGCAGCATCTGGCGCTCGCGCAGCGCATTGACGAGGTGGGTCAGCGGATCGTTGTCATGCGGCACCACGTCCAGCAGGGCCGCCAAGTGCGAGCAGATCATTCGTGCGTCGTTGATCGGCGAAAGATCCAGCAGCCGGATACCGTCCCGATAGTGGCCGATCATCTGCTCGGCAACGCGCAGGGCCACGGTGGTTTTGCCGATGCCGCCGGGGCCGACCAGCGTGATGCAGCGCTGGCGTGGCAACTGCCTGATCAGGCTGTCGACCAGCGGCTGGCGGCCGATCATTCGCGTGCGGCGCAGTGGCAGGTTATGCCGGGTGCCGGTCTCTGCGCAGGTGTGCTGTTCGATCGATTGCAGCCTGATCGGTGCGACAAAGCTGTAGCCGCGCTGCGCCACCGTGACGATGTATCGCTGCCCGCCCTGACCATCGCCCAGGGCTTTGCGCAACGCCGCCATGTGCACCCGCAGATTGATGTCTTCGACGACGCTGTCCGGCCACACGCCGGCAATCAGTTGCTGCTTGCTCACGACATCGCCGGCATGCGCCAGCAGGATCAGCAGAATATCCATGGCACGTCGGCCCAGGCGTAACGGCTGCTCGCCCTCAAGCAGCAGCCGTTTGCCGGGCTGAATCCGATAGGGGCCGAAACCGAGGGCCTGATTCGGGGGAAGACTCAACAGCTCACTCCTGCGAAATTTTTATAATCCTGCCCACGGCGTGTGAAGCCTCCGTGAAGGGCAGTGCGGATCAGCGTCAGCGGCACGCAAGCCTTCTAATCCGCAGTTTTGCCGACATATTCCGCAGGTTCTGGCGTCAGTGCAACGTGCAGATTGCCGGCAATGCTCGAAAGTGATGCAGCGATCGGCATTTTTGCCCGCTGCAATGTTCAGACCAGCGCTTTGTCTCGCGGACAATTAACAACGATTAACTCGTCTGTGTTCGCTTCAAGCCCAAAAATCCGATGAAGCAGGCCTGGACCTGACGGCTGCAATGGAGTGCACGCGTGCGGAGGACGGCGCAATGAGCAACGTGGTGGTGGTCTATCACAGCGGCTATGGCCACACTCGCGTCATGGCAGAAGCCGTGGCGCAGGGCGTCGAACGGCACTTGGGCAGTACCTGCCGGTTGGTGGCGGTAGAAGAGGTCGAGTTCTATTGGGATGAGTTGCACCGCGCCGACGCGATCATTTTCGGTGCGCCGACTTACATGGGCAGCGCGTCGGCGGGCTTCAAGCATTTCATGGAGGCCAGCGCGGCGTTCTATCTGGCAAAACCATGGCGCAACAAGGTTGCCGCCGGGTTCACCAATTCCGGAAGCCTGTGCGGGGACAAGCTCAATACATTGCTGCAAATGGCGGTGTTCGCCGCGCAGCATTCGATGATCTGGGTGGGTCTCGACCTGCTCCCGGCGCGCTCGGTGGCGGGCTGCTTCGATGGTCAGTTGAATCGTCTGGGCAGCGCGCTCGGGGCCATGTCCCAATCCAATGTCGAACAGCCCCCCGAGCAGGCGCCGCCGCTCGAAGACCGGCGCACGGCGGCACACCTGGGCGAGCGGGTGGCGCAAGTGGCGCAGCGCTTGAGGCAGCAATGAAGCGCAGGGAAATGAGCTTGGCGCGCGACAGCGTCTAGACCGCCAGGCGTATGCCGACAGGCGCGGCCGACGCTGGTGGCTTTTCGGCCTTCATGCCCGGCACCTCACGACACCGCCAGGCGAAAGGGCTGATCCCTTCGCTGCGGGTGAAGATATGGCAGAAATGTGCCTGATCGCAGAAGCCACATTCCAGGCTGATCTGCGTCAGGCTCAAGTGGGTGAGCCGGATCAACTGCTTGGCACGAGCGATGCGCTGGGTGCGGATCCAGTCCTGTGGCGAGAGTCCGGTACTGCATTTGAACGCCCGGGAAAAATGACTGCGTGACAACGAACAGGCCTCTGCCAGTTCGGTGACTTCCAGGCTTTCACCCAGGCGGTCGAGGATCAACTGTTTGGCCCGCCGTTCGCGTTGCGGACTGAGGCCGCCGATGCGCGGTGTGCGGGATTCGCTGGAGGGGGCGAGGGCGACTGTTTGTTGTAAGTGAGCCATGGCCAATGTCCGTGTCGGGGGGCAACGCACGCTCGGCACGTTTCCCTCTGGTCAAAAAAACAATGTTTCGCAGAGGGTTTCATTGTTGGACGGGGCCGGAAGACTGACGAGTTAAACGTTGTTAATTGCGCCGCAAAACGTTGAACTCAGCACATCGCTGCAAGTCGCCGCCATCGACAAACCTTCCAATGGCTGCCGGTGGAATACGGCCCATACAAACGTGCGGCCAGCGTACCGTTGATCAAGTAAAGTACGGCGCTATCGCACCCGACTGAACACGACTTCTCAAGCAAGGAACACGAGCCCATGAACCGTAACGATCTGCGTCGCGTCGACATGAACCTGCTGGTGATTTTCGAAGCGCTGATGTTCGAAAAGAACCTGACCCGCGTCGCCGAAAAACTGTTCATGGGCCAACCGGCGGTGAGTGCCGCGCTGGGGCGTTTGCGCGACCTGTTCGATGATCCGTTGCTGCTGCGCAACGGCCGCAGCATGGAGCCGACCGCCCGCGCGCTGGCGATTCTGCAGGAGCTGCAACCGGCGATGGACGTGATCTCCGGCGCGGTCAGCCGGGCCAAGGAGTTCGACCCGGCGAGCAGTTGCGACGTGTTCCGCATCGGCCTGTCGGACGACGCCGAGTTCGGTCTGTTTCCGCCGCTGCTGCGACAGCTCCAGCAAGAGGCGCCGGGCATCGTTGTGGTGGTACGCCGTGCCAATTATCTGTTGATGCCGGCGCTGCTGGCGTCCGGGGAAATCTCGGTCGGGGTCAGTTACACCACCGATCTGCCGGCCAACGCCAAGCGCAAGAAACTGCGCGACATTCCCTGCAAAGTGCTACGCGGCGATGATCGCCCGGGGCCGCTGACGCTGGACGAATACTGCGAGCGCCCGCACGCGATGGTGTCGTTCTCCGGTGACCTGAGCGGCAACATCGACCTGGACCTGGCCAAGGTTGGCCGGCGTCGGCGCGTGGTGCTCGGCGTGCCGCAGTTCAGCGGTTTGCGTGCGTTGCTCGCCGGCACTGAAATGATTGCTACCGTGCCGGACTATGCCGCGTGTGCGCTGGTCGAAGGCTGCGCCTTGCGCGCTGAAGATCCACCGTTCCCGATCGATGCCGCACAGCTGTCGATGGCCTGGAGCGGGGTGCACGACAACGACCCGGCCGAGCGCTGGCTGCGCTCGCGGATCAGCCAGTTCATGGCGGCGCCGCTGGATATCCCGCATTCCTGACGCACCAACTTTCCCTGTGGGAGCGGGCTTGCTCGCGAAAGCGGTGTGTCATTCAACAATGATGCTGGCTGACCGGACGCCACTGTCGGATCGCCGCCCGCACCAGGCTCGCTCGCACAGGAATCCGACTCGCCTGAAAGAGAGCACATCCATTCAATTTTCCCTCGCCCGCACCGAGCATGATTCAACCCGATAAGGATTTAAGGGTAGGGTCATGAGCGCATCACAACACGATGAGCAGGCACAGGATATCGGTCTGCTGTTTCTGCGGGTCAGCGGCGGGCTGTTCCTGCTGTGGGTCCACGGTTTGCCCAAGCTGCTGGACTTCAACGCGCAATTGCAGCAGATCGAAGATCCGTTCCACCTCGGCGCGCACCTCACACTCTGCCTGGCGATTTTCGCTGAAGTCCTCTGTCCGCTACTGATCGTCGCCGGGGTGCTGGCGCGATTGGCCTGCTTGCCTATTCTTTTTGTTCTGCTGGTGGCGCTGCTGGTCGTGCATCCGCAATGGAGTGTGGCCGAGGGGCAATTCGGCTGGTTGCTGTTGATCCTGTTCGCCACTGTGTTTATCGCCGGGCCGGGACGCCTGGCGCTCAATGTTCGTCTGCCCGGAGTGCTGCGTTATGCCTGAAGCCCTGAGTCCAAAAGCACCGGGGGTCGGTGAAACCGTGACCCTGATCGTCAAGCACCGGGTCAAGGCCGGGTTTGAACAGCCATACGAGGCGTGGTTGCGCAACATCGTCCGGGTCGCCGGGCAGCGCGACGGTCACCTCGGGGTCGACGTGGTGCGCGGCAAGTTGGCCGGTCTCGACACCTACACCTGCGTCCTGCGCTTTTCCTCCACCGAGGCCATGCAACTGTGGCTGGAGTCGCCGCAGCGTCAGGCGCTGGTGGATGAAGCGGCGCCGATGCTCGCCGATGGCGACCAGACCGAAGTCGCACCGGTCAACGAATTCTGGTTCGCGCCGCTGGCCGATGCCGCGAAGCCGCCGCCGCGCTGGAAGCAAGCGGTGATCACCCTGCTGGTGATTCTGCCGCACACGCTGCTGGTGCCGCTGATCTGGGGGCCGCTGCTCAAGCTGCATCCGCTGCTTTCCAACTACGTGGTCGCCACGTTCCTGATCACCCTGACCATCGTCCTGTCGGTGGTGTACGTGTTCATGCCCCGCGTGACCCGGTTGTTCGCGCCGTGGCTGGAAGCCGGTCAGGCCCATGCTCACGTCGAGCCGGCGAAACAGCCGTCACGCTGACACCCATTCATCTACTCGAAAGGAACTGCGATGAACGCCGATCTGATTCTGTTCAATGGCCAATTTCATACCGTAGACCGCAGCAAGCCGCTGGCCAGTGCCGTGGCGATCAAGGACGGCCGCTTTGTCGTCGTTGGCAACGACACCCAGGCCATGGCCCTGCGTGGTTCGGCCACGCAAGTGATCGACATGCACGGGCGCTGCGTGATCCCCGGTCTCAACGACTCGCACCTGCACCTGATCCGTGGCGGCCTCAACTACAACCTCGAACTGCGTTGGGAAGGCGTACCGTCGCTGGCCGATGCGTTGCGCATGCTCAAGGAGCAGGCCGACCGTACGCCGACTCCGCAATGGGTGCGCGTGGTTGGTGGCTGGAACGAATTCCAGTTCGCCGAAAAACGCATGCCGACTCTTGAGGAACTCAACCAGGCCGCACCGGACACTCCGGTATTCGTCCTGCACCTGTACGACCGCGCGCTGCTCAACCGCGCCGCACTGCGCGTTGCCGGTTACACCCGCGACACGCCGAACCCACCGGGTGGCGAGATCGTGCGCGATGCCAACGGCAACCCGACCGGCATGCTGGTGGCAAAACCCAATGCGATGATTCTGTACTCGACGCTGGCCAAGGGGCCGAAGCTGCCGCTGGACTATCAGGTCAACTCGACCCGGCAGTTCATGCGCGAACTCAATCGCCTCGGCCTGACCAGCGCGATCGATGCCGGCGGTGGTTTCCAGAACTATCCAGATGACTATCAGGTGATCGAGCAACTGGCCAAGGATGATCAGTTGACCGTGCGCATCGCCTACAACCTGTTCACCCAGAAGCCCAAAGAAGAGCTGACTGATTTCCAGAACTGGACCAGCAGCGTCAAGTTGCACCAGGGCGACGATTACCTGCGGCACAACGGCGCTGGCGAGATGCTGGTGTTCTCCGCCGCCGACTTCGAAGACTTTCTCGAACCGCGCCCGGACCTGCCGCAGACCATGGAGCAGGAGCTGGAACCGGTGGTGCGCCATCTGGTCGAGCAGCGCTGGCCGTTCCGTCTGCACGCCACTTACAACGAATCGATCAGCCGCATGCTCGACGTGTTCGAGAAGGTCAATCGCGATATTCCGTTCAACGGTCTGCCGTGGTTCTTCGACCACGCCGAAACCATCACACCGCAGAACATTGAGCGGGTGAGGGCGCTGGGCGGCGGCATTGCGATTCAGGATCGCATGGCGTTCCAGGGTGAATACTTCGTCGACCGTTACGGCGCGAAAGCCGCCGAAGCCACGCCGCCGATCAAACGCATGCTCGTCGAAGGCATACCGGTCGGCGCCGGCACCGATGCCACGCGGGTTTCCAGCTACAACCCGTGGACATCTCTGTACTGGATGGTCAGCGGTCGCACCGTCGGCGGTCTGGCCTTGTACGAAGAAGGTCTGCCACGCACTACCGCACTGGAACTGTTCACCCACGGCAGCGCCTGGTTCTCGTCGGAACAGGGCAAGAAGGGCCAGATCAAGGTCGGGCAACTGGCGGATCTGGCGGCGCTGAGCGCGGACTTCTTCCACGTCGAGGAAGAAGCGATCAAGTGGATCGAGTCGGTATTGACCGTGGTCGGCGGCAAGATCGTTTACGCCGCCGGCGATTTCGAAGACCTCGGCCCACGCTCGATCCCCGTGCTGCCGGACTGGTCGCCGGTGGTCAAGGTGCCGGGCCACTGGCGCCCGAACTCGCCGTTGCAGGCGCAAGTGCACCAGTGCGTCGGTGCCTGCGCAGTGCACGCGCACAGCCATGAAAAAGCCCGATTGTCCAACGCACCGGTCAGCGACTTCGCCGGTTTCTGGGGCGCGTTCGGCTGTTCCTGTTTCGCTTTCTGATCACTACAAAAAAGCGCCGGCCATCCGGTCGGCGCCTCACGCAACAACCATCCACCGAGGAGTTTCCCATGAGCGTTCCCTACAAGCGTCTGAACAAAGATGATGCGGTCGTGCTGCTGGTCGACCACCAGACCGGTCTGATCTCGCTGGTACAGGATTTCACCCCCAACGAGTTCAAGAACAACGTGCTGGCGCTGGGCGACATCGCCAAGTTCTTCAAGCTGCCGACCATCCTCACCACCAGTTTCGACGCCGGCCCGAACGGTCCGATCGTGCCTGAGCTGCGCGAGCAATTCCCTGATGCACCGTTCATTCAGCGCCCTGGCCAGATCAATGCCTGGGACAACGAAGACTTCGTCAAGGCGATCAAGGCCACCGGCCGCAAGCAACTGATCATCGCCGGTGTGGTGACGGACGTTTGCGTGGCATTCCCGACCCTGTCGGCCATTGCTGAAGGTTTCGAAGTGTTCGTGGTCACCGATTCTTCCGGCACCTTCAACACCACCGTGCAACAAGCCGCGTGGGCGCGCATGTCGGCCGCCGGTGCACACCTGCTGAACTGGTTCTCGGTGGCGTGCGAGCTGCAAGGTGACTGGCGCAACGACATGGAAGGTCTGGCGCATCTGCTGTCCGAACGCCTGCCGAACTACCGCAACCTGATCAACAGCTACACCAAGTTCACGGCCAAGTGATTGCTTGAACTGAAAGTGCCCGCTTGATTGCGGGCATTTTCATGTGCAGTAAAAAAGAGGCGCAACCCACCACCTCCTGTGGCGAGGGAGCTTGCTCCCGCTGGTCTGCGCAGCAGTCCCCGAAATCTGTGAGCGCTGCGCACTCAAGCGGGAGCAAGCTCCCTCACCACAAGGTATGGCGTCCACCTGTTTGTCAGGGCTAGCGCTTTTGCAACCAGCCGAGAAACCCACCCTTGCGCACCGCCACCGGTTTGGCCATCAACGCCAGCCGGCTGTTCTGCTGTCGCACGGCCTGCAATTTGTTCAGCGCCTGGCCGACTTCGCTGCGCTGCTCCATGCATTGGCGGGTCAGCGCTTTGTCGAGGCGATAGATG
The DNA here is from genome assembly GCF_023063025.1 of Pseudomonas sp. YL2. Lineage (NCBI taxonomy): Bacteria > Pseudomonadati > Pseudomonadota > Gammaproteobacteria > Pseudomonadales > Pseudomonadaceae > Pseudomonas > Pseudomonas sp. YL2. Next base: position 3,794 of record NZ_JAJSLU010000023.1, on the reverse strand, counting down.
ATGCTCGACGTCAGCGCGGTGAACGTGGCTTGCGACGGGGTATCGGCGAGTATGCTCTGTTCGCCCATGACCTCGCTCGGCCCCATGCGTCCGGCTTCGGTCTGGCCGTTGCCATCGGGCACGGTCGCACTGACCACACCAGTGGCGATGACAAACAGACTGTCGGGCACTTCATCCAGCCCCAGCACCACCTGACCGGCCGCGTATTGCTGCGCGACCATCGATTCGGCGAGGCGATCACGTTCCTCATGGCTCAGCGAGCGGAAAACTTTCACTTCATCGAGCAACGCCCGGGCGCGGGTCGAGGGCTCGATCACGCCATCGGGGTGCCGGGAAATTCCTGCGGCTTCGAGATGCCGATGGGCGAGGTCGAACAGTTGATTGCGCACCTCGCCTTTCTTGCTCAGTTCACTGATGAAACCGCTGGCGACATACTCCGACATCACCTCACCGGCCTCTTTCAACACGGCTTTGGGCGGCGGATTGAGCAGCAGACTGCTGCTGCCTTGCAGCGTGCGGTCGAGGGCGTCGAGCACCCGCCGCGGGCGAATGTGATTCGGCACCTTGATGCTGATCGACACCCCGTGCAGGTTGGTCGGGCGACTGAGATTGACGATCTTCGCCTTGGCCGCCACCGAGTTCGGCACCACGGCCAGGGTTCCGGTGCTGGTCAACAGATGCGTGGCGCGCCAGTCGATGTCGATGACCTTGCCCTCGACGCCGTCGATCACCACGAAATCGTCGACCTGATACGGCTTGGTGGTGTTGAGCACGATCCCCGAGAACACGTCGCTCAAGGTGCTTTGCAACGCCAGACCGACGACGATCGCCACCACCCCGGAAGTCGCCAGCAAACCTTTGACCGGCAGTTCCAGCACATAGCCGGCGGCCGCGACGATCGCCGCCAGAAACACCAGCGCGCCGATCACGTCCTGCAACAGCCGACCGCTGTGGCCGATGCGCCGCATCAGTGCCAGACCGATCACCTCGGTGAGCACCCGCGCGGCGTACAGCCACCAGACAATCCCCAACGCCGTTGCGCCCAGTTGCATCACCCGGTCATCGGCGAACAGCGGCGCCTGCAACGGGCTGATCTCGGCGTTGATGATCAATGCGCTGAACGCCAGAAACAGCGCCAGGCGAATGCCGACTCTCGGTGCGCGATGCTTGAACGGGGCGAGGTGCCAGAGCAGCGCATCGAGCAGCAGCAGGGCGGCGCTCCAGGACAGTGGATGGGTGAGGAGGATGGACATGATGTGCTCCACGATGATGAGCGCTGTTGTGGCGAGGGAGCTTGCTCCCGCTTGAGTGCGCAGCGCTCACACAACCTTGGGGGCCGCGCCGCACCCCAGGGGGACCAACCCCCCTCGCCACAGAATGTGGTCAGGCAAAAAACTCGCCACACCGTCAGGTGTGGCGAGTGAGGGGGTCTCAGTTCAGATGCGTCTTCAGCTCAGCCGCGGCCTGGCGCACGGCCGCTTTCACTTCGGGAATCTGGCTCAGTGGGTTGAGCAAGCCAAAGTCATGAATCATCCCGTTGTAACGCACCGACGTCACCGGCACACCGGCCGCATCCAGATGCCGCGCATAGCCTTCGCCTTCATCACGCAACACGTCGAACTCGGCGGTCTGCACCAGCGCGGCGGGCAAGCCCTTGAGCTGCTCGGCACTGGCGTTCAGTGGCGAGGCGTGGATCTGTGCGCGCTCGGCCGGGTTGGTGGTGTAGTTGTCCCAGAACCATTGCATCATGCCCTTGGTGAGGAAGTGGCCCTCGGCGAATTGCTGGTACGAGCCGTCGTCGAACTGTGCGTTGGTCACCGGCCACATCAGCAGTTGGAAGCGCAGGGCCGGGCTCTGCTTTTCTTTGGCCATCAGCGCCACGACCGCCGCCATGTTGCCGCCGACGCTGTTGCCGGCCACCGCCAGGCGCTTGCCGTCGACGCCAATGTCCTTGCCATGCTCTGCCACCCATTTGGTCGCCGCGTAGGCCTGGTTGATCGCTGTCGGATACTGCGCTTCCGGCGACGGCGTGTAATCGACGTACACCGCGACCGCTCCAGAGCCGACCACCAGATCGCGAATCAGGCGCTGGTGCGTCGGGTAATCGCCCAACACCCAACCGCCGCCGTGGAAGAACATGAACACCGGCAATTCACCTTTGACCTTGGCCGGCCGCACCACTTTGAGGTTGATCGTCTGGCCATCGACCTTGATTGCCTTGTCACTGACTTCAACCCCGGACAGGTCAACCTTTACCGACGCTTGCGCACCGGCCAGCACCGCACGGGCATCCTTCGGGCTGAGTTGCTCCAGCGGTTTGCCGCCGCCGGCGGCGAGGGCTTCGAGGAACGCCTGGGTGTTGTGTTCGACACCCGAGCTGCCGGCGGCGAATGCGTTACCGATGGACAGGGCGAGGAGGGATGCGGTCAGGGTCTTTTTGATGTTCATGCTCAATTCCATTTTCGAAAGTTATTGGTGTTGTGTCGGGCTGTTTTCAAACCGTGAGCACAGATTAATGAGCTGTCGAAAAGTGAAAAAGCGGCTATAAAGCGTTTGACTGTCTACCAGAGAGTGACAATGAACCCGTTCGAAGACATGCGTATTTTTTGCCAGGTCATGGACTCCGGCAGTTTCACTGCTGCGGCCGATCAGTTGGGCCTGTCCAAGCAGTTCGTCAGCCGCCGTTTGATGCAGCTCGAAGAGCGCCTCGGTGTGCGGCTGTTGAACCGTTCCACCCGACGCCTCGACGTCACGCCACTGGGCCAGAGCTACTACGAGTCGGCGCTGCGTCTGCTGGGCGAAGTGGAACAGGTCGAGCAGGGCATCGCCGGGCAGACTGCCGAGCCGCGCGGGACCATTCGCGTCAGTGCGCCGCTGTCGTTTGCCGTGGCGCATCTGGGCTGTCTGCTGCCGCTGTTTCTGCAGCGCTATCGCGATGTCACCGTGGAGGTGGATTTGAGCGACCGCCCGGTGGACCTGCTTGGCGAAGGTTATGATCTGGCGCTGCGCATTGGTGTGCTGGAGGACTCGACGTTGATTGCGCGGCGCATCGCCGCCATCGAACGGGTGTACTGCGCCAGCCCGGCATATCTGGCCGAACGCGGCACGCCGCTCAATCCCGAAGACCTGCACAGCCACGACTGCCTGCCGTACGGCCATGGTCGTTCGGTGCAATGGCGCTTCAATGCGGGGCAGGGCAAGCCGCTGCTGGTCAATGTCACCGGACGCATGCGGGTGAACAATGGCGAGCTGTTGCGCGATGCGGCGGTGCAGGGGATGGGGATTACTTATCTGCCGACGTTCATCGTCGGCGCGGCGCTGAAGGACGGGCGGCTGATGCCAGTGCTCGACGACTACCGCCCTGAACCGCTGACCCTGTCGGCGGTGTACCCGCAACACCGCCAGGCGTCGCGCCCGGTGCAGGCACTGGTCGAATTCCTGCGCGAACGCCTCAACCAGATGTGACCACGCCAAAAGTGTGGGAGCGGGCTTGCTCGCGAAGAGGTCGTGTCAGTCGATGAAGATGTTGGCCGGACCGACGTCTTCGCGAGCAAGCCCGCTCCCACAGGTTTTGTGGCGTGTGCAAATCTTGTGGGAGCTTTTTGCAGCGATGAGGTCCGGTCGCAAAAATCTCTACGAAGCCGCCGCATTACCCCCTGTGGGAGCGGGCTTGCTCGCGAAAGCGTCCTGTCAGCCAACATCTCCGTTGCCTGACTCACCGCCTTCGCGAGCAAGCCCGCTTGTGTCTGAGTAAGGGAATAAACTCTGGGGTGAGAGGGGTGGATGGCAAGCTG
>NZ_JAJSLU010000022.1:94828-112725 GCF_023063025.1 Pseudomonas sp. YL2 | reverse complement strand
CTCTTTTTCTCCGCTTTCGACCGAGAAGATCGAACCGTCAAAAGAGCCAAACATCACCGCTCTTTCAACTCCTTCCAGGCTTCGATGAACTGAAGCAAGCCGCTGCCGAAAACTGCGTAACTCGTTGAATCTCAAGGAGTTTTCTGCTTCGACTGCGCCGGAAGTGGGGCGAATTATAGACCTCTTGAATCTGCCGTCAACCGTTAATTTCAGTTTTCTTTCAACAACTTACAGATCGGTTAAAAAACGCACAAATCCATCTATATAGGCAGAAAACAGCCTTCTTCTATATAGAAGCGATACTCAAAGCACTCCATCAGCCCTGAGTGCCTCTACCGCGCCAGCGCCCAGACCCAGCACCCGCTGCAAAACCTCCAACGTATGCTCGCCTAATAAAGGAGGCGCGCGAAGATACTCGACCGGCGTCTGCGACAGCCGGATCGGACTCGCCACCTGCGGGACCATCCCCGCCAGTGCATGCGGCAGCTCTATCGCCAACCCCCGCGCCTTCACCTGCGGATCCTCAAACACCTGGGACAGATCATTGATCGGCCCACACGGCACGCCCGCCTGCTCCAACTGCGCCACCCATTCGGCGGTGGTCTTGAATACCGTCGCCTGGCGGATCAGAGGAATCAACACCGCGCGGTTAGCCACCCGCAGCTTGTTAGTGGCGAAACGCGGATCGTCCGCCCACTGCGGCTGGCCCGCTACCTCGGCAAACTTGCGGAACTGGCCGTCATTGCCAACGGTAAGAATGAAATCACCGTCGGCCGTCGGGAAGTCCTGATAAGGCACGATGTTCGGGTGTGCATTACCCAGACGTTTCGGCGCATTGCCGGTAGTCAGGTAGTTCATTGCCTGGTTCGCCAGGCATGCGACCTGTACATCCAGCAAAGCCATATCGATGTGCTGCCCGCCACCGTCGTGATCACGATGAGCCAGCGCCGCCAGAATCGCCACGGTCGAATATAGCCCCGTAAGAATGTCCGTCAGCGCCACTCCCACCTTCACCGGCCCGGCGCCTTCATCACCTTCAGGACGACCGGTCAGGCTCATCAGCCCGCCCAGCCCCTGGATCATGAAGTCATAACCGGCACGCTTGGCATACGGCCCGGTTTGACCGAACCCGGTGATCGAACAATAGATCAGGTCCGGATTGATCGACTTCAGCGACTCGTAGTCCAGCCCATAGGCAGCCAGCCCACCGACCTTGAAGTTCTCGATCAGAATGTCCGACTTCGCCGCCAGCTCCCGTACCAGGTTCTGCCCTTCAGGCCGAGTGAAGTCGATCGTCACCGATTGCTTGTTGCGGTTGGCCGACAGGTAATAGGCCGCCTCGCTGGTGTTTTCCCCATAAGCATCCTTAAGGAACGGCGGCCCCCAGGCGCGCGTATCATCGCCATTGCCCGGACGCTCGACCTTGATCACCTCGGCGCCAAGGTCGGCGAGAATCTGTCCGGCCCACGGCCCGGCCAGCACGCGCGATAAATCCAGTACCCGCAGATGCGACAGCGCGCCCATGGTCGTTCTCCTATTAATAGAACGCCTGCAGACCGGTTTGCGCGCGACCGAGGATAAGCGCGTGAACGTCGTGGGTACCTTCATAGGTATTCACCACTTCCAGGTTGACCAGATGACGGGCCACACCGAACTCGTCAGAGATACCGTTGCCACCCAGCATGTCACGGGCCATGCGAGCGATATCCAGCGACTTGCCACAGGAGTTGCGCTTCATGATCGAAGTGATTTCGACCGCGGCAGTGCCCTCATCCTTCATGCGCCCCAGACGCAGACAGCCTTGCAGGGCCAGAGTGATCTCGGTCTGCATGTCGGCCAGCTTCTTCTGGATCAGTTGGGTAGCGGCCAATGGACGCCCGAACTGCTGACGATCGAGGGTGTACTGGCGAGCGGTGTGCCAGCAGAACTCGGCAGCTCCCAAGGCTCCCCAAGAGATGCCGTAGCGTGCGGAGTTAAGGCAGGTGAACGGGCCCTTCAGGCCGCGCACGTCCGGGAAGATGTTTTCTTCCGGCACAAACACGTTGTCCATGACGATTTCGCCGGTGATCGAGGCGCGCAGACCGACCTTGCCGTGAATCGCCGGTGCGCTCAGGCCCTTCCAGCCTTTTTCCAGTACGAAGCCACGGATGTCGCCGGCATCGTCCTTGGCCCAGACCACGAACACATCGGCGATGGGGCTGTTGGTGATCCACATCTTGGCGCCGGTCAGGCTGTAGCCGCCGTCGACTTTGCGCGCACGGGTGATCATCGCGCCCGGGTCGGAACCGTGGTTTGGCTCGGTCAGACCGAAGCAGCCGATCCATTCGCCAGACGCCAGTTTCGGCAGGTATTTCTGTTTCTGTGCTTCGGTGCCGAATTCGTTGATCGGCACCATTACCAGCGACGATTGCACACTCATCATCGAGCGGTAGCCGGAGTCGACACGTTCCACTTCGCGAGCAATCAGGCCGTAGCTGACGTAGTTCAGGCCACTGCCGCCGTACTGCTCAGGGATGGTCGCGCCGAGCAGGCCGACTTCGCCCATTTCGCGAAAGATCGCCGGGTCGGTTTTCTCATGGCGGAAAGCTTCAAGCACGCGGGGCGCCAGGCTCTGCTGAGCGAATTGGGCGGCGGTGTCACGGATCATGCGCTCTTCTTCGGTGAGCTGTTGATCCAGCAGCAGGGGATCGATCCAATTGAAGCTAGCTTTACCGCCCATGAGTGTGTCCTCGCAAATCGGTGAATTAACGTGGCATTGATCCTAGGCCCGGTTCGCCAGCGCGGCAAACGAGGATTTCGCATCCTGTTGTGCTAATTTCTCACTCCGAAACGTCGCTGAATGCCTTTTATGCGGCGCATTAGTGAGGTTGACGTACATGCGCAGAAAGATCCCCAGCACCACCGCCCTGATCAGCTTCGAAGCCGCCGCTCGCCACGAAAGCTTTACCAAGGCTGCCGAAGAACTTTCCCTCACCCAAGGCGCCATTTGCCGACAGATCGCCAGCCTTGAGGAGTTCCTCAGTGTGGAGCTTTTCCGGCGCTCGCGACGTGGAGTGAAGCTGACGGAAGCGGGACTTTCCTACAGCCGTCGGGTGGCCACGCAACTGGACGCCGTCGAGCGCGACACGCTCTCGGTCATGGGCCAGCAGGGCGCCAACGTGATCGAACTGGCGGTGGTGCCCACCTTCGGCACGCAATGGCTGCTGCCACGGCTCAAGGACTTCCAACTCAAACACCCGGAAGTAACGGTCAACCTCACCAACCGCACCCGCCCATTCCTGTTTGCCGACACTGATTTCGACGCGGCGATCTACTTTGGCGATGCCGATTGGTCGGGTACCGAATCCCACAGGCTGATGGGCGAAAATCCGATGCCGGTATGCAGCCCCGCTCTCCTCGGCAGCAAGAAACATCTGACACCCAACGAGATTGCCGAGCTGCCTCTGTTGCAGCAAACCACCCGTCCTTACGCCTGGCGGCAGTGGTTCAACTCCCTGAACCTGAACATCCCACGCGATATGACAGGCCCGCGCTACGAGCTATTCTCCATGCTGGCCCAAGCGGCCATGCACGACATGGGCATCGCGCTGATTCCACCGTTTCTGATTCAGCGCGAACTGGCCGAGAAACGCCTGGTGGTCGCCAACCCGAATGCGCTTTCCAGCATCAAGGCGTATTACCTGATGATTCCGGAGCGAAAGGTCGAATCGGCATCACTCAAGGCTTTTCGCGATTGGCTGGTCAATCAGGCAAACAGCTACAGCCTAGAAGGATAAAGGCTTACAGCGATTACTAACCCGGTAGTCAGGAAAATCAAAGCCCTACAGATATAAGTATTTGTCGCAAAATCACAGACTGTATCCGAAAGTCGTACAGACGTCCCACAAGCGCCTGCCGACGTGGCTTTGAGCCTTCATCCACGACTCATTACGGCCTATTCACGCCACCGATGAGAAATTTTTTCAAATTCAGCCAGAATCCTTGCAAGGCACGGTCTGCAAGGGATTCAACTGGCCATCTGCGACATTCGGTCACGGGATGACTTGTAGTTAATTTTCCGTCACCCGTCATAATCCCTTGAAGGGCATAAAGTTCGCCTGCAAAATGCCGCGCCCCGCCCTGATTTGGCGGGATCGTGCTGATCGGCCGCCCCAGTCGCACCATCCGCAGTGCCTGGGTTTACTCAATAAGATCACGCAGGAGATTTGACGTGCACATTGGTGTTCCTCTCGAAACCCAGACCGGTGAAACACGGGTTGCTGCAACCCCGGAAACCATTAAAAAGCTGATCAGCCAAGGTCATAAGGTCACTGTGCAAACCGGCGCCGGCGTCAAAGCCAGCGTTGTCGACAGTGCCTATGAAGCGGCGGGCGCAACCATTGGCAGTGCCAACGATGCGTTCGGCGCCGAGCTGATTCTAAAAGTGGTCGCCCCCAGCGACGCCGAACTGGCGCTGATCAAGCGCGGCACGGTGCTGGTGGGCATGCTCAACCCCTTCAATAACGACACCATCGCCAAAATGGCCGAGTGCGGGATTACCGCGTTCGCTCTGGAAGCGGCGCCGCGTACCTCTCGGGCGCAGAGTCTCGATGTGCTGTCGTCGCAGGCGAACATCGCCGGCTACAAGGCGGTGTTGCTGGCTGCGCACTACTATCCGCGCTTCATGCCAATGCTGATGACAGCTGCGGGCACCGTGAAAGCGGCGCGCGTGCTGATTCTTGGTGCCGGCGTGGCCGGGTTGCAGGCGATTGCCACGGCGAAACGTCTGGGTGCGGTGATCGAAGCGTCTGACGTGCGTCCGGCGGTGAAGGAACAGATCGAATCCCTCGGCGCGAAGTTCGTCGATGTGCCTTACGAGACTGACGAAGAGCGTGAATGCGCGGTGGGTGTCGGCGGTTACGCGCGCCCGATGCCGGCGAGCTGGATGCAGCGTCAGGCCCAGGCCGTGCACGAACGCGCCAAGCAGGCCGACATCGTCATCACCACCGCACTGATCCCGGGCCGCAAGGCGCCGACACTGTTGAGCGCGGACACCGTGGCGCAGATGAAGCCGGGCTCGGTGGTCATCGACCTCGCGGCAGCTCAGGGCGGCAACTGCCCGCTGACCGTCGCCGATCAGGTAGTGGTCGAGAACGGCGTGACCATCGTCGGCCCGACCAACCTGGCCGGTGAAGTCGCTGCAGACGCCTCGGCGCTATACGCCCGCAACCTGCTGGACTTCCTCAAGCTGGTGTTCACCAAAGAAGGCCAGTTCGACGTCAACCTCGAAGACGACATCGTCGCCGCGTGCCTGATGTGCCGCGACGGCCAAGTCATCCGCAAAAACGCCTAAGCAGGGATTCAGACGATGGAAGAGCTTATCTCCCCCGGTATCTACAACCTGATCATCTTCGTGCTGGCGATTTATGTCGGTTACCACGTGGTCTGGAACGTTACACCTGCGCTGCACACGCCGTTGATGGCGGTGACCAACGCCATTTCGGCGATCGTGATCGTCGGCGCCATGCTTGCCGCTGCGCTGACCGTCACGCCGCTGGGCAAAACCATGGGCACCCTCGCCGTGGCACTGGCTGCGGTCAACGTGTTTGGTGGCTTCCTGGTCACCCGCCGCATGCTTGAGATGTTCAAGAAGAAAGCCCCGAAAGCAAAAGAAGAGGCGCCGAAGTAATGAGCATGAATCTCGTCACGACGCTCTACCTGATCGCGTCGATCTGCTTCATCCAAGCCCTCAAAGGCCTGTCGCACCCGACCACCTCGCGGCGCGGCAACCTGTTCGGCATGCTCGGCATGGCGCTAGCCATTCTCACCACCATCGGCCTCATCTATAAGTTGGGCGCAGAGCTGGCGACCGCTGGCATCGGTTACGTCATCGTCGGCCTGCTGATCGGCGGCACCGCCGGTTCGATCATGGCCAAACGCGTCGAAATGACCAAGATGCCGGAACTGGTCGCATTCATGCACAGCATGATCGGTCTGGCCGCAGTGTTCATCGCCATTGCTGCGGTGGTCGAGCCGCAATCGCTGGGTATCGTTAAACAGCTGGGCGACGCCATTCCAGCAGGTAACCGTCTGGAGCTGTTCCTCGGCGCGGCGATTGGTGCAATCACCTTCTCCGGTTCGGTGATCGCGTTCGGCAAGCTGTCGGGCAAGTACAAGTTCCGCCTGTTCCAGGGCGCGCCGGTACAGTTTGCCGGTCAGCACAAGCTCAACGCGGTTCTGGGTCTGGCGACACTGGTGCTGGGCGTGACCTTCATGCTCACCGGCAACCTCGCAGCGTTCGCGCTGATGCTGGCGCTGGCATTCGTGATGGGCGTGCTGATCATCATCCCGATCGGTGGCGCCGACATGCCGGTAGTGGTGTCGATGCTCAACAGTTACTCGGGCTGGGCGGCGGCGGGTATCGGCTTCTCGCTGAACAACTCGATGCTGATCATTGCCGGCTCGCTGGTGGGTTCGAGCGGTGCGATCCTCTCGTACATCATGTGCAAGGCGATGAACCGTTCCTTCTTTAATGTCCTGCTCGGTGGTTTCGGCAACACGGCCGACGCAGGACCTGCCGGAGCGAAAGAAGCCCGTCCGGTGAAATCCGGTTCGGCCGACGACGCGACCTTCCTGCTGACCAACGCCGACACCGTGATCATCGTCCCGGGTTACGGCCTGGCGGTGGCCCGTGCGCAGCATGCATTGAAAGAGCTGACCGAGAAACTGACCCATCGCGGCGTGACCGTGAAGTACGCGATCCACCCGGTGGCCGGTCGCATGCCGGGGCACATGAACGTCCTGCTCGCCGAGGCCGAAGTGCCTTACGACCAGGTGTTCGAGATGGAAGACATCAACTCCGAGTTCGGCCAGGCCGACGTGGTGCTGGTACTCGGCGCCAACGACGTGGTCAACCCGGCCGCCAAGAACGACCCGAAATCGCCGATTGCCGGCATGCCGATTCTCGAAGCGTTCAAGGCCAAGACCATCATCGTCAACAAGCGCTCGATGGCCAGCGGTTATGCCGGTCTGGACAACGAACTGTTCTACCTGGACAAGACCATGATGGTGTTCGGCGACGCGAAAAAAGTCATCGAAGACATGGTCAAAGCGGTCGAGTAATCCTCCGCAGTTGCACCGGACGCCCCGACTTGTCGGGGCGTTTTTGTTTGCGCAAACCGTCGGACAATTTGCCGCGTTGTTGCAGATCCAGTAACGGTGTTTTACTTCAAACCCGCTAAATAGACGCCTCGTTTGCGACCTTGGTAGCGGGACAGGCGCCCGCGAAATTCACTAGACTGCGCATCCTGCTACTCGCTTCCCGAGAAAATAATCCATGTACCGTGACCGTATTCGCCTGCCTTCGTTGTTGGATAAAGTGATGAGCGCCGCCGACGCCGCCGCGCTGATTGAAGACGGCATGACCGTCGGCATGAGCGGCTTCACCCGCGCGGGCGAAGCCAAAGCTGTCCCTCACGCACTGGCCGAGCGAGCCAAGGTCACGCCGCTGAAGATCAGCCTGATGACCGGCGCGAGCCTGGGCAACGACCTCGACAAGCAACTGACCGAAGCCGGCGTGCTGTCGCGGCGCATGCCGTTCCAGGTCGACAGCACCTTGCGCAAGGCGATCAACGCCGGCGAAGTGATGTTCATCGACCAGCACCTGTCGGAAACCGTCGAGCAACTACGCAACCAGCAACTGAAGCTGCCGGACATCGCAGTGATCGAAGCCGTGGCCATCACCGAGCAAGGCCACATCGTGCCGACCACCTCGGTGGGCAACTCGGCGAGCTTCGCGATTTTCGCCAAACAGGTGATTGTCGAGATCAACCTGGCGCACAACGCCAACCTCGAAGGCCTGCATGACATCTATATCCCCACCTATCGCCCGACGCGCACGCCGATCCCGCTGGTGAAAGTCGACGATCGCATCGGCAGCACCGCGATCCCGATCCCGCCGGAGAAGATTGTCGCCATCGTCATCACCCAGCGGGCGGATTCGCCGTCCACGGTGTCGACCCCGGATGTCGACACCAATGCCATCGCCGAGCACCTGATCACCTTCTTCAAGCAGGAAGTCAATGCCGGGCGCATGACCAACAAGCTCGGCCCGTTGCAGGCCGGGATCGGCAACATCGCCAACGCGGTGATGTGCGGTCTGATCGATTCGCCGTTCGAAGACCTGACCATGTACTCCGAAGTGCTGCAGGACTCAACCTTCGATCTGATCGATGCCGGCAAGCTGAGCTTTGCTTCGGGCAGCTCGATCACTTTGTCGGAGCGACGCAACAGCGACGTGTTCGGCAACCTGGAGAAGTACAAGGACAAACTGGTGCTGCGCCCGCAGGAAATCTCCAACCACCCGGAAGTAGTGCGTCGTCTGGGTATCATCGGCATCAACACTGCGCTGGAGTTCGACATCTACGGCAACGTCAACTCCACCCATGTCTGCGGCACGCGGATGATGAACGGCATTGGTGGCTCGGGCGACTTCGCGCGCAACGCGCACCTCGCGGTGTTCGTGACCAAATCGATCGCCAAGGGCGGCGCCATTTCCAGCGTGGTGCCGATGGTCAGCCACGTTGACCACACCGAGCATGACGTAGACATCCTGGTGACCGAAATCGGTCTGGCTGACCTGCGCGGCCTGGCCCCACGCGAACGCGCGCGGGTGATCATCGACAACTGTGTGCATCCCGATTACCGCCAGGCGCTAAATGACTACTTCACCGCCGCCTGCGCCATCGGCGGTCATACCCCGCACATTCTGCGTGACGCCTTGAGCTGGCACATGAACCTTGAAGAAACCGGCCGTATGCTCGCGGTGTAATTCGTACAGTCAACCGCTGATGCAGATACAGTTTGTGTCAGCGGATTCTTTAACCCGCCACATCTGGCAAAAACTGTACTGCTGTACCGGTTATTTCCTACAGATTTTGCCTACCTCCTTCCTCGAATTGAGCAAAAACGCACCACATTAGTGCTGACAGGTACAGTTTGCTCAATTTCGACCCGTACACCCCCTATAAACAGTTAACTGGTCACTCACAATACAGCTGAACTGTATCTAGAGAGACTAGGCAAACGAGAGGATCATGGGCACCAGTTAAACCACTACCTGATCCCGCCACAAGCGGAAGGATGTCAACCATGGAACGTACACTCAGTTCCGAACTGTTCTTCGAAGACAAAGCTGCAAAAAACCAGGCTTCCCTGCCTCTGCGCGTTATCGCCAACCTGATGTTGTGGCAGCGCCGCATCTCCAGCCGCCACCAACTGGCTCGTCTGGATTCGCGTCTGCTGGCTGACGCCGGTATCAGCGAAGCACAACGCTACGAAGAGCTGAGCAAGCCGTTCTGGCGCTAAGTAGCGTCGCTGGCTCTGGTCGTCAGACCCACCGCCAGCAACCCGAATTGAACACACAAGACCCGTCGCGGGAAACCGCGACGGGTCTTGTCGTTTCAGGGTTTTAAAATGTCCGTACAGCAGAATAATCAAAGTACAGGTACAGTTCTCAATAAACAAAATCTGAACCAGTACAATTTTTCATGAGTGTATCTGCTCGCCAAACTGCATCAGGCGCAGCATGTCCTTAACCCTCCTCGGTTTAAGGAAAACGCCATGAAAGGCTTACAGGATGTTTCGACAGCTTCGACTCTACCCCGCGCTCACTCGCACCTGCTGCGGCGCTTGTTTCGACCCCTGTGGCAAGGACTGGAACGCGCCAGAACGCGGCGCCTGTTGGCTCAACTAGCCCAGCGCGACCTAGCGGATCTGGGCCTCAGCCATGCCGATCGGCTCAGAGAACTGGAGAAACCCTTCTGGCGCTAGCATTCTGCCCACTGTCCGAACCTCGCGCGCAGGCCTAATATCCACGCCAGAACGTGGCGAATCTTCTGTAACCCGCGTCTGACTCATCAGACACAAGCCACCTCTCAATACGGTTTACTATCAGGAGATCCACCATGTCCCGTCTTCGCCTGCTCAGCGCTGCCGCCTTGCTGGCCGTGGCTGCCAACGCCAGTGCCTCCAGCTTCATTGTGACCACCGACGCCGTGGTTGGCGCGCTGAAATCCTCCTCGGACGCCACCTCCGATGTCAGTTCTTCGCTGCGTGACAACAAAGTCGTGATCGCCGCCCGTGACGACGCTGCCAGCTTCGTCGCCAGTGAAGGCCAGATCCGTGGCGTGAAGCTGGAAAGCGCCCTCGACCTGATCCGCCATCAGGCACCGCAACTGAACGCGACCGACTTCCAACTGGCGCAAGCCATCCTCGCGATCTGATCCGACGATGCCGCACGGGGCACGCCAGTCGTGTCCCGATGTTTCGCCGCTGGCTCTGGCCCGGGCATTTGCGCTAGCCTTGAGGCTCGTTAACCGTTACCGAGTCTCATGCGTTTATTCAAACTGCTTTTCCCTTCTGTGTTGATCAGCGCCTTCTGGGCGACCTCGGTCGATGCCTTTGATGTCTCCACACAAAACACCGTGGTCAGCGTTTGGGCGACCGGAATGGTGTCTTCCGCACCATTCGACCGTAAACTGATCATCGCCGCTCACGATGACGCGGCGGCGTTTGTTGCCAGTGACGGTCAATTGCGCGGCGCGCAGCTCGAATCCGCCCTGCATTACTTGCGCAAATCCCGACCAAAACTTCATGTCAGCGACCTTGAACTGGCACAGGCAATTCTCGTCCAATAGTTATCATGATCCCTCGTTAACATTGCCCTCCGGAGTCGTTCCATGCGTAGCCCGCTGATTGCTGCCGCCCTTGGCCTGTTTTTGTTGGCCGATGTGGCCCAGGCACACACCCTGGTAGCCACCAGTAACATCATCGTTCGTGCCTCCCAGCGCACCATCGATTTCACCTCCGATACCACGACGTCGATTCGCGATTCGAAAATCATCCGCGAAGCCCACGACGATGCGGCCAGCTTCGTTGCCACCAATGGCGATATCCGCGGTGCGCACCTGGAAGCCGCCCTCAACACCTTGCGCACGCGCGTGCCGGAAGCCCGCGACGCCAGTGATCAGGTGCTCGCCGAAGCCATCCTCGCCCTGTGAAGTCACTCGGCGCCTGGCTACTGGCCGGGGCGTTGTTGCTGCTTGGCAACAGCGCCCACGCCAGCCTGCAATTGCGGCTCAAGACCGACGGCCTGAGCCCCGCTCAGCAGCAGGCCAGCCAGGCGCTGCTCGATGAAGCCATGCACAAGTTGCCGCCCAGCTTCGTCGAACAACTGGACCGGCGCATCGATGTCGGCTGGACCGACGACATGCCCGGTAACGCCTACGGCCAGGCGACCCTGGTTGCCGAGCTCGACCTGAACCGCAAACTGCTCGCCGGCCTCACCGACGGCAGCGCGGCCAACGAGAAAACCAATCGCCCCCACGGCACGGTGCGTCAGGAACTGCTGGCAACGGTGCTGCACGAACTCACCCACATTTACGATCGCGCGCGTCTGTGGCCCGCCGCCGAACGCACGCTGATCCAGCGCTGCACTCGCCGCAGTAACAGCGCCGGCCTGGTCGGCATTCCCGATGAGTGCCGTGGCCAGACTGAACGACGCTTTACCCTCAGCGATGATCCACGTCTGCTTGATCTCGCCGGTTGGCAGCAGTACGTCGGGCGCCGTGGTGAGCGTGAACAACACAACCGTCAGGTCGCCCGCAGCCCGGACCTGTACGAGATCTCCAGCCCGAAAGAGTTTGTCGCGGTCAACATGGAGTATTTCCTCCTCGACCCGAGCTACGCCTGTCGCCGTCCGGCGCTCTATCGCTACTACAAGGAGCGCTTCGGCTGGGCACCACCGGCCAAGGACACCTGCAGCAATACCTTCGCCTTTCTCAACGCCGGCAACGACTTCGCCAAACAGCCCTTGGGCCAGGTCGACCCGGAGCGGGTGTACGCCGTCGATTATCTGCTGGCAGAAGCCAACCAGAACTGGGTCAGCCGCTGGGGCCACAGCATGTTGCGTCTGGTGATCTGTGCGCCGGGCCGACCACGTGGCCCGGATTGCCGGCTCGATCTGGACCAGCATCTGGTGCTGTCCTACCGCGCCTTTGTCGGTGACGTGCAGCTGTCGAGTTGGGACGGCCTGGTCGGCAAGTACCCGTCACGACTGTTCGTGCTGCCGCTGGCGCAGGTGATCGACGAATACACCAAGACCGAACTGCGCAGCCTCGCTTCAGTGCCGCTGAATCTGTCGCGCACGGAGATTGAAGAGGTGGTCGAACACGCCGCCGAGATGCACTGGAGTTACGACGGCAACTACTTCTTCCTGTCCAACAACTGCGCCGTGGAAAGCCTCAAGCTGTTGCGCAGCGGCAGCAATAACAAGCAACTGATTGGCCTGGACAGCATCATGCCCAACGGTTTGCTGGAAGTGCTCAAAGGCCGTGGCCTGGCCGACACCAGCGTGCTCGACAATCCCAAGGAAGCGTTGCGTCTGGGCTATCGCTTCGACTCGTTCCGCGATCGCTATCAGGCAATGTTCGATGTGTTGAAGAAGCAGTTGCCGATCAAACAGACCAGCGTCGAAGATTGGCTCTCACTGTCTGCCGAAGAACGTCGCCAGTGGTTCGAACGTGCAGACCTGCGTACCAGCGCCGCATTGCTGCTGCTGGAACAGGCGAGTTATCGCCGCCAGTTGTTGCTGGCCCAGGACGAGGTCAAGCAGCGCTACCTCGGCGCCCGGGAGCTGGAAAACGGTGGCATGGACAAGGCCAACGCGACCCTGCAGGAAATTCTCGCCAACAGCGGCTTCCTCAGTCGCCCTGCGGAACTGCTCGACAGCCGCGGCTACGGGCTGCCGCAACCGAGCGAGTTCAAGCGCCTGCAAGACGAAAGCGCTCAACGCCAGAAACAACTGCTGGCGCTGAGCGGCGATCTGGACAAGGAGGTGCGCAAGTTGCTGGAACCCAAGCGAGCGGCCGAAATTGCCGCCAGCGAAGCCAATGTGAAGCAGATCGGCGAGCACCTGCGCAAACTGCACAATGCATCCGGCGGGCTGGAGTTGCCTTAAAAGCAAAAGATCGCAGCCTGCGGAAGTTCCTACAGAGATAAATGCAGGAGCTGCCGCAGGCTGCGATCTTTTTATTGCCTGTAAATCAGTACAAAACACCGTCCAGAATTTCGTAAACGATCCCGGTACCCACTGCGATCAGCACGATATCGCCCCCGGCGCGGCGCCACTCATAACCCGGATAAACCGGCAGACGACTCAGCGCCCGACCGTCCAGCCGCTCGCCGTAATACCCGTGCGGTAACGGCCGGCCGCGTTCCAGATGGATGCCCGGAGGTGGCGGTGCGCCGCGCACGAAGTAGCCGTGATTGTCGCGAATGGTCTGCCGTACCGGGCCGAAGTCGCGTGGCGGGCCGCCACGGTGGTCGTTCTGCGGGCCACGGTGATCGTCACCACGGTTATCGTAGTGGCCCTGCTGCGGGCCGCCGTGGTCATGATCATCGCGTGGATCGGCGCTGGCCAGCAGCGGCGTCGCGCTGAGCATCAGCACGCCCAGTCCGGCAATCAGACGTTTCGGCATTTTCATCAAGTCTTCCTCACTGCACCAACAGCAAAAAGGGATTCAGAACGTGGTTCTGAATCCCTCGGTCTTGCTCAATTAGGCCGTGATGTGAGGCGCTAATTCCTCTGTATCAGGAACTTTACCTTCAGCTGACGCGGGCCTGACGCACGCCTTCGGACAGCGCCTTGCACAGACCCAGCACGCCATCGACAGCCTGGGCCGGCGTGGTCGCATTGGCGATGTGATCGATCAGTGCCGAACCCACCACCACCCCGTCCGCCAAACGAGCGATGGACGCCGCCTGCTCCGGAGTACGGATACCGAAACCGATGCTGATCGGCAGGTCAGTGTGGCGACGCAAACGGGTGACCGCCTCTTCGACGTGTTCCAGAGTCGCCGCACCGGCACCGGTCACACCGGCCACCGACACGTAGTAAACGAAGCCCGAGCTGCCATTGAGCACTTTCGGCAGACGCGCATCATCAGTGGTCGGGGTGGTCAGGCGGATGAAGTCCAGACCCGCGGCCTGTGCCGGGTCGCACAGTTCATTGTTGTGCTCTGGCGGCATGTCGACCACGATCAGGCCGTCGACGCCCGCGTCTTTGGCGTCAGCGATGAAACGTTCAACGCCATACATGTGAATCGGGTTGAAGTAGCCCATCAGCACCAGCGGCGTGTCGCTGTTGCCTTCGCGGAACTCGCGAACCATTTGCAGGGTTTTCGCCAGATTCTGCTTGGCGCCCAAGGCACGGATGTTCGCCAGTTGAATCGCCGGACCATCGGCCATCGGGTCGGTGAACGGCATGCCCAACTCGATCACGTCGGCGCCAGCGCCGGGCAAACCTTTGAGGATCGCCAGCGAAGTGTCGTAGTCCGGATCACCGGCGGTGACGAAGGTCACCAGCGCGGCGCGATTCTGTTGCTTGAGGTCGGCAAAACGGGTTTGCAGGCGGCTCATCAGTGTTTCTCCTGCTTGGACTGTTCCATATGGTGCATGACGGTCTGCATGTCTTTGTCGCCACGGCCCGACAGGTTGACCACCATCAGGTGATCCTTCGGCAGTTTCGGCGCACGTTTGAAGACTTCAGCCAGCGCATGCGCGCTTTCCAGTGCCGGGATGATGCCTTCGAGGCGGCAGCACTGGTGGAACGCCGCGAGGGCTTCGTCGTCAGTCACCGAGGTGTACTGGACGCGGCCGATGTCATGCAACCAGGCGTGCTCAGGACCGATGCCCGGATAGTCGAGACCGGCGGAAATCGAGTGGGCGTCGATGATCTGGCCATCGTCGTCCTGCAACAGGAAGGTACGGTTGCCGTGCAGCACACCCGGTACACCGCCATTGAGGCTGGCCGCGTGCTTGCCGGTTTCGATGCCGTAACCGGCCGCTTCGACGCCGATGATTTCGACGCTTTGATCATCTAGGAACGGGTGGAACAGGCCCATGGCGTTGGAGCCGCCCCCGATGCACGCCACCAGACTGTCCGGCAGACGACCTTCCTGAGCTTGCAACTGCTCGCGGGTCTCCTTGCCGATCACTGCCTGGAAGTCGCGCACCATGGCGGGATACGGGTGCGGGCCGGCCACGGTGCCGATCAGGTAGAAGGTGCTGTCGACATTGGTTACCCAGTCACGCAGCGCTTCGTTCATCGCGTCTTTCAGAGTGCCGGTACCGGCCACCACCGGGATCACTTCGGCGCCCAGCAGCTTCATGCGGAACACGTTGGCCTGCTGGCGTTCGATGTCCGTGGTGCCCATGTAGATCACGCAGTCCAGACCGAAACGCGCGGCCACAGTAGCGGTCGCCACGCCGTGCATGCCGGCACCGGTCTCGGCGATGATGCGTTTCTTGCCCATGCGCCGCGCCAGCAGGATCTGGCCGATGCAATTGTTGATCTTGTGCGCGCCGGTGTGGTTCAGCTCTTCGCGTTTGAGGTAGATCTTCGCGCCGCCGCAGAACTCGGTCAGACGCTCGGCGAAGTACAGCGGGCTCGGACGACCGACATAGTCACGCTGGAAGTAGGCCAGCTCTTCCTTGAACGCCGGATCTTCCTTGGCCGCTTCATATTCGCGGGCCAGATCGAGGATCAACGGCATCAGGGTTTCCGCCACGTAGCGGCCGCCGAACGCGCCGAACAGGCCGTTATCGTCAGGGCCGCTGCGCAGGTTGGAGGTGTTCGAAGTCTGGGTCATGATGTGCTCCAGGTGAATTCGGGTAAGAAGACAATGGAGTCCACTCTACCCCTGACCTTCCAGGCTGAAAACCGATAAGATCGCCGCAACCTGTCAGGAAAACTCACAGATACCATGAGCCACGACCTTCCCCCGCTGAACGCCTTGCGCGCGTTCGAAGCCACCGCCCGGCTGAACAGCGTCAGCCAGGCGGCCGAACAGCTGCACGTCACTCATGGTGCAGTCAGCCGTCAGCTCAAAGTGCTCGAAGAGCATCTGGGCGTGAGCCTGTTCGTCAAGGATGGTCGCGGCTTGAAACTCACAGATGCCGGCGTTCGTCTGCGAGATGCCAGCGGTGAGGCCTTCGATCGCTTGCGCAGTGTGTGTGCCGAGCTGACGCAAAACACCGCTGACGCGCCGTTCGTGCTCGGCTGCTCCGGCAGTCTGTTGGCGCGCTGGTTCATCCCACGCCTGGGGCGGCTCAACGCCGATTTGCCGGACTTGCGTCTGCACTTGTCAGCGGGTGAAGGTGATCTCGACCCCAGGCGCCCAGGACTGGATGCCTTGCTGCTGTTTGCCGAGCCGCCATGGCCGGCAGACATGCAGGTCTACGAACTGGCCGCAGAACGCATCGGCCCGGTGATGAGCCCGCTGTTCAGCGGCTACCAACGCCTGCAAGCGGCGCCGGCGTCAGCCTTGCTCAGCGAGCCGCTGCTGCACACCACATCGCGCCCACAAGCCTGGCCGAGTTGGGCACAGCAAAATCACCTCGACGCCAAGGCGTTGAAGTTGGGGCAAGGTTTTGAGCATTTGTATTATCTGCTGGAAGCCGCAGTGGCCGGACTCGGCGTGGCAATCGCGCCAGAGCCGCTGGTGGCCGAGGACTTGAAGGCCGGTCGCCTGGTTGCGCCGTGGGGCTTTTGCGAAACCCCGGCGCAACTGGCGTTGTGGCTACCCAAGCGCGCCGCAGACGGACGCGCCCGGCAACTGGCGCAATGGCTCAAGAATGAGCTGCGCCAGACGGATCACTCGCCGCGCTTGAACAGCAAATAAGCAGCCAGCAGACCGATTGCACCGACCGCCACACCGGCGGTGGTCCAAGGGTGTTCCTGAGCGTAATCGCGGGTGGCGATGCCGGTCTCGCGTGTTTTCACTTTAACTTCTTCATAGGCATCGCTGAGCAGGCTGCGCGAATGTTTCAGCGCGCTTTCGGCGTTGCTTTTGAGCGCCTTGAGGGTCTTGCGCGACTCGTCGGATGCGTCGTCCTTCAGGCTTTCCAACGATTTGAGCAGACTCTCGATCTCGGCTTCCATGCTTTGCAACGAGGCTTTACGTAAAGAGGTGTTGGCCATGGTGGCTCTCCTGCATTGGTGATGAGTGGCGTGTGTTGGTTGGGACTTCAGCGGTTTGAGAAAGTGCAGAAAATCTGAACTTCGCTTGCGCCGCGGCACCGAAATCCACAGAGCAGATTGACTGCTAGTCTCAATTCCACACGTCAATTGCAAACGCCAAGGAGATCGCCATGAGTGACCATCACACGTACAAGAAAGTCGAGCTGGTCGGCTCGTCCACCAGCAGCATCGAAGACGCCATCAACAACGCGTTGGCCGAAGCCAACAAGAGCATCAAACATCTGGAATGGTTTGAAGTGGTCGAGACCCGCGGCCACATCAAGGACGGCAAGGCTGCGCATTTCCAGGTCACACTCAAAGTGGGCTTTCGCATTGCCAGCAGCTGACTTTGGGCTACGCTTCTGAACTTGCGCGCTGGCCGAGTGCCATAGGAATGGCAAAGCGCTACAAGGTGAGTGCATCGGGAGACCTGATGCCCGCCTCTTTTAATCCGACCAGGGAGTGCGACCGATGAAGAAGTTCATATTGGCAGTAGGTTTGTTGAGCCTTGCGGGTGGCGCGTTTGCTGCTGGCAAGCCTTGTGAAGAGCTGAAAGGCGAGATTGCAGCGAAGCTGGATGCCAAGGGCGTTGCAGGGTATTCGCTGGAGGTTGTCGACAAGGGAGCCAATGGCGGAAAAGTTGTGGGCACCTGTGAAGGCGGCACCAAGGAAATCGTCTACAAACGCGGGTGATCGCGATTGAAATGCAAAAGCCGACGCGAAGGCGTCGGCTTTTTTGTGGGCCACTGGTTCCCAATGTGGGAGGGGGGTTTCCTGCCGAAACGGTTTGTCCCGCCGCCCCCCCGGGGGTTGGCACACCCGCCTTTCCCGCGAGCCC
>NZ_JAJSLU010000022.1:68468-94818 GCF_023063025.1 Pseudomonas sp. YL2 | reverse complement strand
GGTTTGCTCGCGAAAGCGTTATGTCAGCCGACCTCCAGGGTGTCTGACACTCCGTCTTCGCGAGCAAGCCCGCTCCCACAGAAGCCGTATTCCAGAGTCAGCCCTTCATGACTTGGGCCAGCAATTCATAGGAGTGCAGACGATCGGCATGCTCATACAGATCGCAGGTGAAGATCAGCTCATCGGCCTGGGTCTGCTCGACCAGCACCTCCAGCTTCGCGCGGATCTTCTGCGGGCTGCCGACCATCGCCAGACCGAGGAAATCCCCCACCGCCTCGCGCTCATGGGGCAGCCACAGGCCGTCCATGGTTTTCACCGGCGGACGCTGCACCAGACTCTGCCCACGCATCAGCGCGAGAATTCGCTGGTACACCGAGGTCGCCAGGTAGTCGGCCTGCTCATCGGTATCGGCCGCCACCAACGGCACCCCGAGCATCACGTACGGTTTATCGAGCACTGCCGACGGCTTAAAGTGGTTGCGGTAGACGCGAATCGCCTCGTGCATGAAGCGCGGGGCGAAGTGCGAGGCGAAGGCGTAGGGCAAACCACGCTCACCGGCCAGCTGCGCGCTGAACAGGCTGGAACCGAGCAACCAGATCGGCACGTTGGTGCCGGTGCCGGGCATGGCGATCACCCGTTGATCCGGGGTGCGCGGGCCGAGGAAGCGCGCCAGCTCGGCGACGTCTTCCGGGAAATCATCGGCACTGCCGGAGCGCTCACGACGCAGGGCGCGGGCGGTCATCTGGTCGGAGCCGGGCGCGCGGCCCAGACCCAGATCGATGCGTCCCGGGTACAGGCTTTCAAGAGTGCCGAACTGCTCGGCGATCACCAGCGGCGCGTGGTTCGGCAGCATCACCCCGCCGGAGCCGACACGAATCGTCGAGGTACCGCCGGCCAGGTATCCCAGCAACACCGAGGTGGCAGAACTGGCGATGCCGTCCATGTTGTGGTGTTCGGCCACCCAGAAGCGGGTATAGCCGAGTTTCTCGACATGCTGTGCCAGATCCAGCGAGTTGCGCAGCGATTGCGCCGGGCTGCCGTTCTCGCGCACGGGCACCAGATCAAGGGTGGAAAACTTTACGTCGGACAGTTGCTTCATAAACCTGCGTCTCCGAATGAGGAGGCAGGTTTTTCTTGCGAACGAAAACCTGCCCAATCCATAAGCGTGTTTTATGCAATGAGGGCATATACCCGAGTTTCAATAGCCGCGATGAAATTTCCTACTAAAAAAGTCAACGATTCAACCGGGCTGAACTTTGTCCCGACGTCTATCCTCAGAAGCCTTGCAAGCAAAAACCACGACGGCGCGGCGTTCCGCGCCAGATCTTGAGGAGGCAGACATGGCTATCGTGAAGAAAGCATCCGCACATTGGGCAGGCGATCTGAAAACCGGCATCGGCTCGATCTCTACCGAGACTGGCGTCCTCAGAGAAGCGCCGTACGGCTTCAAGGCCCGCTTCGAAGGCGGCAAGGGCACCAACCCGGAAGAACTGATCGGCGCGGCGCATGCCGGCTGTTTTTCCATGGCGTTTTCGATGATTCTCGGTGATGCGGGCCTGAAGGCCGAGAGCATCGACACCCAGGCTGAAGTCACCTTGGATCAGGTCGAGGGTGGCTTTGCCATCACCGCGATCAAGCTGATCCTCAAGGCGAAGATCCCGGGCGCTACTCAGGCGCAGTTCGAGGAACTGAGCAACAAGGCCAAGGAAGGGTGCCCGGTGTCCAAGGTACTGAATGCGAAGATTACCCTTGAGGCTTCGCTGGTCAGCTGATCAGGCGTTAACTGTACTGACGCCATCGCGAGCAGGCTCACTCCTACATTCGATCTCCAGCGGACACATCAATTGTGAACAATCGGGATCCCCTGTAGGAGTGAGCCTGCTCGCGATGGCAATCTAACAATTACCGCAATCCCGGAAGATGTGAGCGAAGTCAGAACCCGCCCTGCAAAAATATGGTCGAATAAGTGACAGCAGCTTCAGCGCACGCCCGTGCGCGCTGCCCCATGGAGCTTCAGGATATGAAACGTATTGGCTTGGCGATCCTCTGCAGTGCATTGGCCACAACGGTTCTCGCCGCACCGAAAGACTGCGAAGAATTGAAGAAAGAGATCGAAGTAAAGATCCAGGCGAATGCAGTGCCGTCCTACACACTGGAAATTGTCAGCAAGGAAGAGGCCGACAAGCACGACGTGGCGATGGTTGTCGGCACCTGCGAAAACGGCACAAAAGCGATCGTCTACCAGAAGAACGACATCTGACAGTCCGCTCAAGGCACGCAGTTGATCTGGCGCTCTTCGGCAACTATCTGCCCTTGGCGATTGATCAACCGAGCACTCGGCGTGAACGCCAGCGACCGGGCTTCAAGTCGGTAACGTTGCCCGGCTTCGAAATGATCGTAGCGCACGGTCATGTAACACAGGCGTTCCTGCGGGTCGGTGTCCAAGCCCTGGCTGCCACCGAAGATCTCGAAATCGAAGCGCACCGTCAGCTCATGACTGCCCGGCGCGACCTGGAAAAAGCGCCCGTCCCGCAGGTGCACGTTGTCCAGCCGTTCAGCCATCAGCACCTTACCGCCAGGGGTCGGGGTCGAGAAGTCGACCCAGGCCATTTGCGGATCGACCGGCGGTAACGGGGTCTGGCAACCGGCGACAACGCCGACCGCGAGCAACAACATCAACTTGCGCATGAGGGATGTCCAGGAGTTCAGACCTCCAGCATAGCGCCGATCACGTGCGCTGGCAGCCTGCCGGGGTTCCTTGGCCGACCACATTGCGCTGCTCGTCATAGAGCTTCGCCCATGGCCGGAACCCGATGCTGCCGGCTTGCAATTGATAACGCTGTCCGGCGTTGAATTCCTTGAATGTCAGCTTCAACTGACAATCGCGCCACAGCGGTTCGGCGTCGGGGCCGATGTTGGTGGCTTCGACCGGAAACTGATAACGCACCTTCAACTCATGGCTGCCGGGCTGCACTTCGAAATAACGTTTGTCGACAGTTGCCTTGTCATCGACTTTCAGCGCTTGCAACGCCGTGTCCTGTTGCCGGGCATCGAGATCAATCCAGGCTTGCGAGGGGTCAGGATCGGGCATTCCGAATCCGGCACAACCGGCCAGCGTCAGCAGGCCTCCTGTCAGCAACAACATGCGCATAGCGAAGCTCCAAATGGCGGGATAGTCTTGCGGGCAGACTTTCCAAAGGATTTTTATTTTGAGCAGGCCGCTTCCAAGCCATGGGTTACTTGATCGCGTTTTTCGGATTTTGTTTCCGGGGGTGATGTTTTTGTTGCTCAACGGTTGTTCCAGCGTCAGCTATTACAGCCAGTTGGCCAGCGGTCAGTTGCAGTTGTTGCGAGCGCGTGAGCCGGTGGCCAAGGTGATTGCCGACCCAAGCCGCGATGCAACCCTGCGCACGCACCTGACCCAGTCGCAAAAGGCCCGGGACTTCGCCAGCGAACAGCTGCACCTGCCGGACAACCAGAGCTATCGGCTGTACGCCGACATCGGCCGGCCGTATGTGGTGTGGAACGTGTTCGCCACCCCGGAGTTTTCCCTGACCCCGCAGAACCATTGCTTCCCGATCGCCGGTTGCGTGGCCTATCGCGGCTACTACAGTCAGAGCGCCGCGCGCGGCGAAGCGGCGATCCAGCGCCTGCAAGGCATGGACGTGGCGATTGGCGGCGTCGAGGCCTATTCAACCCTCGGCTGGTTCAATGACCCGATCCTCAATTCGATGATGGGCTGGGGTGACGAACGCCTGGCCACGCTGATCTTTCATGAACTGGCGCATCAGCGCTTCTATGTGAAAGACGACACCGAGTTCAACGAGTCCTTTGCCACGTTTGTCGAGCAGGAAGGCACCCGCCAGTGGCGGGCGTTTCGTGGCCTGCCGCCGGACACCGATGCCAGGCTCAAGCAGCGCGATCAGTTCATCGAACTGGTGCTGGAAACGCGCTCACGCCTGGAAAAGCTCTACGCCCAGCAGCTGCCGGCTGAGCAGATGCGCAGGGATAAAGCGGCGGAGTTCGAGCAGTTTCGGCGCGACTACCGGGTGACGCGTGACAGTCAGTGGGCCGGGGACAAGCGTTACGACGCTTGGGTGAATATGCCGCTGAACAATGCGCGATTGTTGCCGTTCGGGTTGTATGACCAATGGGTGCCGGCGTTTGCGGCACTGTTCAGAAAGGTAGGGGGGGATTGGGTGCGGTTTTATGTTGAGGTTGAGAAGTTGGGTGGTTTACCCCTTGAGAAGCGCAAGACGGCTTTGAAAGTATTGGCAGATACAAACAGTTGAGTTGATTGAGAAGACGTCATCGCGAGCAGGCTCACTCCTACAGGAGGAACGCATTCCAAATGTAGGAGTGAGCCTGCTCGCGATAGCAATCCAATCAGCGCCGCAAAAACGCCTGATGCAACTCAGCCAAAGTCTCAAAGTGATAAGCCGGCGCTTCGGCACTCAACTCTTCAAAACTGCCAAACCCATAGCCCACTGCCGCCGCGTCCACGCCGTTGCTGCGCGCGCCGATCAGATCATGCTTGCGGTCGCCGATCATCAGCGTATTGGCCGGATCCAGCCCTTCTTCGGCGATCAGGTGCGCAATCAGCTCGACCTTGTTGGTCCGCGTGCCATCCAGCTCACTGCCGTAGATCACCTTGAAGTGTTTGGCGAAGTCGAAGTGCCGGGCGATTTCCCGGGCGAACTCCCAAGGTTTGGAGGTCGCGATGTACAGCTGTCGCCCTTGCCCGCTCAGGGTCTCGAGCAACGGTGTGACGCCATCGAACACACGGTTTTCGTACAGGCCGGTGACCTTGAAGCGCTCACGATAGAAATTCACCGCCTCCCAGGCCTTGGCCTCGTCGAAGCCATAAAACTGCATGAACGCCTGCAACAACGGCGGGCCGATGAAGGGCTCCAGTTTGCTCAGGTCCGGCTCATCGATACCGAGTTTGGCGAGGGCGAACTGGATGGAACGGGTGATGCCCTCACGCGGGTCGGTCAGGGTGCCATCGAGGTCGAACAGTACGGTCTGGTAGTGCATGAGAAATCCTGAGCAGGTGTAAGTCGTTTCAGAGCTGGTCGTAGCCTTCGGCCAGATGCAGGTCCTTGAGCTTCACGTAGTTCGCCGCGCTGTAGGTGAAGAAGGCTTGTTCCTTGTCGGTCAGCGGGCGGATCTGCTTCACCGGGCTGCCCACGTAGAGGAAACCGCTTTCCAGGCGCTTGCCCGGCGGCACCAGGCTGCCGGCGCCGATGATCACATCGTCCTCGACCACCGCGCCGTCCATGACGATGCTGCCCATACCGATCAGCACACGGCTGCCAACGCTGCAGCCATGCAGCATGACCTTGTGGGCGATGGTCACGTCATCGCCGATCAGCAGCGGAAAGCCGTCCGGGTTAAATGGCCCGGCGTGGGTGATGTGCAGCACGCAGCCGTCCTGCACGCTGGTGCGCGCGCCGATGCGGATGCGGTGCATGTCGCCACGGATTACGGTCAGCGGCCACACGGAGCTGTCTTCGCCGATTTCGACGTCGCCGATCACCACCGCGGAGGCGTCGACAAACGCGCCTTGACCGAGCTGCGGGGTGTGATTCTGGTACTTGCGAACGGGCACGATAAGTTCTCTCTCTGTCGCCGATAGCTGCGGTGAGTGTCGATTGTAATTAAGATGGGCGCATGTTTCTTCCAGCCAAGGTGCCAACCGTGAGCGTGAACAACCCTCTTCTGCAGTCCTACGACCTGCCGCCGTTCTCCACGATCCGTGCCGAACACGTGCTGCCAGCCATTGAAACCATCCTGGCCGACAACCGCGCCGCCATCGCCGAAATCCTCAAGACCCAGGTTCAAAACCCGACCTGGGCCGGCCTGGTACTGGCGATGGACGAACTCAACGATCGCCTCGGCGCTGCCTGGAGCCCGGTCAGCCACCTCAATGCCGTGTGCAACAGCGCCGAACTGCGCGAAGCCTACGAGTCGTGCCTGCCGGCCCTGAGCGCCTACTCCACCGAGATGGGCCAGAACCGCGAGCTGTTCCAGGCCTATGAAGCGCTGGCCAACAGCCCGGAAGCCGCCGGTTTCGACGTGGCGCAAAAAACCATTCTGGAACACGCCCTGCGCGATTTCCGTCTGTCGGGTATCGACCTGCCGGAAGCCGAACAGAAGCGCTACGCCGAAGTGCAGAGCAAACTGTCCGAGCTGGGCAGCCGCTTCTCCAACCAACTGCTCGACGCCACACAAGCCTGGACCAAGCACGTCACTGAGGAGGCTGCCCTCGCCGGCCTGACTGATTCGGCCAAGGCGCAAATGGCTGCCGCCGCGCAGGCCAAAGGTCTCGATGGCTGGCTGATCACCCTGGAATTCCCTAGCTACTACGCGGTGATGACCTACGCCCAGGATCGCGCGCTGCGTGAAGAAGTCTATGCCGCCTACTGCACCCGTGCGTCGGACCAAGGCCCGAACGCCGGGCAGAACGACAACGGCCCGGTCATGGAAGAGATCCTCGACCTGCGTCAGGAACTGGCAAAACTCTTGGGCTTCGCCAGTTTCTCCGAGCTGAGCCTGGCCACGAAAATGGCCGAGTCCAGCGATCAGGTGCTGAGCTTCCTGCGCGACCTGGCCAAGCGCAGCAAGCCGTTCGCCGCGCAGGATCTGCAGCAGCTGCGCGCCTACGCCGCCGAACAGGGCTGCGCCGATCTGCAAAGCTGGGACAGCGGTTTCTATGGGGAAAAACTCCGCGAGCAACGCTACAGCGTCGCTCAGGAAACCCTGCGTGCGTACTTCCCGATCGACAAGGTGCTCGGCGGTCTGTTCGCTATCGTTCAGCGTCTGTACGGCATCGAGATCGCCGAACTGAAAGGCTTCGACACCTGGCACCCGGACGTGCGCCTGTTCGAAATCAAGGAAAACGGCCAGCACGTCGGGCGCTTCTTCTTCGACCTCTACGCCCGCGCCAACAAGCGTGGCGGTGCGTGGATGGACGGCGCCCGCGACCGTCGTCGCACAATCGATGGCGTGCTGCAAAGCCCGGTCGCCAACCTGGTGTGCAACTTCACCCCGGCCGACAGCGGCAAGCCTGCGCTGCTGACCCACGATGAAGTGACCACCCTGTTCCACGAATTCGGTCACGGCCTGCATCACCTGCTGACCCGCGTTGATCACGCCGGTGTTTCCGGGATCAACGGCGTGGCGTGGGATGCGGTCGAGCTGCCAAGCCAGTTCATGGAAAACTGGTGCTGGGAGCCGGAAGGCCTGGCGCTGATCTCCGGTCACTACGAAACCGGCGAGCCGCTGCCGCAAGACCTGCTGGAAAAAATGCTCGCGGCGAAAAACTTCCAGTCCGGGTTGATGATGGTTCGTCAGCTGGAATTCTCGCTGTTCGACTTCGAACTGCACGCCACTCACGGTGACGGCCGCAGCGTGGCGCAAGTGCTGGAAGGCGTGCGCGACGAGGTGTCGGTGATGCGTCCACCGGCGTACAACCGCTTCCCCAACAGCTTCGCGCACATCTTCGCCGGCGGTTACGCGGCGGGCTATTACAGCTACAAGTGGGCGGAAGTGCTGTCGGCGGATGCCTTCTCCAAATTCGAAGAGGATGGCGTGCTCAACGCCGAAACCGGTCGCGCCTTCCGCGAAGCGATTCTGGCGCGTGGCGGTTCGCAGGCCCCGATGGTGCTGTTCGTCGACTTCCGTGGCCGTGAGCCATCGATTGACGCACTCTTGCGCCATAGCGGCCTGAGTGAGGACGCAGCAGCATGAGTGAGGCACCTGTGATTACCAAGAAGCGCTTTATCGCCGGGGCTGTCTGCCCGGCGTGCAGCGAGCCGGACAAACTGATGATGTGGAACGAGGACAGCGTGCCGCACCGTGAGTGTGTGGCCTGCGGTTACTCGGATACATTGAACGAGCAAGGGCTGTCGGTTCCGAAGGAACTGGGCACGCGGGTCAATACCAGCGCGCTCAAGCCGGCGCCGGACAAGAGCGTCCAGGCCGTGCAATTCTTTCCGAATCCGAAGCTGAAGAAAAAGTCCGAAGACTGAGCCGGCGCATGACCCTCCACGGTGCAATGCCGTGGAGGGTGCGGCTTACTTGAGGTTGACCGACTGGAACCAGCTCTTCATCGAGCAGGTGGCAAAGGCACTGGTGCTGCAGTCGCCGTTGGCCAGCGCGGTGCGCAGCTTGTCGACATCGGCCTGCATCACGTAGCGCACGCCATCCTTGAAATGGCCGCTTTCACCAAAACCGCCCTGCGTCATTTCATTCAGCGCGTCCTCCTTGCTCCAGCCCTGCACCACGATCCGGTACATCGCCGCCATCAGGCCGGTGCGGTCGGAACCATGTTTGCAATGCATCAGCACCGGGCCATTGGCTTCGGCAGCCTGAATCGCGCGCAGGGTCTTGAGCACATCGGCGTCATCGACATGGTTGGTGCGATAAGGCAGTTGCACTTGATTGATGCCCGGTTCGGACAGCCAGCTGCTGTCAGCTTCCGGCAGGAAGTTGATCACCGTCGCCACTTTCAGGTTCTTCAGCAACGGCACTGCGCCGCCATCCGGCAAGGCGCTGCGGTAGAGGGTTGGCGACATCTGGAACAGGTTGTACTGCACTTCAACCGGTTGCGCCCATTCAGGGGGACGCGATGTTGCAGCGGCGTCAGCCTGGGCCGGCATCAAGTGCAACAAGGCAACAAGCGACAAACACAAAGCAAGGAAAAGGCGCACTCGAGACATGCTGGGCTGACCGTATCGGAATTCATCAATGAAAGGCCTCGCAGCTTCCACGTCTGACGGTCAAAGCCCTGTGAGGCACTTGTCAAAGAATCGTGAATCCGTGCGATTTCATTGAGCACTCAGGTAAAAAAACCGCAGCTTTTTCCGCTGAATCGGTTCAACCCGATGCATAGCCTGCTACCATTTGTCACACGATGTTGCAGGCGTCCCCCTTTTCCCGGTCAACCACCGGGCCACGCCGCGACGAAAAAATGCTCACGCCGTTCGCAGAAACGGCGGACAACCATCAATGCCTGATGAGGTGCACCCCCATGTCTGACGCAGATCGAGACAACCCGCGGCGTGAGTTCTTGCGCAAATCCCTGACCCTGATTCCCGTGGTCACCCTCGCCGGTAGCGGTCTGGGCAGCAGCGTGTTGCAAGCGGCGCCTGAAGCGGCCCCGTCGACGCCCGCAGCAACACCGGCCAAAGCTGACGCCAGCGCTTATCAGCCGAGCTATTTCACCGCCGAGGAATGGGCCTTCATCAACGCCGCCGTGGCGCACCTGATCCCCAACGACGAGCAAGGCCCGGGTGCCCTGGAAGCCGGCGTGCCGGAATACATCGACCGCCAGATGAACACCCCGTACGCGGCCGGTGCCCTTTGGTACATGCAAGGCCCGTTCAACGCCGACGCTGCGCCGGAGATGGGCTGGCAGAGCAAACTGGTGCCAAAAGAGATCTATCGCTTGGGCATCGCTGCCACGGATCAGTGGGCAAAATCCCTCAACGGTAAAACATTTGCTGAGCAAGACAGCGCTACCCGAGAAGATTTGCTCAAGCAGCTCGAAGCCGGCAAACCGCAGTTCGATGCGGTTCCAGCGAAGATTTTCTTCAGCCTGCTGCTGCAAAACACCAAGGAAGGGTTCTTCTGCGACCCGATCCACGGCGGCAATAAAGGCATGGTCGGCTGGACCATGATCGGCTTCCCCGGCGCCCGCGCCGATTTCATGGATTGGGTGGAACGCAACGAGCAATACCCCTTCCCGGCAGTTTCGATTCGCGGCGAGAGGGCTTGAGCATGGCAACCGTAATGAAAAAGGTCGACGCAGTGATCGTCGGTTTTGGCTGGACTGGCGCGATCATGGCCAAGGAGCTGACCGAAGCCGGGCTCAACGTGCTGGCGCTGGAGCGCGGGCCGATGCAGGACACTTACCCCGACGGCAACTATCCACAGGTGATCGACGAACTCACCTACAGCGTGCGCAAAAAACTCTTTCAGGACATCTCGAAAGAAACCGTCACCATCCGCCACAGCGTCAACGACATCGCCCTGCCGAATCGCCAGTTGGGTGCGTTCCTGCCGGGCAATGGCGTCGGCGGCGCCGGTCTGCACTGGTCGGGCGTGCACTTTCGCGTCGATCCGATCGAGCTACGCATGCGCAGCCACTACGAAGAGCGTTACGGCAAAAGTTTTATCCCTAAGGACATGACCATCCAGGACTTCGGCGTCAGCTATGAAGAGCTGGAGCCGTTCTTCGATTTCGCCGAAAAAGTCTTCGGCACCTCCGGCCAGGCCTGGACCGTGAAGGGCCAACTGGTCGGTCAGGGCAAGGGCGGTAACCCTTACGCACCGGATCGCTCCAATCCGTTCCCGCTGGAAGCGCAGAAGAACACCGTTTCCGCACAACTGTTCGGCAAAGCGGCGACAGAGGTCGGTTACAAACCCTACAACCTGCCGTCGGCGAATACGTCAGGCCCGTACACCAATCCCTACGGCGCACAGATGGGCCCGTGCAACTTCTGCGGTTTCTGCAGCGGTTACGTGTGCTACATGTATTCCAAGGCGTCGCCAAACGTAAACATTCTGCCGGCGCTCAAGCCACTGCCGAATTTCGAGCTGCGGCCCAACTCGCATGTGCTGCGGGTCAACCTCGACAGCACCAAGTCCAAGGCCACCGGCGTGACTTACATCGACGGCCAGGGCCGCGAGATCGAGCAGCCGGCGGATCTGGTGATCCTCGGCGCCTTCCAGCTGCACAACGTGCGCCTGATGCTGCTCTCGGGCATCGGCAAACCGTACGACCCGATCAGCGGCGAAGGCGTGGTCGGGCGTAATTTCGCCTACCAGAACATGGCGACCATCAAGGCGTTCTTCGACAAGGATACCCACACCAACAACTTCATCGGCGCCGGCGGCAACGGCGTGGCGCTGGACGATTTCAACGCCGACAACTTCGATCACGGCCCGCACGGCTTCGTCGGCGGCTCGCCAATGTGGGTCAACCAGGCGGGCAGCCGGCCGATTGCCGGCACCTCAAACCCACCCGGCACTCCGGCCTGGGGCAGCCAATGGAAACGCGCGACCGCCGATTACTACACCCACCAGGTGTCGATGGATGCCCACGGCGCGCATCAGTCCTACCGTGGCAACTACCTCGATCTGGATCCGGTGTACCGCGATGCCTACGGCTTGCCGCTGCTGCGCATGACCTTCGACTGGCAGGAAAACGACATCAAAATGAACCGCTTCATGGTCGAGAAAATGGGCAAGGTCGCTCAAGCCATGGGCCCGAAAGCCATCGCGGTGATCGGCAAGCAGGTCGGTGATCATTTCAACACTGCGGCCTACCAGACCACCCACCTCAACGGTGGCGCAATCATGGGCACCGATCCGAAGAAGAGCGCCCTGAACCGTTACCTGCAGAGCTGGGACGTGCACAACGTGTTCGTGCCAGGTGCGTCGGCATTCCCGCAAGGCTTGGGTTACAACCCGACCGGGCTGGTGGCGGCGTTGACCTACTGGTCCGCCAAGGCGATCCGCGAGCAGTACCTGAAAAACCCCGGCCCGCTGGTTCAGGCATAAGGAGCGATGACCATGAAAAATCTCGTTATCGCCACCCTGGCCCTGCTCGGCAGCACGGCTGTACACGCCGCCGACGTTGATCAGGCGTTGATCAAGCAAGGCGAATACCTCGCCCGCGCCGGTGACTGCGTGGCCTGCCACACCGCCAAGGGCGGCAAACCGTTCGCCGGCGGCCTGCCGATGGAAACACCGATCGGCACGATCTACTCGACCAACATCACTCCAGACAAAAACGGCATCGGTGACTACAGCTTCGAGGACTTCGACAAAGCGGTGCGCCATGGCGTGGCGAAAAACGGCAGTACCTTGTACCCGGCGATGCCGTATCCGTCCTACGCCCGGGTCAGTGAAACCGACATGCAGGCGCTGTACGCCTTCTTCATGCACGGTGTCGAACCGGTGGCGCAGGAGAACAAGGCCAGCGACATTCCATGGCCGCTGAGCATGCGCTGGCCGCTGATGGGCTGGCGCTGGCTGTTTGCGCCGAAGGTCGAGGACTACAAGGCAACCTCGGATGATCCGGTGATTGATCGCGGCGCCTACCTGGTCGAAGGCCTCGGCCATTGCGGCGCCTGCCATACGCCACGGGCGCTGACCATGCAGGAGAAATCCCTGAGCGCGGCGGACGGCAAGAACTTCCTCGCCGGCAGTGCGCCGCTGGAAGGCTGGATCGCCAAAAGTCTGCGCGGTGATCACAAGGATGGCCTGGGCAGCTGGAGCGAAGAGCAGCTGGTGCAGTTCCTCAAGACCGGCCGCAGTGACCGTAGCGCGGTGTTCGGCGGCATGAGCGATGTGGTCACCCACAGCATGCAATACATGACCGACGCCGACCTGACCGCGATTGCCCGCTACCTCAAGTCGCTGCCGGCCAATGACCCGGCGGACCAGCCGCACCAGTACGACGAGAAAGCGGCCAAAGCCCTGTGGAACGGCGACGACAGTCAGCGCGGCGCGGCGGTGTACATCGACAACTGCGCGGCCTGCCACCGTACCGACGGCCACGGCTACACCCGGGTGTTCCCAGCGCTGGCGGGCAATCCGGTGCTGCAATCGGAGGATCCGACATCGCTGATCCACATCGTGCTCAAGGGCGGTACCTTGCCGGCGACGCACACGGCACCCTCGACCTTCACCATGCCGGGTTTCGCCTGGCGGTTGTCGGATCAGGAAGTGGCGGATGTGGTGAGTTTCATCCGTGGCAGCTGGGGCAACAAAGGTGCGCCGGTGAAAGCCGCTGACGTCGCCGAGTTGCGTAAGGAGGATATGAAGCACACCTCCGGCGATGACCTCGGTCAGGTCACGCAACACAACTGACCAGTCGCCCGACGGCACTAGCCAGATGAGCAACGCCCAGATACTGTATATGCACACAGTATCTGGGCGTTTTCATGTCTACTCCATTGCCACCGCGCGGCCGCGGCACCGCGACCAACCCGCACAACCGCTTTGCGCCGAACCGTTCGGTGGCCGAGGACGACGGCTGGTATCAGGAAGTGCCCGAAACGCAGAACACCGAGGTGATGATCGAGACCGCGAAAACCATCATCACCCGCAACACCTCGCCAGACCTGCCCTTCGATCGCTCAATCAACCCGTATCGCGGCTGCGAGCACGGTTGCATCTATTGCTACGCGCGACCCAGCCACGCCTATTGGGACATGTCGCCGGGGCTGGATTTCGAAACTCGGCTGATCGCCAAGACCAACGCCGCCCAGGTGCTTGAGGAACAGTTGAGCAAACGCGGTTACCAATGCGCGCCGATCAATCTTGGCTCCAACACCGATCCGTATCAGCCTATCGAGCGCGAGCACAGGATTACCCGGCAGACCCTCGAAGTACTGCTGCGCTACCGGCACCCGGTGACCATCGTTACCAAGGGTTCGCTGATTCTGCGCGACCTCGACCTGCTCACCGAGCTGGCGCAGCACCGGCTGGTGGCGGTGATGATCAGCCTGACCACGCTGGACGATGAACTCAAACGCATCCTCGAACCCCGTGCCGCTGCACCGAAAGCACGGCTGCGGGCGATCCGGGTGATGCGCGAAGCAGGCATTCCGGTGGGGGTGCTGTGTTCGCCGATGATCCCGATGATCAACGACAGCGAAATCGAAAGCCTGCTGACCGAGGCGCATGCCGCCGGTGCACAAAGTGCCGCCTATATGATGCTGCGCCTGCCACTGGAAGTGGCGCCGTTGTTCGAGGAGTGGTTACAGGCGCACTATCCGCAGCGTGCGACCCATGTCCTGAGCCTGATCCGCCAGAGCCGAGGCGGTGAGCTCTACGACAGCCGGTTCGGTGCGCGGATGCGCGGCGAGGGGCCGTTCGCCGACCTGCTCGCGCAACGTTTCGCCAAAGCCATTAAACGTCTCGGTTTAAACCACCGTGAGGGCTACAACCTGGACTGCACGGCCTTCTGTCCGCCGGGTCGCCAGATGTCGTTGATTTAGCGACAATTAGCCTATGGGTGCTGGGTTGGAATCCTTCCGTCGAAATACCTCAGTCACGTTTTTTGTGACCTGGAACACACGTTCTAGAGCGCTCGATTCAGTTTGAGTTAAGTTTCGGCGGCTACCTTGTTCATCGAGTGACTGACGGGTCGGGATGGCCCGGATGTTTTAAACAGCCACTGGCTTCATACCGGAATACACGGGAACGACTCCCCGAATCCGCCAAAGAGGATGAATCATGAGTGACAAGGATAAACAGCCGTTGGCTGCGTCGGCGCAAGCCGTCCCTGGGGCGGAATCCGCCGATGCAGCGTTGCGTACGATCGTTGACGGCTTTTTGCATTTTCATCATGAGGTCTTCCCGCAGCAGGAAGAACTCTTCAAGAAACTCGCCACGGCGCAATCGCCACGGGCGATGTTCATCACCTGCGCCGACTCGCGCATCGTGCCCGAGCTGATCACCCAGAGTTCGCCAGGCGATCTGTTCGTGACCCGTAACGTCGGCAACGTTGTACCGCCTTACGGCCAGATGAACGGTGGCGTTTCCACTGCCATCGAATACGCGGTACTGGCGCTGGGCGTGCAACACATCATCATCTGCGGCCACTCCGATTGCGGTGCCATGCGCGCGGTGCTCAACCCCGACAGTCTGGAAAAAATGCCGACGGTCAAAGCCTGGTTGCGCCACGCCGAAGTGGCAAAAACCATGGTGCACGAAAACTGTAACTGCACCGACGAAAAAGAAAGCATGCCGATCCTCACCGAGGAGAACGTCATCGCCCAACTGCAGCACTTGCGTACCCATCCTTCGGTAGCCTCACGCATGGCGAACGGTCAACTGTTCATCCATGGCTGGGTCTACAACATCGAAACCAGCGAAATCAAAGCTTACGACGCGGATCAGGGACGCTTCCTGCCGCTCGACGGCAGCCATCCGATTCCGGTGGCGACGCCCAAAGCGCGCTTCTAAATCCTCCTAAAAATCTGTGTGGCTTGATGCCGGCCGCTGTTTCAGCGGT
Organism: Pseudomonas sp. YL2; assembly: GCF_023063025.1. Taxonomy (NCBI): domain Bacteria; kingdom Pseudomonadati; phylum Pseudomonadota; class Gammaproteobacteria; order Pseudomonadales; family Pseudomonadaceae; genus Pseudomonas; species Pseudomonas sp. YL2. The sequence continues at coordinate 79,784 of NZ_JAJSLU010000022.1, read as the reverse complement.
TCGGCGAAGCCATGCCTGAAGAAAACTTCGGGAGAGTCACCATGCGTGCTGCTCAATTGAAAGCGGTGTTGCCACGGGAGCTGCTGGCTTCGGTGGTTGTGTTTCTGGTCGCGCTGCCGTTGTGCATGGGCATTGCGATCGCTTCCGGGTTGCCGCCGGCCAAAGGTCTGATCACCGGGATCATCGGCGGCCTGGTGGTGGGTTGGCTGGCAGGCTCGCCGTTGCAGGTCAGCGGGCCGGCGGCCGGTCTGGCGGTGTTGGTGTTCGAGCTGGTGCGCCAGCACGGCATCGAGATGCTCGGGCCGATTCTGCTGCTCGCGGGTTTCCTGCAACTGGTGGCCGGGCGCCTGAAGCTCGGGTGCTGGTTTCGGGTGACGGCGCCAGCGGTGGTCTACGGCATGCTCGCCGGGATCGGCGTGCTGATCGTTCTGTCGCAGGTGCATGTGATGCTCGATGCCAAGCCACAACCGTCCGGGCTGGATAACTTAACGGCCTTCCCCGGCGCAGTGGCGCAAGCCTTGCCGTCGTTCGGCTGGCAGGCCGGCTTGCTCGGGTTGGCGACCATTGCGGTGATGTGGCTGTGGGAGAAGTTTCGCCCGCATTCGCTGCGTTTCATTCCCGGTGCGCTGCTCGGCGTCGGTCTGGCCACGGGCGCCAGTCTGCTGCTGGCGTTGCAGGTGAAACGGGTCGAAGTGCCGGAGAACCTGGCCGAAGCCATCGACTGGCTGAAACCGGCGGACTTGCTCAGCCTCGCTGACCCCACCCTGCTGATTGCGGCTTTTGCCGTGGCGTTCATCGCCAGCGCCGAAACGCTGCTGTCCGCCGCTGCGGTGGATCGCATGCACAACGGCGTGCGCTCGGATTTCGACCGTGAGCTGTCGGCGCAAGGTGTCGGCAACATGCTCTGCGGTCTGGTCGGTGCGCTGCCGATGACCGGGGTGATCGTACGCAGCTCGGCCAACGTCCAGGCCGGTGCAACCACCCGTTATTCGACGATCTTCCATGGTCTGTGGCTGCTGGCGTTCGTGTTGTTGCTGTCGAGCGTGCTGCAAAGCATTCCGGTGGCGAGTCTGGCCGGGGTGCTGGTGTACACCGGGTTCAAACTGGTGGATCTCAAAGCCTTTCGTGGTCTGGGCCGTTACGGGCGGATGCCGATGTTCACCTACGCCGCCACGGCGCTGGCGATCATCTTCACCGACCTGCTGACCGGTGTGTTGATCGGTTTCGGTTTGACGATGCTGAAACTGGCGTTCAAGGCTTCACGCCTGAAGATCAGCCTGATCGACCTGCCGCAGGACGGTGAGATGGAATTGCGTCTGGTCGGCGCGGCGACATTCCTCAAGGTGCCGGCACTGACCCAAGTGCTGGGCAGTATTCCGCAAGGCACGACGGTTCACGTGCCGCTCAATAACCTGAGCTACATCGACCATTCGTGTCTGGAGTTGCTGGAGGAATGGGGCCGGGCGAATGCGGCGAAGGGCTCGAAGCTGTTGATTGAGTCGCGCGGGTTGAAGCGACGGTTGGAGGGGCGGGTTCGGACCAATACCGGGATCGGTGCGGCTGGCTAAAAACCTGATCTTGAAATCCCCCTCCCACAATTGGGATTTGTACCGGGCTTTGAATCAGGCAGCAGGCTGATCCAGCTCCAGGCCCACGCCGAGGCGGCGGCCCATGCATGGCCAGCGCTTCCACGCGGCACCGGTATCCGGGCTGCTCAGTTTGTCGCGGTAGGCCTCTACCGATTCCAGCGCAAAACTATCGTCGTCGAGCATCTTGTCGATGGTGTGATGCACGACTTCATCCAGTTGATTGGCAAATTCCTCACCGAGCAATTGGTGAGCAATCAGGTTGGCGACCGTCATGTCCAAGGGGATCAGTGGCTGGCCGAGGTGTTTGATGTACAGGTCGTTGACCTCTTCGACAAAGCGGTGCGCCAGATAGGCTTCATCCAGCAGGCTGTCCAGGCCGACCGGCGGCTGGAGGAAGTACTGCTCGGCGATTTTCAGCACCGGCTTGATCTGCGACTCGATTCCCGCTTCCCTGGCAACTTCATTGGCTGCGTCCAGCATGTCTGGTACTTCATCGATGTAGGCGGTGACGAAACTGGTCAACGCTTCTTCGCGGTTGGCGTCTGGCAACTGGATGGCCGAATGCAGATGAGGCAGTTTGGCTTCCAGCTGACGCTTGAGCCGTCCGGTTTCATTTTCGGTTTGTCGGGCTTTTTGGATCTGCTCGCGCAATGCGGCGGTGTTCATGAAAACTCCAGGGAACAAGGCAATGAAATAGGGAAGACATAACTTAGCTGGCTTACGAAAAATGCTAAGACGCATTTGTCATAATTATTTCATCCTTGATGCAGCAGCGTTATATCGGTTCGCCACCACTCGTCTGCATCCTTCTCCATTCGTACCCTTGAGCGCAAGCCCCGGCTGTTTCAGATCATTTACGCGTCGACATTGCAATTCCCGATGGCTGTCTATACTCGCCATTGAATGGAGTTAGCTGATGACGCCCGACTGCCCACGCAGCAAGGCCCGGCGATTCAAGTTCGTAGTCTGATGCAGCCGCTCCCTTGCCGAAGGCGTTGCGCCTACGGGATAACAAGAACGATAAGGGGAACCCGCAATGATGCGACATCCACACGTCTGGATGGGCCTCCTGTTGTGGTCGATTTTCAGCCCGGCTCAAGCGGCCTGGACTGTGAATATGGCGCCTGGAGCGACTGAAATCAGTCACGCAGTATTCGACCTGCACATGACCATTTTCTGGATCTGTGTGGTGATCGGGATCATCGTCTTCGGCGCCATGTTCTGGTCGATGATCGTGCATCGCCGCTCGACCGGGCAGGTCGCCGCAAAATTCCACGAAAGTACCACCGTCGAGATTCTCTGGACGGTCGTGCCGCTGCTGATCCTGGTAGCGATGGCCGTTCCGGCGACCGCTACCCTGATCCGCATGTACGACACCAGTGAGCCGGATATCGATATCCAGATCACCGGTTATCAGTGGAAGTGGCACTACAAATACCTGGGTCAGGATGTCGAGTTCTTCAGCAACCTGGCCACCCCTGCCGAACAGATCCACAACAAGGAAGCCAAGGGCGAGCACTACCTGCTCGAAGTCGACAAGCCGCTGGTGCTGCCGGTCGGCGCCAAGGTGCGCTTCCTCGTGACCTCCGCCGACGTTATCCACTCCTGGTGGGTGCCGGCCTTCGCGGTCAAGCGCGATGCGATCCCCGGGTTCGTCAACGAAGCCTGGACCCGCATCGACAAGCCCGGCCTTTACCGTGGCCAGTGCGCCGAGTTGTGCGGCAAGGATCACGGCTTCATGCCGATCGTGGTCGACGTCAAAGAGAAGGCCGACTACGACAAGTGGCTTGCCGACCGCAAAGCCGAAGCCGCGCAGCTCAAGGAGCTGACCAGCAAGGAATGGACCCTCGACGAACTCAAGGAACGCGGCGACAAGATTTATCACACCACTTGCGTGGCCTGTCACCAGGCCGAAGGCCAGGGCCTGCCGCCGATGTTCCCGGCGCTCAAGGGCTCACCGATTGCCACCGGGCCGAAAGCCGACCACCTGCACCGCGTGTACTTCGGCAAACCCGGCACCGCCATGGCAGCGTTCGGCAAGCAGTTGTCGGAAGTCGATATCGCAGCGGTGGTGACCTACGAACGTAACGCCTGGGGCAACAACAAGGGCGACATGGTCACGCCAAAAGAAGTGCTTGAGCTCAAACAGGCGGAAAGCAAATGAGCCGGTCTATCGCGTACTTCGTGAATCGGTCGGGGCAATGCGCCCCGGCCCGCCCCGTCCACTCACGTAAAGGAGACCGGCCATGAGCGCTGTAATCGATGACCACGGTCATGCCGACCACGCCCACGGCCCCGCCAAAGGCCTGATGCGTTGGGTGCTGACCACCAACCACAAGGATATCGGCACGCTGTACCTGTGGTTTGCGTTCTGCATGTTCCTGCTCGGCGGCACGTTCGCCATGGTGATCCGCGCCGAGCTGTTCCAGCCCGGGCTGCAGATCGTCGAACCGGCGTTCTTCAACCAGATGACCACCATGCACGGCCTGGTGATGGTCTTCGGCGCGGTGATGCCGGCGTTCGTCGGCCTCGCCAACTGGATGATCCCGTTGATGATCGGCGCGCCAGACATGGCCCTGCCACGGATGAACAACTTCAGCTTCTGGCTGCTGCCGGCGGCGTTCCTGCTGCTGGTCTCGACCCTGTTTACCGCCGGTGGCGGGCCGAACTTCGGCTGGACGTTCTATGCGCCGCTGTCCACCACCTACGCGCCGGAAAGCGTCACCTACTTCATCTTCGCCATCCACCTGATGGGGATCAGTTCGATCATGGGTGCGATCAACGTGATCGCCACCATCCTCAACCTGCGCGCCCCCGGCATGACCCTGATGAAAATGCCGCTGTTCGTCTGGACCTGGCTGATCACCGCGTTCCTGCTGATCGCGGTGATGCCGGTGCTGGCCGGGTGCGTGACGATGATGCTGATGGACATCCACTTCGGCACCAGTTTCTTCAGTGCCGCCGGTGGCGGTGACCCGGTGCTGTTCCAGCACGTGTTCTGGTTCTTCGGCCACCCCGAGGTGTACATCATGATCCTGCCGGCCTTCGGCGCCGTCAGCCAGATCATCCCGACCTTCTCGCGCAAGCCGCTGTTCGGCTACACCTCGATGGTCTACGCCACGGCGAGCATCGCGTTCCTGTCGTTCATCGTCTGGGCGCACCACATGTTCGTGGTCGGCATCCCGCTGGTGGGCGAGTTGTTCTTCATGTACGCGACCATGCTCATCGCCGTGCCGACCGGGGTGAAGGTGTTCAACTGGGCCAGCACCATGTGGCAAGGCTCGCTGACCTTCGAGACGCCGATGCTGTTCGCCGTAGCGTTTGTGATCCTGTTTTCCATCGGCGGTTTTTCCGGGCTGATGCTGGCCATTGCCCCGGCGGACTTCCAGTACCAGGACACCTACTTCGTGGTCGCGCACTTTCACTACGTGCTGGTGCCGGGGGCGATCTTCGGGATCTTCGCTTCGGCCTATTACTGGCTGCCGAAGTGGACCGGGCACATGTACGACGAAACCCTCGGCAAGCTGCACTTCTGGCTGTCGTTCGTCGGCATGAACATGACCTTCTTCCCGATGCACTTCGTGGGGCTGGCGGGGATGCCGCGGCGGATCCCGGATTACAACCTGCAGTTCGCCGACTTCAACATGGTTTCGTCGATTGGCGCGTTCATGTTCGGTGCCACGCAGATCTTCTTCCTGTTCATCGTGATCAAGACCATTCGCGGCGGCCCGCCAGCCCCGGCGAAACCGTGGGATGGCGCCGAAGGCCTGGAGTGGAGCGTGCCGTCGCCGGCGCCGTATCACACCTTTACCACGCCGCCGGAAGTGAAATGAAACGCCTTGCCTTTGTGGGAGGGGGCTTGCTCCCGAATGCGTCAGATCATTCAACTCATGGGTTGAATGATGAATTGCATTCGCGAGCAAGCCCGCTCCCACAGGGGATCTCGGTGGAGGCTGACAAACATGGCTGACTCGATCTCGCTGAAAAAACTGGTCACCCGTCTGCTCGGCGTGGTGGTGGCAATGTTTGTCTTCGGCTTTGCTCTGGTGCCGATCTACGACGTGATGTGCAAGGCCTTCGGCATCAATGGCAAAACCGCCGGGCAGTACGAGGGCGAGCAAATGGTGGACAGCTCGCGTCAGGTGCGCGTGCAGTTCCTGTCGACCAACAACATCGACATGCCGTGGGAGTTCTACCCCAAACACGACGAGTTGACCGCCAACCCCGGCGCGGTCAACGAGATGATTTTCATCGCGCGCAATCCCACCGACAAACCGATGAGTGCGCAAGCTGTGCCGAGCATCGCGCCGAGCAACGCCGCGGCGTATTTCCACAAGACCGAATGCTTTTGCTTCACCCAGCAGGTGCTGCAACCGGGTCAGCAGATCGAGATGCCGGTGCGTTTCATCGTTGACCGCGACATGCCCAAGGACGTGAAGCACCTGACGCTGTCCTACACGCTGTTCGATATCACCGCCCGACATCCTCCGGTGGCTGCAAACACTGGCGGTTAAGCGTGCCCGATAAGGAGAACAATAAATGGCAACTCATGAGCACTATTACGTCCCGGCCCAGAGCAAATGGCCGATCATCGCCACCTTCGGCATGGTCATCACCGTGTACGGCCTGGCGACCTGGTTCAACGATCTGAAGGCAGCGCGCCCGGAATCCCACGGCCCGTACATCTTTTTCGTCGGCGGGCTGTTGCTGGCGTACATGCTGTTCGGCTGGTTCGGTGCGGTGATCAAGGAAAGTCGTGCCGGGCTGTACAGCCCGCAGCTCGATCGCTCGTTCCGCTGGGGCATGAGCTGGTTCATCTTCTCCGAGGTGATGTTCTTCGTCGCCTTCTTCGGCGCACTGTTCTATGTGCGGCACATCTCCGGCCCGGCGCTGGGCGGCGAAGGCCCGAAAGGCATCGCGCACATGCTCTGGCCGAACTTCCAGTTCACCTGGCCGCTGCTGCACACCCCGGACCCGAAACTGTTCCCGCCACCCAAGGAAGTCATCAGCCCGTGGGGCCTGCCGCTGATCAACACGATCCTGCTGGTCAGCTCCAGCGTGACCATCACCATCGCCCACCATGCCTTGAAAAAGGGCCATCGCGGCGCACTGAAAATCTGGCTGGCGATCACCGTTCTATTGGGCTGCGGCTTCCTCGCCTTGCAGGCCGAGGAATACATGCACGCCTACCACGAACTGAGCCTGACCCTGGGTTCGGGCATCTACGGCGCGACGTTCTTCATGCTCACCGGTTTCCACGGCGCGCACGTGACCATCGGCACGATCATTCTGTTCGTGATGCTGATGCGCATCATGAAGGGCCATTTCGATACCGAGCATCAGTTCGGCTTCGAGGCGGCGAGCTGGTACTGGCACTTCGTTGATGTGGTGTGGATCGGCCTGTTCATCTTCGTTTACGTGCTCTGAGCACTGATCACCAAGGCGCATGCGACACCAGTTGGCCGCTGTAAAAGCCCCAGGCGATCAAGCCGACGGTGGCAGCGGCCAGTGCCACCCGAACACTCAAGGCGATCACCAGGCGATTGGAGCTGCTGTCGTCCTTGACCAGGAAAAACAGGCCGCTGAACAGGCTGATCACCGTGGCAATCAGCAGCAGGACGATGGCTGCTTTGAGCATGGGAAGACTCCGGGGGACAGGCGATGCAGTTGAGTATAGCGAGCGCGACGACTGACTTTGTGGCACGGCCATGAAGCGCTTCCGCCCGGGCGTGATACCGACCGTGGTGGTGGCGTTGCTGTTGCCGCTGCTGGTGTCGCTGGGTTTCTGGCAGCTCGGTCGGGGCGCGGAGAAAACCGCCCTGCTCGCCACTTATGCCGAGCGCCGCGCGGCTGATCCGATGGCCAGCAGCGAATTGCTGCACAGCGCCGACCCGGCCTTTCGCCGTGTGCATCTGTACGGCCAGTTCGATGGCGCCCACAGCCTGCTGCTCGACAACCGCCAGCGCAACGGCAAGGTCGGTATCGAGCTGCTGCAACCGTTTCAGGATCGGGCCAGCGGCCAGTGGCTGCTGGTCAATCGCGGCTGGCTGCCATGGCCGGATCGCCGGGTGACGCCGCAATTCGCTACCCCCGCCGACGCCGTGAATCTGGACGCCTGGGTCTACGTCGCCCCCGGTGCGACCTTCCAGTTGCACGCCGACCCGGCCAGCAGCACCTGGCCGCAAACGATCACCGCCGTGGAGCCGGCGAAGCTGTGGAAAACCCTCGATCGCGACGGCTTCGCCTACGAACTTCGCGCCGAACCCGGCCCTGCCAGCTACGAGGCCGACTGGCCGGTAGTTGCGATGGGCCCGGAAAAACACCTTGGATACGCCGTGCAGTGGTTCGCCATGGCCACCGTCCTGCTCGGCCTCTACGTCTATTTAGGCTTGCACAACGCAAAGGAGAACCACCATGGGAACGGCCATGAATCCACCCAGCATGTCTGAGGCGAAAACCCCGGCTACCCGCCGCCGTGGACGGATCCAGCTGTTGCTGATTGTGCTCGGCGTGGTCGGCCCGATGATCCTCGCCACCGGCATGTACAAATTGCAGTTCTGGGTGCCGGAAGGTCGCAGCTATCACGGCGAACTGATCGGCAACGGCCAGACCCGCGCCGACCTCGGCGTGCAAGCCGATGAACAGCGGTGGCAGATGCTGGTGACCGCGCCGAAAGATTGCGCGGTGGACTGTCAGCAACTGGTGTACCTCGCCCGGCAGATCCAGATCGGTCTCGGCCGCGATGCCGGACGCGCCAGCCATGCCCTCGCCGCCGCGCAACCGCTGAGCGCCGACTACGAAGCCAAGCTGAGCCGCGAATACCCGCAGCTGCAACGCTACCCGCTGGACAGCGCAGCGTTGAGCAAGGCCACCGGCGACAAGGCCACACCGCAACTGTGGATCATCGACCCCCACGGCAACCTCGTGCTGCGTTACGACCCGAGCGTGAAGGGCAAGGACCTGCTCAACGACCTGCGCCACCTGCTGAAACTGTCGAACATCGGATAAGGGCATCGTCATGGCCAAACCTGGATTTCGCCTCGCGCTGTTTGCCACCCTGCTGGCACTGATCGTTGTGCTGCTCGGCGCCTACACCCGCCTGACCCATGCCGGCCTCGGCTGTCCGGACTGGCCGGGCTGCTACGGCTTTATCAGCGTGCCGAAAAGCGAAGCCCAACTGGCCCATGCCGAACTGCATTACCCCGACTCGCCGGTGGTGGCGCACAAGGGCTGGAACGAGATGATCCACCGCTACTTCGCCGGCACTCTCGGCATGCTCATTTCGATTCTGGCCGGGCGCGCCTGGGTCAATCGGCGTCATCCGGGGCAGCCGTTGAAATTGCCGCTGTTTCTGCTGGCGGTGGTGTTCGCCCAAGCGGCGTTCGGCATGTGGACGGTGACGCTCAAGCTCTGGCCGCAAGTGGTCACCGGGCATTTGCTCGGCGGTTTTGCGACCTTGAGTCTGCTGTTCCTGCTGACCTTGAGATTGTCCGGGGTGCTGCCGGCACTGACCGTCCCCAAGCGTTTGCAGTATTGGGCGACGGCGGGGCTGATGCTGGTGATCGGCCAGATCGCACTGGGTGGTTGGGTCAGTTCCAACTACGCGGCGGTGGCCTGCATCGACTTCCCGACCTGCCACGGTCAATGGCTGCCACCGGCGGACTTTGCCAACGGCTTTCACCTGACCCAGCACATCGGCCCCAATTATCTCGGCGGTCAGCTCGACAGCGACGCGCGCACGGCGATTCACCTGACTCATCGCATCGGCGCGCTGTTGGTGACGATCGTCCTGCTCGGTCTGGCCTGGCAGCTCAGGGCTGTCGGCATGACGCGTTTGGCCGGGCTAGTCGTCATTGCCCTCGGCGCACAGATCACCCTCGGCATCAGCAACGTGTTGTTCCATCTGCCGCTGCCGGTAGCCGTGGCGCATAACGCCGGCGGCGCGGCGCTACTGCTGAGCATGGTGCTGGTCAATTATCACGCGCGCACCAGTCTGGTCCGGGTCAAACAGCCGGTGCTTGCGCGCTGGCACCTCAGCCCGCGTAAACACGTGGCGGCGCCCATCACCATTAAAGGAGAAACGCCATGGCGCTTCTGATCGGCGAACGTCCCGCGCAAGCGCTGTGGCGTGACTATCTGGAGCTGACCAAGCCGAAAGTGGTGGTGCTGATGCTGATCACCTCGCTGGTCGGCATGTTCCTCGCGACCCGCGCCGGGGTGCCGTGGACGGTGCTGGTGTTCGGCAATCTGGGGATTGCGTTGTGTGCCGGCGGCGCGGCGGCGGTCAATCATGTGGTGGATCGGCGTATCGACGCGGTGATGGCGCGCACGCACAAACGGCCATTGGCCGAGGGCCGGGTTTCGCCGGCAGCGGCGCTGACCTTTGCGCTGGTGCTGGCGCTGCTCGGGCAGGCGATGCTGCTGACGTTCACCAATGCGCTGACCGCATGGCTTACCCTCGCTTCGTTACTCGGCTACGCGGTGATCTACACCGGTTTCCTCAAACGCGCGACGCCACAGAACATCGTCATCGGCGGTCTTGCCGGCGCCGCCCCTCCGCTGCTCGGCTGGACCGCCGCCACCGGCCATGTCAGCGCCGAACCGTTGCTGCTGGTGCTGATCATCTTCGCCTGGACCCCGCCGCACTTCTGGGCGCTGGCGATCCATCGCAAGGAGGAATACGCCAAGGCCGACATCCCGATGCTGCCGGTAACACACGGCGAGCACTACACCAAAGTGCACATTCTGCTGTACACCTTCGCCCTGCTCGCGGTGAGTCTGCTGCCGTATGTGATCCACATGAGCGGCGTGCTCTACCTGATCTGCGCCCTCGCGCTGGGCGCAAGGTTTCTGCAATGGGCCGTGGTGCTGTACCGTGGCACTCGGCCGCACGCGGCGATCAACACCTTCAAGTACTCTATTTATTACTTGTTCCTGTTGTTCATCGCCCTGCTCGTAGACCACTACTTACTGTTGAACCTATGACTCGAACCCAGAAAACCGTCTTCATTCTCGTCGCCGTGATCGCGCTGATCCTGGGACTGACCGTCAACAAAGTCCTGAGTGGCAAAGGCCAGGGCGACCCCACCGCGCTGATCGACGCCGGTATCATCCTGCTGCCGCAGAGCCGCACCCTGCCGGGCGTGACCATGACCAATCAGGACGGCCAACCGGTCGCCATCGACGAGTTGAAAGGCAAGTGGAGCCTGCTGTTCTTCGGCTACACCTTCTGCCCGGACATCTGCCCGACCACCCTCGCCCAGCTGCGCCAGATCAAGAGCGAGTTGCCCAAGGATGCTGTGGATAAGTTGCAGATCGTGCTGGTCAGCGTCGACCCGAACCGCGACAACCCGCAGCAGTTGAAGCAGTACCTGGGCTACTTCGATCCACAGTTCGTGGGCCTGACACCGAAGTCGATCGAAGAGCTGCAGAAGGTCGCGAATGCGGTGAGCATTCCGTTCATTCCAGCCGATACCAGCAAGCCGAACTACACGGTGGATCACAGCGGCAACCTGGCGGTGATCGGCCCGGACGGCACGCAGCGCGGGTTCATCCGTGCGCCGCTGAACAACGCCAAACTGGTTGCGCAGCTGCCGGTGATGCTTAACCGCAAGTAGCAACACCACTGAACCATTGTGGGAGCGGGCTTCCACGCCTAAGCGGGGGGGCCGATAAAGAAATGCTGGTTGGCGCACCGCACTCGCCAGCACGCCCCCCCCCCCCCGGG